>CAYLYU010000121.1:0-5174 GCA_964387725.1 uncultured Zetaproteobacteria bacterium | reverse complement strand
TTGCCAAATGCTGTAAGCACGTCAGTATCATCACTTGAACATAACCCTGACGCTGTTCTTTCATATTGTGATTACTATCTTATGGATGAATCTTCGAGTACTACAGGAATATATGATGCCCCAAATTATAACTATATGGAAATGTTGGCCCATACCCTGTGCCCGCTTGGTCCCGGCGTGTTTTTCCGTCGGCAGGCTTTATTAAAAGTGGGGTACTGGGATGTCAGGCTAAAACAGGTTCCGGATTACGATTATTGGCTGCGACTGGGGCTTGTCGGTCCCTTTATCAGGATACCCGAACCGCTTGCAAACTTTCGCGTCCATTCAGCTTCTCAAACCTGCGGTTTTGTGGATAAGGAAAAATCAGATGAGATCATTGATGTGTTGTCCCGTTTTTTCAGTGTAAATGACCTATCTCCGGAGGTGATGGCATTAAAAGGCAAGTCGATAAGCAGTGCCTGTTTGTTTTCCGCCTCATTGCATCTTCGCTCAGGGAGATATGGCAATGCACTTGGGCGCATCTGGCGAGCGCTGATGAAACGACCCGGCAGCTTTTTTTCTATCCTCTCATTGCAACGACTTGTTTACGGGGCCTTTATTCATGGTAGGAATATAAAGGCTTCAAAATAATAACCGGATGAACATTCACGCATTGCTCTCCCGATTTGGCTTACATGGTCGAGAGATTGTCTCCGGAGCGGCCATTGTCCTGACTCTGCGCATACTGGCTTCCGGAATGCAGCTTCTGTTTTCTATCTTGGTCGCACGTCTTTTCGGGGCTGAAGGCCTGGGCATCTATGCACTGGCCTTTACGGTAACCTCCATCTCGGCGGTTTTGGCACGGCTTGGAATTGATCAGGCACTGCTCCGTTTTGTGGCGATTCATGCTGCATCGAATCAGTGGGAGAGGCTGAAAGGCATTGTACTCCGGGGTGTGCGGATCATTCTCATTACCGGTTCCGCCATGACGATGCTTCTCTTTTTTTCAGCCTCACTGTTATCCGAGTACGTATTTAGCAAGCCGGAACTTGTTCAGCCTCTTCAATTTATGGCCCTGAGTGTGGTGCCTTTTTCACTGATCAGCTTGTTTGCGGAATGTCTGCGTGCCCTTAAACGTGTTCGGGATTGTACCCTGCTACAAGGGGTTCTGCCGCCATTAGTTGCCTGCGCCCTGCTGGCACCCGCTTACTTTTTTGAGTTGGGAATATTGGGTGCTGTTGTTGCCTATGTATGCTCAGTACTGATCGTACTTATTGCCGGTTGGCGACTTTGGCAGCGGGCGATAAAGGAACATTGGTCTATCTCACCTTTGCAGGTTGGCAGCAGGGAACTATTGCAGGTATCCATACCTATGGCCTGGGTAGCAATTGTTGCAATGCTTATGGGGTATTCTGATGTATTAATCCTGGGGGTTTTCAGGCCTGTTGCAGACGTTGGTGTCTTTAATGCTGCCCTCAAAACAGCCGGGCTACTTAGCTTTGTGCTGATTGCCGGAAATGCTATTCTGGCGCCCAAGATAGCATCATTGTACCAGCAGGGAGATATTGCTACCGTAAGTCGTTTGGCCCGTTTTTCAACCCTAATGATGATTATTCTGGCAACAGTGCCTTGCATTATTCTTCTCGGATTTCCGGATTGGGTTATGGGCCTTTTTGGTGAGGCATTTTCAAGAGGTTCCACTGCACTGGTCCTTCTGACCCTGGGTCAACTGGCGAATGTGGCAACGGGGCCAGTCGGTATATTATTGCTGATGACGGGCCATGAGAAAAGCATGCGCCGTCGGGTGATGGTGGCTGCATCTGTTCAGGCGCTTCTGGGACTTTCATTGATTCCTGAATTCGGCATTGTTGGGGCAGCGGCTTCTGCTGCCCTGGGAATGCTTTTATTGAATATACTCGCACTTATCGTTGTAAAACGTCGCCTCAACATCTCCCTGATTCCCGGAGTTAGGGGGGCGGAGTCATAGGATGAGCAATCGAAATAGATATTTGATCCGAAACCTGTATGGAAAATGCATCCTTAGAATATCCCTTGTCCTTACCACCATGTTTACATGGTTGAAATACTGGCCTCATATTAGTTCTGCCAGACATTGCTACTTTCAGCACGGAGTGATATTCAAGCCCTACTATGGTGCTAATGGCAATCTGGAGCTAACTCTGAAAGGGAGAAATCTTATTGGCCACCAGACCGTATTTCAGGGCTCCGCTTCTATCATCTTCGGAGAGAGAAGCTACTGTGCCGGAAATTGTGTGTTCGCCGCCAATGAAGGAATTCATATAGGCAAAGATGTGATGATTGCTGATTGCGTAACCCTGCGAGATACGGATCACTGTTTTAGCGACCTGTCCAAGCCGATGATCGAACAAGGATTTGAAGCCAGAAAGATTATAATTGGTGATGATGTCTGGATAGGCCATGGCGCCATTCTCCTCAAGGGAGTGCGGATCGGTCATGGGAGTATTATTGCCGCCGGCACCGTCGTAAATAAAGATGTCCCCGCCTATGCGATTGTTGCTGGAAACCCTGTAAAAGTTATTCGCATGCGGAACAACCCCGAGGAGACCGGGTTAGCGCGATCATGAGGCGGTTACCGTCTTTTTTTGTAGTGGGAGCTCAGAAGGCCGGGACGACATCGCTCCATAATTGGTTGGTTCAGCAACCGGATATTTGTCTGCCAAAACTGAAGGAAACGCAGTTCTTTACTTTTGAGCGTCTTTTTCAGCGTGGTATCGACTGGTATCTCAAACAATTTCCTGAGTGTGGTGAAAAGGAAATAATAGGAGAGATTTGCCCCGACTACATGTTCTTTCCTGAGGCAGCCCAACGTATAAAAAAATGGATTGATGCACCAAAGCTTGTTTTTCTGTTTCGACATCCACAAGACCGGGCTTACTCTCACTACCTGATGACAGTACGAAATGGATACGAAAAACTTTCCTTTAATGATGCTCTACTAGCGGAAAATGAACGTCTGCAAGAGGGTGAGGAATATGCACAATGTCACTTTAGTTATTCTGCCAGAGGCCATTATGTTTCCCAGATTGAACATATGAGAAAGGTGTTTCCTGAGTCCGATTGTCTGTTTATTAAGTTTGATGATCTGGTTGACAGGGGGGAGAAAGGTTTAGACACATACCGGCGGATTTGCAGTTTTATCGGATTAAAATCTTCACCAAAAATTGCCGGATATCGTGGAGGTAGCAATGTAGCTAGCATGCCGCGTTCTTCCCGTTTGCGAGATTTTCTGTTTGGAGAATCGCTTCCCAAAAGGGTTTTGAACCGACTGATACCCGGGCGGGAGTTCAAAGTAAGGATATGGTTATGGTTTGACCGGATCAATCAGTTGCCGGTTGAGAAAGGGGTCATAGGAACAATACCGGACCCGATTCTGAATTTGATGCGTGAAGAAACGAGAAGGCTGGAGTCTGTAACCGGCCTTGATCTGGAAGACTGGAATTTTGATAAAAAAAAGCAGGAACAGGAATGCGGGCGAGATGCAGAAACCAGATAAAAAATACATCTCAGGAGAATATCTTCGTGACAATCCGAGCTGGGATATTGAGGACAGTCCTTGGAAGGCGGAGAAGATTGTGGAAATGCTTTCGGGAGTGGGGCTGAATCCGGTATCGATCTGTGAGGTTGGCTGTGGTGCCGGGGGGGTGCTGGCCAGCCTGCGAACAGCGTACCCGAAAGTTGATTTGTACGGGTTTGATATCTCGCCCGATGCCGCACATTTTTGGGAGGAGCATCATAAACTGGATATTAATTTTCAACTGGGAGATTTTCTTAAACTCAATCGGCAACCCTTCGATCTGCTGCTGGTACTTGATGTCATTGAACATGTCGTCGATCCCTGGAAATTTCTTGAGGGGTTAAAGTCATGGTCAGATCATATCCTGTTGCATATCCCTCTCGATTTGTCCGCGCAAAATATTGTGAGAGAAACGCCGGTGCTGGAAGCGCGGAGACAGGTTGGCCATATTCACTACTTCACAAAAAACCTTGCCTTTGAACTACTGAATGAGACCGGGTACCACATTGATCAATGGAGCTATTCCGGACTATCCCGATCTGGACCACGATCCTCCTGGAAAAGCAGGCTTGCCCTGTTTCCCAGAATGCTGGCCTATGCTTTCAACAAGGATGCCGGGGTGCGCCTGCTTGGAGGTGAAACACTGTTTGTTCTAGCCTCACCGAAATGATAATTACACATATTCTGGAAGACTTTACCCGGGAAGGGGGTGGGATACCTGTCATGGTGGCCTCCCAGATCCAGTGGCAGGCTGCTGCCGGTTGGGATGTTGCCCTGTTACAGACCTCAAAGGAATATCTTTCGGTTCCGGATGGAGTTCGTGTCGTCACCTGCAGGGCAGCAAAACGGGGGAGAGCCTGGCGCTGGTCACCGTGTTTGAATACGTCGATCAGGGGCCTGCTGGCAGAAAGGAAGGGTATCGTTCACATTCACGGTATCTGGACAGCACCACAGTATCTTGCGGCCCGGCATGCCAAAAAGATGAATATTCCCTACATTGTCAGCCCGCACGGTCAACTGATGCCAGCTCTGGCATCTTCCGCTGGAGGTGAGACTTCACTCTGGAAGAAGAGGTTTTACCGAGTGTTGATCGCCAATAATTTACTCAGGCGTGCCTCCATCCTTCATGCCATCACCAACGTTGAGGCAGATATCATTCGAATCACCTGTCCTAATAGCAGAATCAAAACCGTTCCTCACGGTGTTGATATCGAGATGGCTAACAAAGCAACCCTTACCGTTCCTGACAAGGAAAAGACAGATAAAAAGAAAACGATTCTGTTTCTGGGCAGGCTTGATTTTCGCAAGGGTATTGAACTCCTGATCAGGGCATTTTCCAGGGCAGAGCTACCCGATTCATGGCGTCTGGTTATCGCTGGACCTGATGATCACCCCGGATATCGTCGGACAATAAGTGCACTCATTCAAAGTGTGGATTGCAGGAACCGTATTATTTTTCGCGGACCGGTATTCGGAACGGACAAGTGGCAACAATATCTTGAAGCAGACCTGTTCTGTCTTCCCTCCTCATCAGAAGTCATGGGTCTGGTAAATTTGGAGGCGGCCCTGTGTAGTTTGCCGGTGTTGACCACGCCACAAGCTGGCCTGGAGGGATGGCAGGAAGCGGGTGGTATGGTAA
>CAYLYU010000120.1:0-5175 GCA_964387725.1 uncultured Zetaproteobacteria bacterium | reverse complement strand
TTAGCCAGAATATCGGATAATTTCATAAGGTCTAAAGTTTGGGTACCGTAACGCCGGTCTGTCCCTGATATTTTCCCGCCTTGTCTTTGTATGAAGTTTCACATTCCTGGTCGGATTCAAAAAACAGGAACTGGGCTACCCCCTCGCCGGCATAAATCCTGGCGGGAAGTGGTGTTGAATTCGAGAACTCAAGTGTGACATGCCCTTCCCATTCCGGTTCCAGCGGTGTGACATTCACGATAATGCCGCAGCGGGCGTATGTACTTTTGCCGAGACAGATGGTGAGAACCTTTCGTGGAATGCGAAGGTATTCTACTGTACGGGCCAGTGCAAAGGAGTTCGGTGGAATAATGCAGACATCCCCACTGAAGTCGACGAATGAGCCTGGGCAAAAGTTTTTCGGGTCAACGATGGCCGAGTTAATATTGGTAAATATCTTGAATTCGTTGGCACAACGTACATCGTAGCCGTAGGAGGAAAGACCGTAGGAGACTACACCTTCACCGTTTTCGGATTGTTTTACCTGGCCGTCTACGAATGGCTCGATCATGCCGTGTTCTGTTGCCATACGGCGGATCCATTTGTCTGATTTGATGCTCATGTATTGCCCCCTGGAAGCCGGGAGGATAACGTCACGGTCCCTTATGTGAAAGTTCGGACATGAGAGCCACTTGCAAAAATCGAGAGCGGTGATTTACTTCCCCGCTCCGACGCATTTTCGAGCTGGAATTTCGGCGAATGGAAGCACCATGCCCCTTTTTCCGTCCCAATAATGCAATCGAAGTGGGATTGCAACTCATCCGCTCAGCCTTTTGCCAGTAGCTCATGAGAAAAGTTCTTTTCCCGCATCCGAATCTAGGGCATATTATTCTTTCTGGAATTGAGAGAGGTTGAAGATATTGAGAACCCTGTTTGACAAGATATGGGAGCAACACGTGGTCAGCAGACACGATGATGGCTCGGTATTGCTCTATATTGACAGGCATCTGGTGCATGAGGTGACCAGCCCGCAGGCCTTCGAGGGGCTGAGGCTGGCAGATCGAAAACCCTGGCGAGCAGAAACTGCTATAGCCACGCCGGATCACAACATTCCTACCAAGGGTAGGGAACTTGGCATTGCGGATCCTGTTTCCCGTTTACAGGTTGAGACCCTGGATGAGAATTGCAGTGAATTTGGTATTGTCGAATTTGGTATGGATGACCGGCGTCAGGGTGTTGTCCATGTTATGGGCCCGGAGCAGGGGCTAACGCTACCGGGCATGACGGTTGTTTGCGGTGACTCGCATACTTCCACACACGGTGCCTTCGGAGCCATTGCCATGGGTATCGGCACCTCGGAAGTTGAGCATGTACTGGCAACCCAGTGTCTGATCCAGACCAGACCGAAGCAGATGCGAATTACTATTCATGGCGATTTGGCAAAAGGCTGTACGGCGAAAGATATGGCCCTGTATATTATCGGCAGGATCGGCACTGCCGGAGGCACGGGCTATGCTATTGAATTTGCCGGATCTGCTGTTCGCGCCCTGTCTATGGAAGGGCGAATGACCTTGTGCAATATGGCCATTGAAGCCGGTGCCCGTACCGGTATGGTGGCGGTGGACGAGGTAACGCTTGATTATGTACGGGGCCGTCCCTATGCGCCTGAGGAAGATACGTGGCACAAGGCCGAAATGGCGTGGCGGCGATTGCATACGGATGCTGGCGCGGTCTTTGATCAGGAGCTTGCTTTCGAGGCAAGTGACATTGCTCCGCAGATCAGTTGGGGAACAAGTCCCGAGATGGTTATTCCGGTGATGGCAGACGTACCGAACCCGCATCATGCCGGCGATACAACGCAGAGAAAGAGTTGGGAGCGAGCTCTGAAATATATGGGCTTGCAAGCGGGTATGCCGGCTACAGCAATCAGCCCGGATAAGGTTTTTATCGGTTCGTGTACCAATGGACGCATTGAGGATTTGCGTGCTGCTGCTGAAGTGGTATTGGGCAAACATGTGGCAGAAAATATCAGTCTGGCTCTGGTTGTGCCCGGCTCCGGTCTGGTTAAGCTGCAGGCTGAAGCAGAAGGGCTGGACAGAATATTTACCGAAGCCGGGTTCGAGTGGCGCGACCCCGGATGCTCGATGTGTCTGGCTATGAATGCCGACCGCCTGGAGACAGGCGAGCGCTGTGCATCAACCAGCAATCGTAATTTCGAAGGGCGTCAGGGTCAGGGCGGCAGGACACATCTGGTTAGCCCTGCCATGGCTGCCGCAGCCGCTATTGCAGGCCATTTTGTTGATGTCAGGGATTGGAATTGAGGGGCAGGAAATCGGCTGAGAAACTCTACCCACCTTGTGCTGGTTTTTTGTTTCATGTCAGGCAGGAGTAGCTGATGCAGGCATTTACAGTATTGGAAGGATTGGTGGCACCACTGGATCGTGCCAATGTGGATACCGATGCCATTATTCCCAAACAGTTTTTGAAATCGATCAAACGTACGGGTTACGGCCCTTATTTATTTGATGAATGGCGGTATATGGATCGGGGTGAGCCGGGTATGGATTGTTTGAATCGCCCCCGCAATGCGGAGTTTGTGCTCAATCAGGAACGTTATCAGGGTGCCTCTATATTGTTGGCGCGGGAGAATTTCGGTTGCGGTTCATCCAGGGAACATGCTCCATGGGCACTTCTGGATTACGGTTTCCGATGTATTATCGCACCGGGATTTGCGGACATCTTTTACAATAACTGCTTCAAGAATGGAATCCTGCCGATAATTCTGGCAGACGGAGTTGTGAGCCGGTTGTTTGTCGGGATCGGGGCTGAAGAGGGGTATAGCCTCAGGGTTGATTTGAATGCGCAAAGTGTAATCGCTCCCTCCGGAGAGCAGTTTATGTTTGAGATTGATCCCTTCCGTAAGCACTGCCTTCTGGAAGGGCTGGATGATATTGGCCTTAGCCTGAAGGAAGCAGCCTTAATTCGGGTCTATGAGCGACGTCGTCAAAAGGAAGCTCCGTGGCTATTCCCGGACTGAGTATATTCGCCTAACCATTTTTCTAATTGATCGGGTTCTCCGCTGTGCTAAATTATGTGTTGCCTTAATAGGCCGGGTTGTCATCATGTGCTTCTTCTCATTACGTTGTAGCGTGATGCCTGGAGAGTCTGAACCAAAAATCGTCTTAGGGAGGTTGAGAGAGTGAAACGATATATTCTAATGAGTGTTGCAGTTTTTGGACTGTTTATGGTTAGTCAGCAAGCGACTGCGGGATTTATCCCGGACACAAGGGCTGATGCTGCTGCCATTGAGGCACAAGTTGCTGGCAATAACAGTTATGATGCCTTGCTCGCTAAAAAGCTTGCACGCATTGCAGTTGAGGAAGTGGATCAACATGATATGCCGGCAGTTCGGGCCTTTATGAATTTGGCGAAACAGCATGCCAATAAAGCAGGGAGCGCAAAATGATATCAAAACTTTTAATCCCAGCTTTATTGCTTCTTCTTACCGGTTGTGTTGGCACTTTGTCTCTGGATTACAGTGAATTGTCTGCAGCCAAGACAGCTATTTCAGCGGCTCGTGCCGCCGGTGCCGAACGATGTGCTCCCGATGAGCTCTCTGATGCCCAGGCAGCGCTGTACCATGCTTCACACGAGCTTAGCGAGGGAAATGTACATCCTGATGAGCAGGCCGATTTAATTGCAAAGGCAAAGAAACGGGCGGAGGATGCTCTCGCAGTAACTGCCAATAATTGCAGGCCGGAAATTATCGAACTTCCTGGCGTGAACTTTGAAAATGACAGTTCAGAGATTACAGCTGCATCTTCTGCTATTCTGGATGGAGCAGTTAAAACACTGGGTCTGAAATCGAGCATTAAAGCAGAAGTTGCTGCCCATACGGATTCAGTCGGCAGTGATGCCTACAATCAGGGACTGTCTCAGCGCAGAGCTTCGAGTGTGCTGGATTATCTGGTATCAAAAGGTATTTCTTCTGATCGACTGGTACCGAAGGGCTATGGTGAATCTGATCCGATTGCGGACAATGCAACAAAGGAAGGCCGGGCCAAGAATCGCCGGGTGGAACTCAGGATTCTTTCCAAGTAAACACCTTCCAGACAAAAAGCACCCCGGTTTTCTAATAGCCGGGGTGTTTTTTTATGTAACCCTGTGGATATAGGCGGCGAGCAATGAGATATAGGATTCTGATCGTGTTAGCTGCCATTCTGTTGTTGATCGTCGCGGTTCCGCCATATATACCATTGAACGACTTTCGATTGACCGTGGAGCGCACCGCTACAGAAGCTGTGGCTGCGCCGGTAACTATTTCCAGATTGAATCTGAGCCTCTTTCCTGAATTCGAAGCTTCGATTTCCGGCTTTGTTGTGCTGGATGGTGAGACGGGAAAGGTTCGCATGACAGCCGAATTCGGCCACATTTCAATGACAATTCTCCCATTTTTATCAGGTAGATTCGAGCCGGAGGGTTTTTCTTTTCGTGATATTGATTTGCATCTTCCTGAGTTGAAGGGCAACGGGGAAGGTGAGCCTGTACATATCGATAAGATGTCAGGCAAGATGAAGATTGAAGGGAAAGATATAATTCTTTCGGACTGGAAGATGGAACTCTACAAGGGAGAGGCATTTGGCGATGCAAGGTTTTCTCGCCGTGATGCTGATCAGCAGAGGATTGATGGCTATGTTCATGCAGGCGACATACAGCTTTTGCCACTGTTGCAGAAGTTCTCTGGCCGGAAATTACTGACCGGAAGGTTGTACTCTGACCTTCATTTCCTGTCTGCGGGGAATAACAGGGCGGCTATGAAAAAGAACCTTGTTGTCGATGGCCAGGTGCATATCATCAAAGGGAGCATTTCCGGAGAAGGCATGGATTCGATCGCAGTTTTTCTGGCTGGCGGAAATAAGACGGGAACAATCCCCTTTGAACGGCTCAGTTTTCAACTTCAGGCGAAGGATCAACAAGCGCAAACAAGGAAAATAGAGTTTGTCTCGAAAGCCGTCTCTGCGCGCGGGCACATCCTGATTGCTGCCAACAAGGCACTGTCCGGCGAGATAGAGGCTACCGGCCTGGGTGGTTTGGTAAAAATGGATTTTATCCTTACAGGTACAGTTGAGAAACCCGGGATTTCTCTGGCCCCGCCAGTGAAAGGTTCAAAAAAAGGAAGTTAATGCAAGTTCTTCA
>CAYLYU010000119.1:0-5204 GCA_964387725.1 uncultured Zetaproteobacteria bacterium | reverse complement strand
GACCATTCACCCGCTCCACCGTGCTGCGTTCATGATAACGTACCATTTCAGATGGTTTCATGTTGACTGTTGCACGCGCTTTATTTTCAGCTGCCATCCTCTGTTTGCCCACAGCACCTCGTGGATGAGGGTCAATAATTGGAACATGTCCCAGACTGCGGCTGTGAGAATGAATACCTGGAACATCATAGGCGGAATCCATCACGCCAAGAGAATTTGAAATCCTGCTCAAAGTTGCGGATGGCCAATCGACGGCAGATACCACCGATGCGATATCCCTGTCCGCCAAAACCGTTGCCAACCACCATACGCACATCCTGCACAAGCTCGGCATCGCCAATAATGTGGAGCTACTGAAGCTGGCTATCCACCACGGTGTTGTCGATATCTAAGCAGCATACTAATACCTGCATTAACAAAGCCATGTCAGCCGGCCATCCGTGGCCGGTTCCCTTCGGGCATGCCTCTGGCATGTGCAATTCGGCTACCCTGCCGATTTGTCATAGACAGGAACCAACATTCATTGACGCTGACTCTGTTTTCCTGGCTCTAATTGTATTGACCCTTGCTGCGTAAAGGACAAAGGTTTGATTATGCAGAAAAGCCCGTTACGCATAGTATTGTGCACCCTGACAGCTTTCTTACTGCTGCTGGCTCTGGCAGGCGGACTGATCGCATTTACCGCTTTTCATGATGGGACTCGTACCTACGTGCTTAAGCAACTTGATGAACATACAACCTGGAACATTCAGATCGTGCAACTTGACTGGTCATGGCAGGAAGGCCTTCAGCTGCTCGGGTTTAAGGTCATCGCTCCCGATGGTAAAAAAATTATCGCTAAGGAAATTCATATCCAGACTTCAATCACTCAAATTGTCAGCGGAACAATTGACCGGATTATAATTGTTTCACCGAGAATCGAACTGAAAAGCAGTAAAGGCGATAGTATGGGCATTCCAAACCTCCCCTTTTCCATTTCCGGATTTGAACTCAGTGATGGCAAAATTTCCTGGCCGGACGATGCAAAGCTGGGGTCAGTAACTGTTGAGGATATTGAAATTGAGGGGGAAGCCTTAACTCCCACAGAAGCACACCTGACCTTTGCAGCAGAAACCAGGCCCGGAGGCCCCTTGCAGGGGGAAATTACTATTGGACCCGACATTCAAATTATCCTCGGTGCTAACCGGATTGCAGCAGCACCTTTGGCGCAACTGTTTGGAAATTTGCAGCTTGAGAGCGGGATTATTTCGGCGCAACTGGATGTCAATGTACAAGCTTCAAAGATTGTGAGTCTCTACATCAGTGTGCAGATGGATGATATCCGCCTGAGCAATGACTGGCGGGGTTCTGCTTCCCTGGATGCGAATGGAAGAGAAAGTGATATTGCTGTCGGAGTTAAGGGAAGCATCTCCTCCCCTGTTCACCAAGTATTGCCCCTAGAGGCATCCATGCGGGGCACCTTGACTGAAGTCGGACTGCATCTTGAAGGATTGCGGGCCTCACTTTCCGACCTGGCCAGAATGGAGGTAAAAGGAACGATAGGCGATGAAATACGACTCACTTCATCCCTGCATTTCAACAAACCACATGCCTTGATTTCGTGGCTTGAATTGATGCCGGAAAATATGAAACTTACTGCGAAATTACCGTGGAAGCTTGAGGCACAGTTCACTGGACCAACATTAAAACCAAACTGGAAGGTTGATGCAAAAGCTGACCTGAGCCGTGTTAAGTTCGACCAGTTAAAGGGCACCGGATTATCCGGTCACATGCAGGCATCGGGTCTGGCTAATCAACTCGATCGAGCCACATTCCAAATTAAGACTGCGGCACTGCAATTGTCCGAAACCAAAATCCAAAAACTGGACTGGTCAGGAACAATAGGGCAGCAAGACAATGGCTGGCAGATAAAACCCGTACATCTGCATGCCTCTGTCATGCACGTTGATAAAACCATGAGTCCGCTTACCTGGAAGGGAATGGTGGACATCAAGACTAAAATCCTGGAAGCAAGTGGTTCACTTGGGTGGGCACAGACTCAAATCGACACACAATTTTCACACGCAGTAGATGGAGAAGTATTATGGGAACTGAAAACACCTCAGCAAAAACCTGTAAATCTTACCAAGGCCATCCCCGCGCCCTGGTCATTTGTAGGTCTAAAGGGGCGATTATACGGCCAGCTTAAGGGGGGTGTGCGGAACAAGGACTGGCACAGTGATTACAGGCTCAATATACAAGACGTGTCGATGGAAGTCCCGTCGCAGCAGGCAATGCTGGAGGGTTTAGCTGGCAATGCTTCAGGTAAGCTTAACGGCTCAGGGGAAGAGATATCGAAGCTCTACAGCCAATGGCAGTTGAAGGCTGGAGAATACCTCTTTGGCACCGTATATGGGGATATGAGTGTGGAAAAATCGAAGGGAACAGTACGCTGGAGCAAGTTTTCTGCCAATGACTGGGAATCGGACATCCGAATTCAAAGCCATAACATTCCTGATACAGAGATGAGGGTAACTCGAAAGCAGAATGCTTATGCAGGGAGGATTGTTATATCCCCCCTTAAACTGGCGGAAATAAACGAGCTATATCTGGAGGATGTTTTTTCGTGGCCGATTGACCTTGCTGGCGATCTCGAAGCGGACATCACCTTCCGCTGGCCCGATATCGGAGAACCGGATCTGGCCGGCTACGTTGCTTTGCATAACGGCTCTATGGCAGATAAGAAGGGTTTGTGGAAAATTGGTGCTATTGATCTGGAATTGCCGATTCAGTCTTCCCGTAAGCTTCCATCCGTTCAACTGCGGCACTCTCCCCCGGCAGTTGCCGCCAGCCATGGCCTCCTCAACTTGAAGCGTATCAGTTGGCGCAGTCTGCACTGGCCTGAAATCCTTGTACGGCCAGTTTGGCTCGGAGATAAGCTGGAAATTACGGATGGTCTGAATTTGAAGCTTTTTGGTGGCCAGTTGAAAATTGATCATGTCAGGGCAAACAATATATGGACAGCAACCCGAACATTTTCATCTGCTATCCGTTTGAAGCATATGGAAGTCTCTCAAATTTCGGACTTTTTCAGTTTGCCGGGCATTAACGGCAAACTGAATGCATATTTATCAGATGTGAGTCTGAAAAATAGTCAATTGCAAACCCGGGGTGCTTTGACCGCGGATATCTTTGGTGGTCAGGTTCAACTGACCAACATGGGTGGAAATCACCTCTTTTCAACTGTGCCAGCTATCAGTCTCAATGCCAATGTCGAACGCCTGGATCTTGGCCAGCTTACACAGACATTTGAAGTTGGAGAGATTCAGGGAACACTTTCCGGCTCTGTGCATGATTTGATCCTGGTGAATGGAGAACCGGTAAGTTTTAGGGCTCAGGTATCAACCGTTGAAGGCTCCGTACCTCAGCGCATCAATGTAAAAGCGCTGGAAAATATGAATACGCTGGGATCAGGGGGGGGATCTGCCTCCCTTCAGAGTGGAATATACTCCTTGTTTGATAACTATCGTTATAAACAATTAGGCTTCCGGTGTGTATTAAAAAACGATACCTTCTACCTGTCCGGCGTGCAGGAGAAAGAAAATGGCCAGTATCTCGTCGTTGGATCTTTTCTGCCACCAACGGTAAATGTTATCAGCCATAGTCCGGTCATTCGCTGGCGGGATATGATCGACCGGCTGCAAGCCATTGGGCAGACAGGTCCGGCAAAAGTCAAATAAGAAGCAATAGAGACAGGAGGTATGATGTTGAAAAAATTTCCCAAAGTTGTTTATCTCGGCCCGATTCTGTTTATAGCTGCTTGTGTTACCGTCAACATTTACTTTCCAGCTCCAGCCGCCGAAAAGGCTGCTGAGAAAATCGTCAAAGAAATATGGGGGGTCGAAAAACCTGCCGAAGAAGATGCCAACCCCGGCTCACAAAGTTTCTCGGACGATGCCATCCTTATTGCCATCCTCGACCAAGTCAGCAACACCGCATACGCGGCAGAAGCAGACATCAACGTCTCTACTGCCGCAATCCGAACACTTAAGACCAGAATGCAGGAACGCGCCAAACAACTTATCCCCCTTATGGGTCAGGGGGTTGTTGGCATTAATAATCAAGGAGACCTGCTTCTGAGAAACGAATCCGGTCTGCCGTTAAAGACAAGGGCTACAGTGCGCCGCTCGATTGCGGACGAGAATAGTGACAGGGCTTCACTTTACCGGGAAATTGCTGCCGCCAATGGTCAGCCTCAATGGGAAAGCGACATCCGCAAGGTTTTTTCCAGACAGTGGCGCGCCCAGGCTCATCAGGGCTGGTGGATTCAATCCGACGATGAGAAGTGGAAGCAGAAATAAAATCTGCCCGGGAAACACCGTTTAGAATATTCATCTGACTGACAGCAATCACCCACTCCGGCTGTGGAGGTTTTTCGCTCACATGGCAGGATGCAAACATGCCGAATGCGAATTCCATTCAGAATGAAACTGAAACCTGGCTGGCAGAACATGGCGATTATCTCTACCGGTACGCCCTGCTTAGATTAAGGAATGATGATACAGCCCGAGAACTAATTCAGGAAACAATGCTGGCTGCATGGAGAGCAAGGCAGAGCTTTCGGGCGGAATCATCGGTTCGAACCTGGCTGGTTGGTATTCTGAAGCACAAGATCATCGACTATTTCCGCAAGCAAATTCGTGAACGAACGCTAGTGGAAAACGCTGGAAATGACCCCACATCTGCATACTTCGGTGAACAGGGAAGCTGGCGGGAGGCTCCCGTACGCTGGAATGCCGACCCGGAACAACTGATGAACAACCGGCAATTCATGAAAGTTTTGACAAGTTGCATTTCCGGACTTTCCGAACAACAGCAAAGTGTTTTCTCACTCCGGGAACTGAATGGAGAAGACACCGACACCGTATGTAATGCCTGCGATATCTCTCCGACCAATATGCACGTTATTATGCACCGCAGCCGATTAATGCTGCGAAAATGTCTTGAAAAAAAATGGTTTGTCTATAAAAAAGGTGGATACGAATGAAACACTTTTGCCAGCAGGCAAGCCGTCTCATATCTGATTCCTGTGAACGCGACCTGGCCACAATAGAGCAGATTCGTCTTCAGTTTCACATGCTTGTTTGTAGACTATGCCGCGACCATGCCCACAACGCCCGGCTTATGGAACAACTGCTAAAAAATATCGAGCAGGGCGATCCCGA
>CAYLYU010000118.1:2807-5234 GCA_964387725.1 uncultured Zetaproteobacteria bacterium | reverse complement strand
GCCTCAATGGGTGGATGGGTAGCAAACAGATGGGCAAAACCACGGCTTTCGCCGTGAATTTTCAGGGTAGCAAGGGCATCATCTGCCATGCCTTCCTGACGGTGCTGAGCGGAAAGTGTTTTTTGGGCAAGCCCGTCTATCTTTTGCAGGGCCGTAATCATCGGTTGCGCCCCGACCATCCTGGCAGCGTGGGCGTCGGCACGGAACTCACGCCGACGTGAAAACCAGCAGATGGGGATCATGGCCAGAATGGACAGGATAAATTGTAGTGCCATATAAATCATAAATCCGGCAAAATAGTTCCGCTCCATGATGGGGCGGGAAATGATGCGTGCCAGGAAATAGACGAAGGTGTTCATCAAACCCTGCAGCAGGGTAATGGCCATCATATCGCCGTTGGTGACATGGCCTATTTCATGTGCAAGTACGGCCCTGACTTCTTTGTCCCTCAAATTGTTCACAAGGCCGGACGAAACCGCCACCATGGCCCTGTTACGCGTTGGACCCGTGGCAAAGGCGTTGGGCGCATCATCCAGATAAACCCAAACTTCCGGCATTTTGATATTCGAACGCCTGGATAATTCCTGGACGCTCTCAAAAACCAGCTTTTCCTTTGCTGTTGATGGCTGTATGACCTGCTGCATCTTGTAACTGCGTTTGACAAGAAATTTGGATAGCCAAAGCGAGATAAAGGCTCCGCCAAAGCCGAAAACCATGGCCCAGGCAAAATCGTAGGTGTAGACACTGCCTCTCAGGTCGATACCGAATTGCGGCAATACAAAATTGATTAGAATGGTGCCGGTTACTGCCAATGTGAAAAAAATGAGCAAATTGGCAACAATCAGCAAAAATATGCCTTTAAACCAGCGCATAAACACCTCCGTGATAGATTGAAAATAAACCCGAGCTAATGTGGAGGCATCTCTCCTGAAATTCAAGCCTTGAAAAAGATGGCATCTTCCCCTACATAGAAGCCATGAACGAATCTATTGACGAAACCGACATCATTCATCCTGAAGATAGCCCGCTGGATACAAGTGAGCCGCCCGGATCTTCACTGGTTCTGGCTGGCGAGGTTCTGCCTGAGTTTCTGACTCTTTTACCCTTATCCAACCGACCTTTGTTCCCTGGCCTGATTGTTCCCCTGGTTTATGAGGGCACAGAACATCTTGAGGCTATCAGGAAACTGACTGACGAGGATCAGCACTATGTCGGCATGGTACTGGTTAAGGATGAGGAGGCTCCTTTTGCAGCCGATAACCTGAATCAGGTCGGTGTGGCAGCCAGGATCCTGAAAGCCGCTGATATAGCTGGGCATGGACTGCATCTGGTGGTGGAATGTCTTGAACGTTTTCAGATAGAAAAAGTGATGTCAGATGCCCCGGCAATATGTGCTCATGTCCGTTATTATCCGGAAACTTCCTATAGCGATAATGTAGAGCTTCGTGCCTATGTGGTTGCCATCATCAACACCATCAAGGAATTGTTGAAGCACAATCCCCTGCACGAAGAAGAATTAAAGCTGTTTTTGTCTCGCTTCGGGCCGGATGAACCCAGTCGTCTGGCCGATTTTGCTGTCAGCCTGACAACCGCAGATCGTGATGAATTACAGGAAGTTCTTGAAACTTTTCATATTTTTGATCGCCTTAAGAAGGTTGTTACCCTCCTGAACAGGGAAGTGAATGTTGCAAAATTGCAAAGTCGTATTCGCAAGCGCATCGATGAGCGCGTTTCTGAACAGCAGCGTAAATTTTTTCTGAATGAGCAGTTGCATGAGATCAAACGCGAGCTTGGCATGGAAAAGGATGAAAGAACGCAGGAGTCTGAACGCTTAAAGGATCGACTGAAGGGATTGAAATTAAGCGAGGAGGCGCAGGAACGCTTCGATGAGGAGATGCAAAAACTTGATATGCTGGATCCCTCTTCGCCGGAATATGGCGTGGCCCGTAATTACCTGGACTTGCTGACCTCTCTTCCCTGGGGCAAATACGCCAGAGACCGCTACAGCTTGAGGGCGGCAGCCAGAACTCTGAATCGCGATCATGCCGGCCTTGAAGATGTCAAGGATCGCATTCTTGAATTTATTGCCATCGGCGCTCGCAAGAAGGAAGTCGGAGGCTCAATTATTCTCTTTGTCGGTCCGCCGGGGGTTGGCAAAACATCTATAGGGAAAGCCGTGGCCGAAGCCGTAGGACGACCTTTCTTTCGCTTTTCTGTTGGCGGCATGCGTGATGAAGCTGAAATCAAAGGCCATCGGCGAACCTATATTGGCGCTATGCCGGGCAAGATCATTCAGGCACTGAAACAGGTAAAAGAGGCCAATCCGGTTATCATGATCGACGAGGTAGATAAAATCGGATCTGACTTCAGGGGTGATCCGGCCTCTGCCTTACTTGAAGTGCTGGATCCGGAGCAAAATAGTGATTT
>CAYLYU010000118.1:0-2707 GCA_964387725.1 uncultured Zetaproteobacteria bacterium | reverse complement strand
GTGATCCGGCCTCTGCCTTACTTGAAGTGCTGGATCCGGAGCAAAATAGTGATTTCCTTGACCATTATCTGGATGTGCGCTTCGATCTTTCACGCGTGCTTTTTTTGCTGACTGCCAACCAGATGGATACGGTACCGGCACCCCTGCTTGACCGGGCAGAGATTATCCGCCTTCCCGGTTATGTCTCCTTTGAAAAACTTGCCATAGGAAAAAAACACCTATGGCCAAAGCAGCTCAAGGCCCATGGTCTGAGCAAGGATGAAATGCGCTTGTCCGATGTCGCTTTGAATCGCCTTATCGAGGATTATGCCCGTGAGCCTGGAGTGCGGCGGCTGGAACAAATGATGAAGAAGATCATGCGTAAATCCGCCCGTAAGCTGGTCGAAGACAAGCAGCTATTACGCATTGCCGTGGGTGCTCGTGATCTCGAGGAATATGTTGGTAAGCCTCGCTTCCGAAAAAAACAGCTCAGGCAGGATATTGGCATTGCCAATGGTCTGGCCTGGACAGCGATGGGGGGAACAAGTCTCACGCTGGAAGCCTCGGTCGTACATCAGGACAGGCGAGGTTTCAAACTTACCGGTCAATTGGGCAAGGTTATGCAGGAATCGGCTGAAATTGCGCTGTCATTTATTTCTTCAAACCTGGGTCATTATGGGGTTAATGTCGGGTTCTTTGACAAGGCTTTCGTCCATTTGCATGTGCCGGAAGGCGCAGTACCCAAGGATGGGCCATCAGCCGGCATCACCATGGCCACAGTGCTGCTGTCTCTGGCCCTGAAGAAAGCACCGGTATCAGTTGCCATGACAGGCGAGATGACTTTAACCGGAGAGGTGCTGCCCATCGGCGGAGTGAGGGAGAAACTACTGGCAGCCAAGAGGCTGGGGTTAAGTGAAGTGATTCTACCGAGCGATAATGATTCGGATGTAGATGAATTGCCTGCAAAAATTTCAGAGGGTTTAACAATCCATTATGCCAAACACTATAATGATGTAGCCAGAATTATGTTTGGCCTTCGCATCCGACCGGCCAAGGCTGTGGCTTAGGCCATCTTCCTGGCGAGCATTTCCTCGCCTTGGAAGATGAATTTTGCCGCATAAAGAGAATCGACATTCGTTTGGAGGGTGCGTAGATCGTCAACATTCTATTTCTTAACCGAGCTTGTCCAACTCGCCTCTCTATACATTCAAGCTATTCGCCGTACTCCTGTAACTTCTTTACATCGTTGATACGGACAAGTTTCCCTTCCAGATTGATGATCCCATCATCAGAAAGACTATGCAAAATACGTGATAAAGATTCTGGAGTCAGGTTCAGGTGCGAGGCAATGACATTGTAGCTTACCGGCAGATTTACATAAGCTTCTGCTTCGTTCTGTAACAGATAGCCGATTACCCGTTGAGCGCCGGAACTAAGCGTTAGCGACTCAATTTCTGTCATAAGCTGGTGCAAGCGCCGGCTTAATCCGGCCAGCATGCCCCGGGCGCAAACAGGATTCTCCTCAATGCTCTGGAAAACGACCTCTATGGGTATAAACAACACGGTGGCTGAGGATAAGGCCTGAACGCTGACCGGGGCAGGTTTGTTATGGAATGCTATGGCCTCAGCAAAGCTTTGCCCCGGCCCAACGATTCTTACCACATGTTCTTTTCCTGCCATGGACAGGAATGAAAGTTTCACATTTCCCCGGACAGTAACGTAGAAACCTTTGCAATGGTCACCTTTGTGAAAAACGAATGTGCCTGTTGCCAGATCGATAAAGCGGGATTCTCCTGCAATGCGTACCAGGTGCTCCTCATCCATCTCTCTGAACATGGGAACATTCCTCAAAATCGCATATTCTTTTTCCCCTGTCAAAGACGCCCCCGTATTCATCCTGTACTCAAGATCAGAATGTATCAGCAACTACAGTCTGGTTGCAATATTCCTTAACGCCATTTACCAGTAATGATAGTCAACGTTGTCAAGAACTCACAATAGGCTTGATTCATATCAATGCCTTTATGCCAAGTGCCTGATAGCTATGCCACTCTCTTAAGGAGGGATGACAAACCATGGTGGTAAAGGAAGAAAAGTTCTCCGGTTACGTTTGGAGCGATTCCTACCTATTGGATATCCACAGGGTGGATGCTCAACACAAAGGCCTGTTTATAACATTGGAAAAATTGCAGAAACATATACTGAATCAGGGAGATGCTGCGCAAATTGATAAACTTTTTTCCGATCTCGAACGCCAAACCAAAGTACATTTGCAAACCGAAGAACTGCTTATGCAGGAAAACGATTATCCAAATTTTGAAAATCATAAGCACACACATGACCTGCTAATCAGTCAACTTGAAGATATGCAGGCCGCACAACAGGCAGTGGAATACAAAGGCTTTCAACCGCACTGGATTGAAAAACTGGAGGTTACCGATTTCCTGGGCGCATGGGTGCTTGCCCATGTTACGCATGAGGACAAAGCGCTGGGGATTTACCTCAAAAGCAAAGGTGTTAAATAACCTGTCCGGGTTAACATCTTCGTATTGACCTATATCACCGAGAATCAGATTGTGTCGGCTTCGGTGTCCTTTGGTATATTGTTCTTTTTCTGGTTCATCAGTTATTCCGTTAATCTGCTATCAGCCGGTTTGGCTCAAGTTCTTTCCTGGGCGGTTTCAAGTTCCAAGTGCAACATGACTAAAATGTTTTTTAAAGTCGAATG
>CAYLYU010000117.1:0-5242 GCA_964387725.1 uncultured Zetaproteobacteria bacterium | reverse complement strand
TGCTCACCCGATACTCATGGGTAAACCAGCCGATTCAACCTAGAAACCTCAGTTGGGAGTGCGTGCAGGGTGTAAGATATTGATTTGAAGGGCGTAACGGAAAAAATCGTCGTCACCTCACTGGTGATAAGCGTTTTTTCCGTCTAGCAAAGCGAATCAAGAGCTTGTGCCATGTGGGTGCTTCTAACTGAGGTTTCTAGGTTTAACTGTCTTCTGAGCTCTCTCGATCACCGCATCCGAGGTGACAAGAATACCAACCTCTTGTGGCATCAGTTCTTGTTTTGTTCGTTCAATCAGTCACTTGCCAGCCTCTGCCGGACGGCTCCAGAGGGTAAAAACCAGGTTGAACTTATCCGGAGTCCTGTCTACAAGGATGCCTTGAATTTCTTCTTCCTGTAAGCTGTTGGACCTTCTGTTTTGGCCTTTTTTTGTGCCACTTTCCTTTGCATTTTACACTCGTCATATATGATAATTTATTGTTACATATCAATATCTTATATATTATTTAGGGCGGCCTAATTCTGTGTGACACTCCGGCCAAGCAAATGTTGCATGCCATGTTTAATATCCAGGGCAATACCAAGCGCTGCCGGTACCGAAAAGAGCGTAATCACGGTTGAGAGCATCAGTCCCCAGGAGAGTGCCAGCGCCATGGGGGCGACAAAGGGATCGTGACCGCCCCAGCCGTAGGCGGTCGGCAGGAGGCCAACTACTGTGGTGATGGCAGTCAACATCACAGCCCTTAACCGGCGTTTACCGCTTTCAACAATAGCTTCTCGCCATGGCACGCCATCGAGGATTTGTCGCTGGATAAATACAGCCATCACCAGAGACGAGTTGACTACTACGCCGGTGAGCGCAACAAAGCCCATCATGGCCATGAATGAAAGCGGTGCACCGTGCAGGAAGAAACCGACAATAATACCGATCACGCCGAATGGAATGGCCAGCATAACCAGAATAGGATAACCGATCCGGTTAAATTGAATGGCCAGAATGGCAAAGATGCCGAGCAGTGCAAACAGGAAGCTGAAGACCAGCCCCCGCACCGATTCCTGGGTTTTCTCCTCTTCGCCACCGAGGTTGTAACGGATATATGTAGCATCTTCACCCAGCCACTCGGATTCTCGCTCCAGAACAATTTCATTGATCTCTTTGGAGGTAATATTTTTCTTGTCCACTTCAGCCGAAACATTGATGACGCGACTGCCATCTTTATGCCTGATACTGCTGGTGCCCGGTTTGTGCTCCAGATGGGCGATGCGGTGCAGCGGAACCAGTCCACCCTTCTTGTTGGGGATTTCCAGCTTCATCAGCGTGTTGATATCCCGCTGTGCTTTTTCCGGATAGCGGATGGTGACGTCGATCTCTTCCTTACCGCGTTTGATAGTGGATACGCGTAACCCGTCAAAAGCAGCATGGATATGGGTGCCTGCTGTAGCCAGATCCACACCGGCATAAGCTGCCAGTTTGCGGTCCATGACAATGCGAATTTCCGGATCACCGGCTTCCAGGTCGCTCTCTACTGCGTACACTCCGTTTACGGTTTCCAGCAAGGCGATCAGTCGTTCAGCCACCCGTGTCATGGTGCGCTCATCTCCCCCCATGACCTCTACCTGCAGGGCTCGCCCGACCGGAGGTCCCGGGCTCTGCATGGCAAAGCTGATTTCCATGTTCGGGAACAGCGGCGGAATCTCTTTTTCCAGCACATTCATGACATCATAGGCTTGCACTTCACGTTCGGTAAAAGGGATCAGAATGATGCGTTCAAAGCCGAACCTGTCCCCGATCTGCTTGAGTGCTTCGCGCTGATCCGCACTGTTTTCGCCAGCAATCATCGTTGTGGTTTCGAGAATGGCCGGATCAATGCGTTTGCGCACTTCGATATCCAGTTTTTTCAACTTATCGCGCATCTCTTCGAGTGTAGTGCCGGTTGGCATATTCACGCGCAGATAGAATGTAGTCTCCGCTCCGGATGGAAATAGCTGGAATTTCATCGTGCCGGCCAGCGCGAGGGAGCCCAGCAGGCCGGCAAGGGTTAGTAGAATGGTCAGGTAACGCAGCTTGACGGCTTTTTCCAGGAACCAGGTGTAAATATTGGTGATCCAGATAAACAGCGCCCGCTCTTTGGGATGTTTGTTGGCATTGGCAACATCGCGAATATGGTTGGGCAGGATAAAGATGGCTTCAAACCAGGAAAAGGCGAGCAAAATGACTACAACCACAGGAATAGAGCTGATAAATTTGCCGATAATACCATCCATAAACATCAACGGCAGAAAAGCAACAATGGTGGTCAGCACTGTCGCTGTCACCGGTCCGATCAGCTCATAAGTACCTTTAATGGCGGCCTGTTCGGGAGAGAGACCCCGCTCCATATGGTAGGTGGCATTTTCACCGATAATAATGGCATCATCCACCATCAGGCCCAGCACCATGATAAAGCCGAACATTACCAGCAGATTCAGGGTGATGCCGGCGGCATACAGAACGCCAATGCCCGAGAAGAAGATAATCGGCAGGCCCCATGCCGTGGTCATTGCTACAGCCGGGCGCAGGAACAGCATCAGCAGCCCCAGTACCAGTACCAGGCCGATAGTACCGTTATTGGTCAATACACCCAGTCTTAAACGGGTAATCGTGGAGAAATCGTTGTAGGCACTGACATGTACACCTTCACCATATTTGTCCGGAATGGTATCCAGATAGCTGCGTACCTTATCCACCAATGTGATGATGTCGGCATCACCTTTTTTAATCACAATCATGGTGATAGCCGGATCACCTTTGGCACCGACATAGCGGTAAGGACGTTGCAGCGTTTCAGTTACTTCAGCTACATCTTTCAGGCGCAGTGCTTGCCCCTGTTCGTTGGCGCGCAGAACCAGATTGCCGGCATCCTCTGCAGAAACAAACTCACCGGTAATGCGGATGATGCTCTGCCCGTCCGGTGACTTCAGCCGCCCGCCCGGTGCATTGACGTTCCAGCCCCTAACCAGTGAGGTGATGTCGTTAATGGAGACTCTGCTGCGCCGCATTTTTTGCGGATTGGGAACAATGCGAATCTCTTCCTTGAGATCACCCTGAACAAAGACATTGGCGACTCCATCAATATCGCGCACATCATCTTCAATTTTGCCGCTCAGATGTTTCAACTCCAGTGGCTGGAAATCACCAAAAATGGAGAAGGTGAGCACCGGTGTCTGTTCCGATTTTACTTCCGTGATGATCGGGTCTGCCGGCAGATCCACCGGCAGATCGGCGCGATTGATAGCCTGCTGAATATCGGAAACCAGCCGGGAGCGGTCGGCAAAGTTCGGATCGACCTCAATGGTGATCTGCATGGTTCCGGAAAAGGCGGTTGAGCGGATGACATTGATACCATCAATACCTTTGAGCTCCTGTTCAATCGGAGCCACCATCAGCCGCTCCACCTCTTTTGGAGCTGCGCCAGGATAGGCTCCGGAAACAGCTATCACATCAAAATTCACACTCGGAAAGGCTTCTCGCTGCATGCTCATGCCGGCATAGATACCTCCCAGCAGCAGGATGATGGAAGTCAGGTTGACCAGTACGCCGCGTTTGACAAAAAAAGCGATGAGACCTTTCATACTCAGAGGTTTCTTCCCGTTTTCTTGCCGGAATGGATTGCATCCACAAGCCCGATGTCATGCAACAACCTTCCCTGCGCCCAGGACAGTTGTTTCCCGGCCAGTTGCAGAGTTAACTGCTGCAATTCCGCATTCAGTTGGGCATTACGCAATTCGCCTTCAAACTGTACCAGCGTTGCAGTATCGGAACGCCCTCCACGGTAGCGTTTCATTTCCTCATCAAATTTTCGCTGTTCCGCCACCACCTGTTTTCTGGCCTCCACAAGCGTAGGCCGACCGGCAGTGATCGTGGTCATGGCTGCAGATATATCATCCCTGATCTGTTCCATCGTACTGATACGTTGCGCTTCAATACGTTGCCGTTGCAGCTCTGCCTTTCGAACAGCTGCATTGATACTGTTCCGACCCAGCACATCGGATAATTCAAATGACAAGCCGACAAAATGATCATTGGTACTAAAGCCACGGGCTGCGGCTGTAGCTGCATTGCTATCCAGTGAGCGCGTACCCATCTCTGCCACCATATCCAGTTGCACCTGATCTGAATCACCGGCAATGGCAAGTTCTGCCTCGGCAACCTCCATCTGCGCCTTCAACACCAGCAACTCGGGACGTAGGTTTTCCGCCTGTTTGAGGGCCTGTTCCGGAGTCGGCAGATTAATGGCCTGTTGATTACTACGCTCAAGCACAATGGGGGCATCGGAGGGACGCAACATCAGTCGATTCAATGTACTCCGATTGTTCAAACGTGTGGCTATAGCCCTCTGAAGGTTCGTCTTGCGGGTGGCCAGCAATGCTTCCGCCTGCAAACGATCGGACTTCTCATTCAGCCCGAATTTCTCACGGGTTCTCTGGTAGGAAATCAGTTTGCCGGCCCGCCCCACGGCCTCCTTGGCAATATGAATATTAATCGCATCAAAGACCAGTTGGTAATAGGCATTCAACGCCTGCAAACTTAGTCCATGCTCGATGACCTGTTGCTGCCTTTCAGCCTGGGCGACACCGGCCTGAGCAGCAATCAGTGACTGGTGATAATCAGGGCGGTTAGCACCCTTGAGAAAGGGATGACGATAACTGACATCAATCTGGTTACGATAGGCAGGATTAAAGCGGGCCAGCTGTGCTGCGAACGGGGAAACAAAACCCTGACTGATCCGGTTGTAGTTAAAATCTGCAGCGATGGTATCCCCACTGGCCAGAGGCTTTGAAATAGCGCCGGAAATATGGCCAGCACGGGTTTCAGATGCCTGAAAGTCACTAATGGTCGGTACCTGCTCCTCACTAACACCAACACCGGCAGAAATAACAGGGTCAAGTGTGCCTTCAATACGCTGTGTTTCCGTTTCGGCAATAGCGATATCGACATGATTAATCCGAAGATCGGGATGATTGGCAAGCACAACTTCCACAACCTGTTTCAGGCTCATAGCTTCTGAAGCTACAGCCGGAAAAGAGGCGGCAAAGGTGGCAACAACAATGATTACATTCAACAGATTCTTCATGGAATTTCCTTACTGATCATTTGCCGAGAATAACTGAATGACCCTCGACTACAAGTCGAGGGGTTCATTGGGAATCGATTTGAAATCGACTTTCATCATACTCCGGCTCACCTTCCTGATCCTCAATAT
>CAYLYU010000116.1:0-5277 GCA_964387725.1 uncultured Zetaproteobacteria bacterium | reverse complement strand
AACGCAAGCCGAAGCGACTCCATGGTATAGGGGTAGGTTCCTTCGAAGTGAGGATAATCGGCTCCCCAGAGAACATGGTCCACCCCCACCAGATGACGTCCGGAGAGATCGGCCGGGCGCGGGAAACTGGCGCCGTACCAGCAATTTGTCTTCGCGTAATGACTGGGCGGTTCGCGGGTCACACCGCGGCCGTGAAAATCGACTTCACCCGTACTGCCAGCCTTTGCGATCTGGAAGTAGAGCTTGTCCATATGGTCGATCGCACCCTTGACCCAGGCGCAGCCTGATTCGCTGATCAGATAGCGCAGCTTCGGGTGACGCTCGAAGACCCCCGACAGGATCAGGTGAGACATTCCGCGCGTCGCAAACCACGACATCTCGTAGACCCACACCAGATTCGAGGCGGGGTGATTCCCGTATTCCGGACAGCCACCGCCGGAATGTTGGTGGATAATCAGATCATTGGCCTCACACGCCGCCCAGATCGGGTCATAGCGTGGCGAATAAAGCGGCTCGAGATCCGTATCGTCGGCGACCTGCGAAATGAGCACGCCGCCACGGAGCCCGTGAGCGGCTCTGCGTATCCATCGACTCTGACGGTGAGCGCGAATCACCCTCCGGCTCCGACGGCTCCCCCTATTGTTACCACAGGCATCACGCCGGGTACTAGCCAGATTACCCATAATGATCCGAATGCGGGGGATACCCATACCTATACCATCCCCACACAACCGGCTTTCGGTACAGCGACTGTGAGCACGGCGGGGTTGGTTACCTATACTCCGACCATTTCTTCCGCTGCCAGTGATTCGATCACTGTTACAGTGACAGATAGTGGTGGGCTTTCTGCTCCGGTAACCATTAATGTGACGGTGAATGCTGTCATCGTTGCCTACGCAGGACAGTTTTTATACGTCAACGATAAAAATCCACAGCTAGCGGGAAACACAATCTCTGCCTTTTCCATCAATCAGTTGACCGGTGCCTTGACTCCAGTGACGGGCTCACCATTCCTTACGGGTGGCCTGGCATTGACTGGCGGATATTTCGGTAGTAACAGGATTGCTGTTTCCCCTGCAAGAAACCTGCTCTTCGCTACCAATCAGGGTAGTATCACTCCCCCTGCAACCGGGGGAGATAATACCATTTCGGTGTTCAGTATTAACCCCGCCACAGGCGTGTTGACGCCGGTGGCAGGCTCTCCTTTTGCGAATCAGGCTGGAGCCAAGATGGGTTCCGGTGGCATGGTGACAGTAAATAACGCCGGGACATTGCTGTTTGTGGGCAATGATAACTCAGGTAATATTTCTGTCTTTAACGTTGCTGCCTCAGGTGCATTAACAGCAGTTACGGGCTCTCCTTTCACCAATGGTCTGGTGTTTACACCGGCTACGGTCAAAAAGGGTGTTAATGGTCTTAACCTTTCTGCAGATGAAACCCAGTTGACCGTGGGGACTTCCAGTGCAGGTGGAGTGATAGTCAGGTTCAACGTAGCCGGTAATGGAGCATTGACGCCAAATGTTGGCAACCCGTTTTCCTTCTTCGGCGCCCTTGTGGCTTCACCAACATCGGTTACAGATAATACGGCAGGGGTTGAAGTGATTGCGGGTACAGGCGGACGTCTGGAGGCATTTATCAATAATATATCAACAAGCACCCTGGATGTGGGAGTCGCCAATAACCAGAGCGTAACCTTTACCCCTGATGGTACCAGAGTGATTACTTCGGGGGGTAATGCTTCGACATTGAGCGTTGCGAATGTCAGTGCTGCAGGCATTCTAACCCTGAATTTAGGATCTCCTGTAACCACTAACGCGATCGTTAAAGGATACGTTGCGATACATCCAAATGGTCTATGGGTATACGCAACAGAATCAGGCCAGGTGGAGGGTTTTACCATGGATGCTACCGGGGCGATGACGTCAATGGGTCTCCCATGGCCAGTGGCAGCTACTAAAGGTAATTCCATAGCGATCTACTGATCATAAATATGGCTAGGGAGAACTGGCATCTTTTCGCAATGACGGAGATAACTCTGGCAACAGCTGAACAAGGGGATAACCGAACATGATGAAGAAAATGAAGGGTTGTTATTTACCGATAATATGCTGTGCCCTGTTACCAGGTTTGCCGGGATCATTGGCCCTGGCCGGGGAGCCGGTTAAGGTATCTGTGCAAACAGAGCAGGCCGGTGATCTTGAACTGGGGCGCGAGCAATACGTGCAGGGAAACTATGAAGAGGCAATGCAGTACCTTCTCAGGGCGGAGAAAGCCGAACCTGAAAATGCGGAAGTTCAGTACAACCTCGGCCTGACTTATCAGGGTATGCTGGATTACCCTACGGCCGAGAAATCTTTTGCACGCGCGGGTGAGCTTGATCCATCCATGGGTGATGCCTGGTCGCATCTGGGTGAAATGCTCTACCGTAACGGTAGCCATACCAAGGCAAAGGCTGTCCTGGAACGTGCCGCTGCCAACGGAGCCAGACCAGCCTATACAGCCTATATCACGGGACTGGTTCAGACAGAGTTGGGAGAATACGATGCGGCTATTGCCAGCCTGAACAAATCACAGGAACTGGAACCCGCATTTAAACAGAAGGCAATCTACGCAATTGGTATGGTCTACAGCAAGAAAAAGGACAAGAAGGCTGCCGAGAAGGCCTTCAGGGAAGCGATTGCCATCAATCCCAAATCAGCCGTTGGCGTGTATGCGGACTTTGGCCTGCAATATCTGAACAAACCTCAGAAGCGTCTGTGGCATGTCGATCTGGGTTACCGCTTTCTGTACGATGACAACGTCATTCTCAATCCGGGCGGAGTTAGCGCCCTGCCCACGGACCAGAGTGATTTCAAACATGTATTGAACCTGCACGCAGGATATAAACCTGAGGTGAAAGGGGCTTTTGATTTTCGTGCAGATGCCAGTTATTACAGGAGCCTGCATCATAAACTCTCTCATATGGATGTGGATGGTTTTGGCCTGTCATTAACCCCAAGTTACATTACTGATCCGGGCACGTTCTCTCTCGAGGGCCGTCTGGATTATTATCTGGTTGATGGTAATCGTTACCTGCAAAATTTCAGCGTTTTCCCAAGCTTTGGCTTTGATATCGGCAAAAGCCAGCATGGTATTCTGAATGCTGCTGTACAAAAAAAGAACTTTTTCAACCAGCCGCTGAATATTGGCGCCGAGAACCGGGATGCCACCAATTATGCTGCCGGGTATATGCATTATGTCTACACAAAAGGACAGCAGGGCTATGTGGGCCTCGGTTATGCCTTCGACTTTGAAAATGCCAAGGGAGGTAACTGGGACTATACCGGGCACCGTATTATCGGTTCGATATTGTATCCATTTGGCAAGGGCATCGGGTTCCGGTTTAATGGTGACTATTATTTGCAGAAGTACAGAAATATACACACTCTCTTCGGTGTGAAGAGAGACGACAAGACATTCACCCTGTCACCCATGTTGACTTATGACACGAGGTGGGTACAGCTACAGCTGTATTACTCACATGTGCAGGCAAAATCAAGTGTCGGAATTTATGAATATAACAGAAATATAGTAGGTGCAGGTTTTGAATTCAGTTATTAACAGTGTAGATAGAATATTTGCGGGAGAGAAGACTATGACCGGACAGTATCATGCTGATCTAGAAATAAATATTCAAAAAAACCATAAATCGGGTATTTCAACCTGGTTATATGCTATTGCGGTAACCGTGGCGATGATCGGTTCTTCTGATTATTCGCATGCGGCCAATACAGTCGGGAAGTTCACGGTGGTATCGGGAGCTGTAGATGCCTTGAGAGAACAGCAGGACGCTCCGATTGCAGCTGAGATTGGTATGGATGCATTTCTGCAGGATGTTGTTCGCACTAAGCATCGCTCCAGAACACGGCTAAAATTTCTTGATGACAGTGTCTTGAATATGGGTCCGGACCATATGGTAAAAGTGAAGGAGTTCGCCTACGACGAAGACAATGGCGTACGCAAAGCCGTTCTCAGTTCCCTGCGCGGCACAGTTCGTGCCACGGTATCCAAGCTTGGAGGAGATGCTGATTCGCTTTTTGAGGTGGAAACGCCCACAGCTGTTGCCTCCGTACGTGGAACCGACTTTATCGTAAAGATTACCTCAATGCTGGAGACCATTATCGTCGTACTTGAAGGTGCTGTGATGGTTCGCAATATTGATCCGGATATTAAAGGGCAGGTGATGGTCAGGGCCGGACAAAAAACTTCCATTGCAAAGAATAAGGCACCAACTGCGCCCGCATTTGTTCCCGCCCAGATGCAGGAAGTTCTCATTGCGGAAACCTCTCCGACAATCGATACCGGTGTTGCCGGCGGCGTACCGGGAACCCCGCAGCAGAATGCTCAGGCGACTTCACCTTCTTCTTTCACTGCTGTTCCGGTCGCTCCACCTCCACCCGCGCCTGTTTCATTTACAACACCTCAGGTGCAGCCAATCGTGATAGCTAACCAGCAACCTTCTGCTGCCGTGCCACCAGTGCAACCCCCAATTACCACAACGGTTCCGGCGGTTATAACCACACCCGTTGTTCTGAATCTTGTATTTTAACCCGTTGATAAGCTGAATTGCCCGTGAAACAAGGACTTATGCCGATAGTTCTGACTTTGGCGGTCTTTTATGTTTGTGGCGCACCTTTGAATGCCGCTGAAATGTATAATAGGCAGGTTCTTCTTGCCGAACCCAACGGGCAGTCTGCAAAAGTTGGGTTGGCAGCAAAGGGTGCTGCTTCTATTTTGGAGCGGCGAGGTTATTGGGTAAAGGTTAAATCCGAGGGTGTGGTTGGCTGGACAAAATTATCCAATGTTAAAATGGAAGAGATGGTTACGTGGATGGATCCAATTGATACCCTGCATGATACGGGTCGCCTGGCTTCAGGAAATTGAGCGCATAAACAATGATTCTGAAAGGGCTTGCTAATTCATAGATGAGTAGCCCCCCGAATCGCTTAACCTGGCTGATGAATGATGCCTTGCCTCAATGGCAACTGTCGCTGTCGGTCTTTTGTCATCGAAGCACCTCCTATTTTTACTGGGCAATTGCGTTATTCCTTACTCTTTTTATTGCTGCTTCAAATCTTCTCGATGCTGACCTCGCCGCAATGGATGAAGGAACCTTTGACACCGTCATGAAAATGAGGTGGACGTCTCCTTCAGCTTCACAGGAAATTGCAATTCTGGACATCGATGAAAAATCACTGGCTGAAATGGCCACTCAATACGGGCGCTGGCCATGGAAAC
>CAYLYU010000115.1:0-5514 GCA_964387725.1 uncultured Zetaproteobacteria bacterium | reverse complement strand
CTGAAAAAACAGGACTGGCTAGCCCATAAACCCTGCCTGCCTCAAGCACTTTCCACCCTGTGGATGGGCGATATCGAGCGCCGTCAAGCGCTTCAGGCGGGACTGAAACCACTTCATAGTGCAGTAACCGGACTCGACACCATGTTACATGACTTTGTCGACTGGCAGTGGCGCCGTGCCGATGAAGGCAATGATCAAATCCTCCTGGACCGCGACGCGAGTTTTGGCCTGCTCGCAGTGGGCCTTGATCCCTCTATCGTGCAGATGGGCATCGTGCCTGATATATCACGTAATCGATTTATGGTTCAACTCCGTTTTCAGCACTGGCGACCGGGCAGCTCACCCTGCAGCGCCACAGTGAGCGTCCCCTACGCCATGATGCTCGTGCCAGTAGTCTGAAAAGGCTCTGATAATGGAAAAGAATTTGCCAGCCAGCTGCCCTGTTTGCCGTAAAGAAGCTAAAAGAAATGAGCCATGCTTTCCATTTTGCAGCGAGCGATGCAAGCTCATCGACCTGGGGAAATGGGCCAGTGATGACTACCGGATCAAGGGCGGCTATACCCCGCCTGAGGGAGAAGAATAGCCTGCCAAAACTCATGATGAAGCAACCGACTGAACTGATCCTGGCTTCCACCTCCCCTTATCGTGCCAGTCTTCTCAGAAGGCTTTGCCTCCCATTTAAGATCATAACACCTGACTATACAGAAATACCATCTGACAAGTTTCCCGCTTCCCAGGTTGTCCGTCTGAATACGCTGGGCAAAGCTCATTCTGTTTTACAAACACGTCCACGTTGTACTGTAATCGCTTCCGATCAACTTGCGGTCTGCAACGAGAAAGCTCTGGGTAAACCCGGCACTGAGGCTAAAGCATGTAAACAGCTGTCACGTCTGTCAGGAAAATCCGTGGATTTTCTCACCGGGCTGACGGTGCTGAGCGGAAATCAGGAATATTATGAAGAGATCCCCTTTCGTGTGTACTTCCGAAGACTTTCCAGAACCGAGATCAAGACCTATGTCCGTCTGGAAAAGCCTTTGGACTGTGCCGGAAGCTTTAAGATTGAAGGACTTGGCATCAGCCTGTTTGAACGCCTTGAGGGTGAAGACCCCACCGCTCTGATGGGCCTGCCCCTGATCCGCCTGTCTCAATACCTTAGGCCTTTATCCATACTTGGGAGTTGAATCCACAAGGGTTTATTCAGCAATCACGCATTAACAAACTTCTCAATTCTGTCACGAATCCGATCTCTTACCCGACAAAATTCAGCCATGATTTCCTGCTCGGTTCCGGTCGCTTTGGCAGGGTCATCAAATGGCCAGTGTTGTTTCTCACAACCGGCCGGAACCACCGGACAGGAAGCATCTGCATTGCCACATACCGTGATTAGCAGATCGACTCTATTTAACAGCAACGGATCCAGCTGTTCGGACTTTTGCCCGCTGATATCCACACCGGCCTGACGCATTACAGCAATCGCTCGCGGATTCTTGCCATGGGCAACAATGCCCGCTGAATAGACATCAAAACGATCACCGCCCAGAGATCTGAGCCAACCTTCGGCCATCTGGGAGCGACAGGCATTGCCTGTACAAAGAAATAGAACCTTCTGCTTCATACCATCCCCCTTTCATACCATGGCTTACTTCGATTCACAATTGAAACAACCGTTAACATCACAGGCACTTCAACCAATACTCCGACCACCGTCGCCAGTGCAGCACCTGATTCAAACCCAAACATTGCAATAGCCGTAGCCACTGCCAGCTCAAAAAAGTTTGATGCCCCGATCAAGGCAGATGGCCCCGCCACACAGTGAGCTACACCAAACTTTCTATTCAACCAATAGGCGAGCATTGAATTAAAATACACTTGAATAATAATCGGAATAGACAGCAGAAGAATAACCAGAGGTTGAGCAAGTATCTGTTCGCCCTGAAAACCAAAAAGAAGCACAACAGTAAGCAGAAGTGCGGCCATTGAGACGGGATCCATAACATGCAGAACATCTTCCAGCTTGCCCTTTGCCAATAAAACCCTGCGGCCTGCGTAAGCCAGAATAACCGGTATAACGATATACAATATCACCGAGAGAAACAGCGTATCCCATGGCACAATGATAGAAGCGACACCCATCAGTAAGCCAACGATGGGCGCAAAGGCAAAAACCATAATAACGTCATTCAGTGCAACCTGTGACAATGTGAACTGGGGGTGACCGTTGGTAAGCCGTGACCAGACGAATACCATGGCCGTACAAGGGGCTGCTGCCAGCAATATAAGGCCGGCGATGTATTCAGGAACTTTGTCAGGATCAAGGTATGGGGCGAAGATGTATTGCAAGAAAAGCCAGCCAAGCAGTGCCATTGAAAATGGCTTTATCAACCAGTTGATTCCCAAAGTTACACCAACACCTCTACGGTGAGCCCATACCTCATGCAATGCCGAATAATCGATCTTGAGCAACATGGGTAGAATCATTGCCCAAACCAACACAGCTACAGGTAAATTAATATGTGCTACTTCTATACTACCTAACCCATGAAATTCAGTAGGAAACAATGATCCCAACCCGATTCCAGCCACAATACAGAAAAACACCCAGAGAGTGAGGAATCGGGCGAATATGCCCATCGATTTACTTTCAGATGACACCTTATTACTCCATAATGATAAACTGGAGCAGATTATATCCGCTTATGCGGATATGTAAATTAACATTTTGAATCTATCAGACTGGCAAGGTCTTTTTGGAGCTGCTCATCCGATGATGAACTGCTTTTTAGCAGACCGGAAATAGCATTTACATCATCGTCAGAATCTACCATGCAATAATAGACCCATTTCCCTCTGCGTTCCGCAACAACCAGACCGCAGTGTTTCAAGGTGTTCAAATGACGGGAAACCGTGCTTTGAGGAAGGGAAAGGGCATCAGTAATATGGCATACGCAAAGTTCATCTCTTTGCGTCAGCAGATGTGCTATCCTCAACCTTACAGGGTCAGACAGCCCTTTAAAGAGTGTAAGCAGCGTCATGGCCAGGCCCTGACTTCAGGATGCCGGGATTTCTTCATTACAAGAAAATGGCTCAGGACCTCACAGTCAGGTTCAAAAAGCGTCGCTTGCCGAGCTTGATCATATACGGGCCTCCGGCTGAAAGTTGAAAGTCCTTGTCGTTGATCTTTTCACCATCAATGGCTAGCGCTCCCTGCCTGATCAACCGAATCGCCTCACCATTGCTCTGCGTAAGCCCGGCCTGTGTGAGAGCATGAGCAATCCACAGCTTGCCATCGTCAGCATCAAGTGTCTCCTCGGGAATATCGGAAGGCAGATCGCGCTGTGAAAAAATGCGTTCGAACTCTTCTCTGGCTTTTCGCCCCTCCCCTTCACCATGAAACCTGTCCACAACTATCGTTGCAAGTTGCTTCTTGGCTTCCATGGGATGCATGGTCTTGCACGCATTGACATCCACATCTGTCAGCAACTGGTAATAGGTCCACATCAACTCATCTGAGATAGACAACAACTTGCCAAACTGATCCTTTGGGCACTCCGTCACCCCTACATAGTTATGCAGGGACTTGGACATTTTATTGACACCATCCAGACCTTCGAGCAGCGGCATAGTGAGTATGATCTGCGGAGATTTCCCGTAGGCCTGCTGGAGTTGACGACCCATAAGCAAGTTAAATTTCTGATCATTGCCCCCCAACTCCACGTCCGCATCCAGAGCAACGGAGTCATAACCCTGAATCAGCGGATAAAGAAACTCGTGAATAGCAATAGCTTGACCGCCCTTGTAACGCTTCTCGAAATCATCCCGCTCAAGCATACGGGCCACAGTAACTTTGGCTGCAATGCGAACCAGATCTGCGGCACCAAGTTTGGAAAGCCACTCGGAATTAAAACGAATTTCCGTTTTAACCGGGTCAAGCACCTTGAATACCTGCTGTTTATAGGTTTCCGAATTTTCCAATACATCTTCGCGGGTCAGGGGAGGACGTGTCTCATTCTTACCGGAGGGATCACCGATCATGCCGGTAAAATCGCCAATCAGAAATATTACCCGATGCCCGCACACCTGAAACTGGCGGAGTTTTTCCAATAGCACCGTATGACCCAAATGCAGATCGGGAGCTGTCGGGTCAAAGCCTGCTTTCACCCTGAGCGGCCTGCCTTCCTTGGCAGCCTCGGCAAGCTTCTTTTCCAGGCCACCATGTGGCAGAATCTCCACTGCGCCGCGACTCAACAACTGCATCTGTTCCTTTATATTCATTTCTACCTCGCCTTTTAGCGTGGACGAATAGTACGCAACCATACATCCATGACCATCCCCAAACTTGTATACATACAAGCAGGTCGATGAAAAGGCATTGGCATTGTATCCGACCATGGTATAACATATATGTTTCTGTATATGTGGAATTGAATCAGGAGATAGATGATGGGACAGGTTACAGTATATCTTGATGACAAAACCGAGGCTGAGATGAAGGCGGCAGTCAAAGCGTCAGGTGTATCAAAAAGCAAATGGGTGGCGCGTGTTATTCACGAGAAGGCAGGTAGTGAATGGCCAGAGGCTATTGTCCAATTAGCTGGTGCCTGGCCTGATTTGCCGATGGCGGAAGAGATACGGCATACAACCGGAGATGATGCCAGGCGTGAAGCCTTCTAATGTACGTGCTCGACACAAACACGCTAATCTATTACTTCAAGGGCCTGGGCCGAGTGGCAGACCGGCTTTTGGAGCATCCTCCGAGGGATATAGCAATCCCTTCCATTGTATTGTATGAACTGGAAGTGGGGCTGGCCAAGTCGGCGGAGCCTGAAAAACGCCGCCAACAATTGGAGGCCTTAACAGGGCTTGTTGACGTTTTGCCATTCGGGGCCGAAGAGGCGAAGTCAGCTGCTTTGATCCGCGCCTCGCTTGAAGCTTCTGGCACGCCAATAGGTCCCATGGACACTTTGATTGCCGGCACTGTACTGGCGCACCAAGGGGCGCTTGTTACGCATAACACGAAAGAGTTTTCACGCATAGATGGCTTACAAATCACTAATTGGTATTAGCTATGGAATTGCAGAAACCATCCCAAAAACTTGGCAGACAAACAGGTAAAGAATTGCTGGAGCAGGCCGAGGATGTCCAACTGACAAGCCTTGCTAAAGAACGGCTTGCCAGCTTTGACAGGGAAACGGCTATCTCGCATGAGGAGATGAAGCGTAAATACGGATGAGCCATAAGTGGCAAATTCTGTATCACCCCGAGATCGAGAAAGACCTTGCAGCTATAGGCAAGAGCAGAGCAAGAAGGGCCATCAAGGCCATTGAAGAAAAGCTAACAACCGAACCTGAAAAGTTCGGCTCGCCTTTGCGTAAAGAGTTGGCAGGCTTAAGAAAGCTTAGGACAGGCGATATCCGCATTGTGTATCGTGTAGAAAAGAAACGAATCGAGGTGTATATCATTGTTGTGGGAAGAGGGGCAGATAATGATGTGTATAAACAAGCCATTGCACGGAAG
>CAYLYU010000114.1:0-5604 GCA_964387725.1 uncultured Zetaproteobacteria bacterium | reverse complement strand
CTCGGCGCATGGCAAGAACCAATATCTTTCAGTACATCGAAACGTATTACAATTGACACTGGAAGCACTGTGCTATTGGGCATCGGATACCGATGTTATTTGAGCAGACAGCTTAACCCTGTGTCCAAAATCATGGGGGAGGATCAAACACGCGGCTTTTCGCTATTGCCAAAAACCGGGAACATGAAACTGATGAAAGCAAACAAAAAATGATGTCCTTGCCCGCACAACCCTACAACTTACTCTCGCTGGTGGTGACCGGCGAGATTGTACTTTCCCGCGCTAATTTTGTAATTGAATATGAGTAGTGAAGGCAATATAAAACCCAATCAGGACCGACAAGTAGACCGGGTCAGGCAACGAATCCTGATCCCGTTTTCTTTGGTTTTGCTGTTTATCATCGTCAGCTTCGTTGTATCTATTTACATATTTGAACGCAATGAACATGCTGATATCCTACTCAAAAAGCTGAATTCAGTCGTGCGTTTAATCGACCGAAGTGTCAATACGGATGCAGCAATGATGCAGGCTGCTTTGATTGCAATCTCACAAAACAGTTTAATCCGTCAGGCATTTCAGGTCGGCGATCGTGAGCGACTGCTGGAGCTGACCCAGCCGTTGTTTAAGAGTTTAAGCACGAACAACAACATCACGCACTTTTATCTTTCTGATCCAAACCGGGTCAACATTCTCAGAGTCCATCAACCGGATCGTTACGGAGACATCATCAATCGCACGACGACTTTGCGTGCACAAAAAACCGGGAATGTAGTCAAGGGGATCGACCTGGGCCCCTTGGGCACACTCACCGTGCGTGCCGTCCTTCCCTGGTATTGGGATGGACGCCTCATCGGTTTTCTGGAACTCGGGGAGGAGATCGAACATATTACGGATCAAGTTTTAAATATCATGGACGCAGGGATCCTGGTTCTTGTACAGGATCGATACCTGAATCGGGAAGCCTGGGAGGCTGGACGACAAATGCTTGGCCGCCATGAGAAATGGATCCAGTTCGGCTCATTGGTCGTGGTCGGCCACTCACTGAAGAAAATTCCGCCTGCATTGGGGGAGGCGCTGATCAACGGGGCTATTCAGACAAGCGGATCGTTGATGATTCATGAGGGGGGTAAAGAATATTTCACCTCCTTTCTGCCACTTCGGGATATCACCACAAACTCGATCGGCAAAATTGTCGTTGTGCAGGATGTGACAGGAACCCGGGAGGGGCTGTATTGGTTGATGGCAACGATCGCCTTGATTTCTGTGGCGGTGGGCGGGGTGGTGTTTGTTCTCTTTTACATCCTGCTCGGTCATGTCGAAAGGGATTACAAACGCAAGCATGAAGTTGAGTTGCAACTGGCCCGTCTCAATACCAAGCATCAACGGGTCGTGCAACTGGAGAAGCTGTCGGCCATGGGTTTGATGGTGGGAGAGATAGCCCATCAACTGAATAATCCCCTGGTGGGTGTCGTCAATATGGCTCAGTTGGCGGTACGTGAAATCAATAATCCTGAGCGCCTCGAAGGGCTTTTAAGTGATATAGGACAAGCCGGCAAGGACTGCCATGGGTTCGTCAAGCATATGCTTGAATTTACCAAAGTCTCCTGTTTTGAGCTACAAACCACCAATCTGAATACTCTGGCCACTGAGACAGTGGCACTGTGCCAGCAAAGCATTGGTCGAAAGGCCAAGGTCGAACTCAATCTTCCAGAGCAGACCCCGGAACTGAATATCGATCCGGGCCTCATTCGCCATGCATTGTTTAATCTGCTGGTGAATGCGGTGCAGTCCGGGCCGGAACATGGGACCGTCATACTGCGCCTGCAGGAACAAAGCAAAGACGGGCGCAGGGGTTGGGAGTTTTACGTGCAAGATGAGGGGCCCGGCGTTCCTGAGGAGTTGCGGGAAAAGGTGTTCACACCGTTTTTCAGTACTCGAGCAGAAGGTACCGGGCTGGGTTTACCTGTGGTGCAGCATGTGGCGATTCTGCACGAGGGCGAGGTCAGCATCATGTCTAGTGCCGAAGGTGGTGCGATTTTTGCTTTCTGGATCCCAGAAAATAATTGAACAGGTCTGATGGAAAGGGGTATGCAGTGACGACAACCATTCTGGTCGTTGATGATGATCGATACACACGCAGCCTGCTTGAGGGGGTGTTTCACGACTCCGGATCGCAGGTGGAGTTTGCATGCGATGCCGCCGAAGCCTCTGAGAAATTTGCGGCCCGGGATTACAACTTGATTATTATGGATCAGCGCTTACCCGACGGTAACGGGCTGGATCTTGTACGCCAGATGAGGAGTGTACGGCCACAACAAATGGCCATTCTGATCACCGGTTATGCCGATGTACGCGACGCTGTGCGGGCCGTGCGTGAAGGGTTGTTCGACTATCTCACCAAGCCTTTTGAAAACCTGGAGGAACTAGAGGCCGTCGTGGAGAAGGCCCTGGAGTTAGATCGAGCCTACCGGGAAATTCATGTGCTACGAGAATCACTGGTCGCCGGAAAGAAAAGCAGTGGATATATTGGCCATTCTGAGGCTGCGATCAATTTGCAGAGGCAAATCAGGCAAATAGCACCGCTTGATGTCACGGTCCTGATCGAGGGTGACAGTGGCACCGGCAAGGAGTTGGTTGCACATGCCATCCATGCCGGCAGCAGTAGATTCACCAAAGGTCGGTTTTTTGAAATCAACTGTGGTGCAATTTCGGAACAGTTACTGGAAAGCACTTTGTTTGGCTACGAAAAAGGCGCATTTACCGGTGCGGTGAAGCTAACACGTGGTTACCTCGAAGAGGCAAATAGTGGCACTTTGTTTCTTGATGAAATTGCAGATATGAGCCCCAAACTCCAAAGTAGCCTGCTACGAGTATTGCAAGAACGCACCTTCAGCCGGTTGGGAAGTACCGAGTTGCGCTCAAGCGATTTCAGGCTGGTCTGTGCGACAAATAAACGCCTGCTTGATGAAGTCAAAGCAGGGCGATTTCGTGAGGATCTCTACTACCGGATTAATGTGGTCGCCATTGAAACCCCCTCACTGCATGAGCGACGTGAGGACATCGCGTTGCTTGCAGTACATTTTCTAGATCACTACAACAAAAAATTTGCCAAGCAAGCAGGACCCATAACTCCCGAGGCTTTGTATATTTTGGAGGACAATCGCTGGCCCGGTAATGTAAGACAACTCCAGCACGCGATGGAACGCGTTATCGCCTTGCATGATGATGGTCCGATTAGCGCAGCCGATTTAGCCAGCCTGACTGAAGATGTGGAAGACAATGCAAGTCCGGATATGCACAAACAACTCTCCTACCATAAGGCCCGCGAGCAGTTTGAGCATGACTATCTGGAACAACTGTTAATCCAGGCGCAAGACAATATCAGCGAGGCTGCTCGGCTCAGCGGAATTTCCCGACAAAACTTATATGTCCGGATGAAACGGTGGGGAGTGTCATGATAAAATGACAACTGTCTTAATTGAAGGACACTTTTAATCCACTCAATCACACCTCCAGGCGCGTTGCCTGCCCCCTTACCGCACAATTATTCCCTCTTTTGAACTTGGCACAAATGCTGCTTAGCTTTGAGTATCTAAAAGATTCCCATCGTACGACTCCCCCCCTGTGTCAGGATAGCTGGTCTATCCGGCCATCGAGAAGGAGTCGAACTGTGAGAGTAGATTCTCAAACGTAAGGAGTTAGTTGAATGTTTGTAAGAACCAAAATAGCAGCATCTTGTGCGACGGCAGTTGCCTTGGCGCTATCCCTTCCAGGGACGACCTGGGCAGCCGCAACGGTCGATTGGAGCAATGTTCCAACGAAAACGGTCAAACTTTTTTACCCGGGCGAGTCCACTTATAACTTTTTGCATAGTAAGGCACATAAACGAGGGGCCTACAGAAAAGTGGAGAAAGGCGCTGCCTGCCTGGATTGCCATGAAGGCGAAGAGGAGGATATTGGGAATAAACTGGCCGCGGGCAAACGACTCGAATCCTCACCCATCAAGGGTAAAAACGGCGCGGTGGATCTGAAGATTCAGGCGGCTTATGACGCCAAGCGGATCTATTGGCGTTTTGTCTGGAAAACCCAAATGAATCGTGCCGGATATATGCACGATTATATGCAGTACGATGGCAAAAAATGGGCATTCTATGGTGGCCCGCGCTCAAGTGGCAAAGTACGCAGTGGCAAAGAGCCTGCACTGTATGAAGATCGGCTCTCTATTATGCTGGACGATGGGTCCGTGCCTTTGTTTGCGCAGCAAGGCTGTTGGCTCACCTGTCATAATGGTATGCGGGATCAGCCAAACAGACCGACTAAAGCGCAGGTCAAGGCAAATGTTTACTTAGGTAAAGTCTTACATAAACATGATGTTCGCAAATATTTGCCTGGCACACGTACTGATAAGGAAGCCAGTTGGGATAAAGTCAAGAGCGCTGCTGAAATTGCAAAACTCCAGGCGAAGGGCCAATTCCTGGATCTGATGCAATGGCGCGGTGCACGCAGCAATCCGGTCGGGATGGCTGATGATGGTTACGTACTGGGATATCGATTATTTGATGAAGGGAAAAAGATGTTTTCCTGGAACGTCAATAAAAAGACCATGACGCCCAAGTTTATGTTTGATGCCAGCAAAGTCGGTGCTAAAGCCATTAACGTCAAAGAAATTGGCGATATCTCGAAACCGTTTGCAATCATCAAGGAACGTAATGCGGTGCCCTATGATCCCAATGCAGGATGGAAGGCTGGTGATGTCCTGCCAGGGAGAATATTAACCAAAACGGGCGCCAAAGGATCAGCGGCAGACAATGACGATGCTATCGGTGTATGGAAAGATGGTGTCTACACACTGACTTGGTCACGCCTTCTTGATACCGGTCATCCCATGGATGATAAAGCATTGCATGAAGGTAAAGTTTATACGGCAGGATTTTCTGTTCATGACGATAATGTGACGACAAGATTTCACTTTGTCTCCTTTCCCGTCACGATCGGGCTTGGTGTAAAAGCCGACATTATGCCAACTAAACTACCCTGAACCTCAATGAGGTAAGCCACCCGACCCCATCTTTCGCAGATAGATGGGGTCGGGCTTTATTTCACCAAAACAACACAGATTAAGAGAGATTGTCATGGGTGCTACCCAAAAAACGACCAAAGTGAAGGGATTTTTTTCACGCCTGACTGCGGCTTTGAAACACTATCCATATGGTGTCTTGGCATTGGCTATTCCCGTTGGGCTCGTGAGTATTCCACTGGTTGATGAGACAGATGCCATCTTTTCATCCAATAAATTTTGTACCTCGTGCCATATTATGGATTCGACAGTCTATCAAGAATTACAGTTATCGAAACATTGGACAACTCATACCGGGGTGCGCCCTGGCTGTGCTGATTGCCACGTTTCAGACCGTTTAGTTCCGGCGATGTGGGACCACTTTATCGGAACCCACGATTTGCTCTCATTTATAGGGGGTGTACGCGATAAACCTGAGTTCGAGAAAGTCCGTGCGGAAGCTGCTGACCGGGTACGAATGAAGATGCTCGCGGATGGAAATGCAACCTGTAAAAAATGTCATACACCGGCAGCTATAGTGCCGAGGA
>CAYLYU010000113.1:0-5609 GCA_964387725.1 uncultured Zetaproteobacteria bacterium | reverse complement strand
CTGGATGAGCCACGCACCGTCCTGAAGCCCTGAAGGTGCAGCGTTTCCGCAATAAAACCGCCATCACGATGCTCGGAGATCAGGGTATAGCCACGACAACCTTTCAACCCGGTTCCCATCATCAGGATACGCGCATGCCAGAAGGCGAAGATATGATGTTCCTGACCAGCCGGATCATAACGCCAGCCAATATATTCCCAGCGAATCGTGTTCGACAGAAAAGCAATAATCAGCTTGATCAGACGCGGCAGTAGCCAGTCTGTCAGTCGGTTTTTCACTTAATGTGCTCCATTCTTGGAAAAGTTTGCGTTGCGTTCCGGTTCAGCGTTTGATCATGGTTTTCGGTTTGGTTGCCTCGGGTTTGCAAAGGTCATTCAGGCGCTTAATAATCTGTGGCAAGACGTTCATCCGGGAGCAATCCAGATGCATACGTAAGCGTGGCAGTTCCCAGTAGCGGGTATCGTCGTGCCTTGGCCAATGAAACAACTGCTGGATTTCACCTTTTTCAAGGACATCACTGAATTCGGCATTGAGCTGCTGTAATGCGTCTTCTGTCAGGGGTTTCAGTATTCTCAGAAGAACCTGATCTCCGACATAACGGAAGCTGTGATAATTGTAGTAAAAGCCGGTAACGTGCCGAATGGCTGCTTCAATACTATCTGTATGGAAAAGAAAATGGCTATCCCCTGGGTTAATCAGGTGATCTTCGACCAGCCTACGCATCCAGGAGTTAATGAAAGGCCCCCAATAATCATCGCCCGGAGCCTCCAGCAGGACTACCGGGATGGGTGGATTTCGGCCTGTCTGTAGCAATGTCAGGGCTTCAAATGTTTCGTCCAGCGTTCCGAAACCACCTGCTGCCAGAAGCAGGGCATCGCTCTCTTTAAGAAAGAAGACCTTGCGGGTGAAAAAGTACTGGCAGTAAAAATGGCAAGGTGAGCCGTCTACAATCGGGTTAGGTTTTTGCTCCAGGGGTAAATTGATATTAATGCCAAAGGAGTGATCTCGCCCTGCACCTTCATTGGCGGCCTGCATCAAGCCTCCACCACCACCGGTTACAACCATGAGACCTTCTTCCTTTAGTTTACGTGTGCATTCCCGAACCTGAATATAACGCAGGTCTCCTGGCGGAATTCTGGCCGAACCAAAGACGCCGACCTTGCGAATCTTCTGGTAGGGCTGAAAGACCTCCAGGCCTTTGCGCATCTCCTGGATAAGGCGTGACATAAGTCGCATGTCAGCAGGATTATGATCGCCCAGGATGAGGCGCAAAGTTTCTCCGAGTACAGCCTTTTGAAACGGATGCCCGTCTTCGAGATGTTGCATTAAATTCAGTGCCGCCAACCTGATTTCTTCCGGCAGATCGGAAAAGGCTTCTACACTTTGGTGCTTAGGCATCCGGCGCTTGAATGATTACATCAATTCTGCGGTTCATTGCCCGCCCTTTATCGTAATCATTGGTTGAAATTGGGCGAACCTCTCCGTAACCCAGTGCCTTGAGATGATTGGCATCCATATTTGCCGAGATGAGATAATCACGTACAGATTCAGCTCGTTTCAGGGAAAGTTTCTGGTTAAATCTGGCATCTCCCTGATTGTCAGTATGCCCTTCAATATTTATTTTACGATCAGAGTAAATTTCAAGGCCAGTCTTCAGGCGAGCCAGCAGATCGTAATATTTCTTATGAATGCTGCTTCTTCCAGACTCAAATTTCAGTTTGGAAATCCGAATCAGGATAGATCCGTCAAGGTTTGAATAAATCTCTGCATCACCTTTGTGAAAGCTTTTTCTCAGTCGTTCTTGGCGTTTCTTGTCAAATGTCTCGCGTTCCAGCTTTGCCCTGAATGCATCCTTCAGTCCGCTGAGTTGCGCATGTTGTTGTTTAAGCAGGGTTTCTTTTTGCCTGGCCAGTCCGGTTTCCATATCCAGGCGTAGCTGCTTTCTCATTTTTTCTGTTTCGATACGATCCTGTTTCTGCTGCGCCTGTTTTTTTTCAATCTGATCCAGCAGTGCTTTTATACTGACATCCTCTACAGGGCTATCGAGATTGACTTTCATCCCAAGCTTTCTGGCAAGCTGAAGCCGATCCAGCCGGCCTTCAAGAATTAACTTTTCATGACTGCCGGTCTTTCTCCTCCATTGCTTCACCTGCAGGGTTAGTTGATGTGCCTTACTTGCTAATAAAATGCCCTGACGTGGATGTTTAGGCGTTTCCCGGCTGCGACCATCAATATAAGCCTTGGCTGCAGCCAGCCATTGCTTTGCTCGCTGATAGGTCTGTGGCGCATAATTTTTTCCGCCAGCAGATGCAGCTTTTGAAATAAGCCGTCCAGTTTCCTCGATCAACTGTGGCAGCCTTTCGTCAATGAGAAGCTGATACGTTTTAATCGCTTCGCGTTTGTGTTGTTCGCTTTGATTATACATACCCTTCTCGGTTGCCTGAATCATTGCAATCAAGCTTCTGTCGCCACTTTGCAGACGAGGGTTCATCGGATTGTCGCCAGCCTCCCGGGCGGCTCCCCGAAGCTTCAGGACATCCCTGTTTCTTTTCCGGAAGTCTGTGCCCAGACGTTTTGCTTCAGCCAGACTTCGCCTGGAAGCAGCCAGGCTTTGCTGAAGTTGTTCCTTGTCATGCCGATCCCGAGCCAGCATGGCAGAGCCCAGATATGCCTGAGCCTTCTCAATTGTTTCAGGAGAAAATTCGCTAGCCGGACTTTTTAGAAAGATGCGGATTTCCTGTCGGATCCCATCGATGTTGTCGGCTGCCAGTAGGGGATTGGGTGAAAACAGGGCAAGAGCCAAAGCTCCGGTAACTGCCCGCTTGTTCAATCTCTGATAGGCAGAGGAAATACCTTTGGCGTATTTTTTCATTAGAGAATCATGCAGGGGCTGGACACCTTTCGGCACTTGCTTAAACAAGGCCCAGCATTCTCTCAAGCGCAATTTTTGCATAATATTTTTCCTTGGAAGGGACTTTTATCCTGTTTTCAATCCGGTTATCCGCAAGCGCTTCAAGGGAGGCGCATAAATGTTGAGGATCGGTACGGAACATTGTAGAACACATGCAAACCGTAGGTGAGAGAAAATAAACAGGTTTATCGGGAAACTGCAGGCGCAAACGGTTTACAAGGTTAAGTTCTGTACCAATAGCAAATGACTGTCCGGATAGTGCAGTTTCAACATGGCGAATAATATTTTCCGTCGAACCCACCATGTCGGCATGATCGCAGACCTCGCGGGAGCACTCAGGGTGGGCCAGTATCTCGATACCGGGGTGTTGCTGACGCATATTGATGATGTCTTTAGCCTGAAAAAGCATATGAACAGAGCAGCAGCCATGCCAGAGGACAAGCTTTGCTTTATTTATGGCCTCAGCAGTGTTTCCCCCGAGAGGCATATCCGGTTTCCAGACAATCATATCTTCTTCATTCAGTCCCATTCGTAGCGCCGTATTTCTGCCAAGGTGCTGATCAGGAAAGAACAGGATCTTACTGCGTCTATCCCACGACCACTCCAGAATGTGGCGGGCATTGGATGAAGTGCAGACGATGCCGCCATGCTGGCCGCAAAAAGCCTTAAGTGCGGCAGTGGAATTAATGTAGGTGACAGGGGTAACAGTTGTTTCAACATCAATGATGCTGCCAATTTCTTTCCATGCCTGATTAACCTGGGGGAGATCAGCCATATCAGCCATCGAACAGCCGGCAGCAGGGTCAGGGAGAATCACAGCCTGTTGATCGCCAGTCAGTATGTCTGCTGTCTCAGCCATAAAATGGACACCACAGAAGATAATAAATGGCGCGTCTGTCCGGGCAGCTTCTCTTGCCAGCTTTAGGGAGTCCCCCGTGCGGTCTGCAAAGGCATATACCTCTTCTCGTTGGTAATGGTGGGCAAGAATCAGAAGTCGTTCGCCCAGAACATGACGAAGTTTTCTGATGCGATCCAGAATTTCGTCTTCAGGACGTTTATAGAGCATTTGCAGCAATGGTAGAGCATTCATGCGCACAGTGTCCAAAGCTGTATTTCGCATGTCAAACGAAATAAAATGTGGCTATCCTTTCCTGTCAACGTAAATTACAGTGAGCTGCTTATGAAAGACGGGAGTGTCTATGCCTGAATACCGTTCAAGAACAACAACTCATGGCCGCAATATGGCCGGCGCCCGAGCCTTGTGGCGTGCTACGGGCATGCAGGATGATGATTTTGGCAAGCCAATTATCGCCATTGTCAATTCCTTTACCCAGTTTGTGCCGGGGCATGTGCACCTGAAAGATCTCGGACAAATGGTGGCACGCGAAATTGAAAAGGTCGGAGGTGTTGCCAAAGAATTTAACACCATTGCCATCGACGATGGTATTGCCATGGGACATGGAGGTATGCTCTATTCCCTACCTTCCCGTGATCTCATAGCAGATTCAGTTGAGTACATGGCCAACGCACATTGTGCCGATGCGCTGGTTTGCATATCAAATTGCGATAAAATCACACCTGGCATGCTGATGGCAGCGCTCAGGCTCAATATCCCGGCTGTCTTTGTCTCCGGTGGAGCAATGGAGGCTGGAAAAATCACCTTGCATAACCGTGATCTGCATCTCGATTTGGTAGATGCAATGGTGATGGCGGCTGATCCGGCTGAAACAGATGAGGATGTGGCAGCTGTAGAGCGCTCTGCCTGTCCAACCTGTGGTTCCTGTTCAGGTATGTTCACGGCCAACTCTATGAACTGTCTGACTGAAGCTCTGGGGCTTGCCTTGCCCGGTAACGGCACTCTGGTGGCAACTCATGCAGACCGGAAAGAACTTTTTCTGAAGGCCGGCCGCCTGTCTGTAGAGCTGGCAAAACGCTATTACGAAGAAAATGATGCGAGTGTATTGCCGCGTTCGATTGCGTGCCTTGAGGCCTTTGAGAATGCCATGGCAGTGGATATTTCCATGGGCGGTTCCACGAATACGGTGTTGCATATTCTGGCCTGTGCGCATGAGGCTGGTGTAAATTTCACTATGGCTGATATTGATCGGCTTTCCCGTAAGGTGCCTAATCTGTGTAAGGTGGCTCCTTCCATACAGGAGTATCATCTTGAGGATGTGCACCGGGCCGGGGGTATCTTCAGCATTCTATCGGAACTGGATCGGGCCGGACTCATTCACCGCGAAGTTTCGACTGTGCATAGCTCAACTATGGGCGATGCCTTGAAAGGCTGGGATATCATGGATGAGGCCAATAAAGAGGCGCGGCAATTTTTTCTGGCAGCACCTGGAGGAGTACCATCTCTGCAGGCCTTCAGCCAGTCTGAAAGATGGAAATCGCTTGATACGGATCGTCAACACGGATGCATTCGCGATCAGGGGCATGCCTACTCACTGGATGGGGGGTTAGCCGTACTCTATGGAAACATTGCCGAAAAGGGTTGTATAGTCAAAACAGCAGGCGTTGATGAGTCCATCTGGAAATTTACTGGTCGAGCCTGTGTGTTTGAAAGTCAGGAGGATTCAGTGAGTGGCATTCTTAGCGGTAGGGTTGAAGAGGGGGACGTGGTTGTTATCCGCTATGAAGGTCCGAAAGGTGGGCCCGGCATGCAAGAGATGCTCTATCCAACCTCCTATCTTAA
>CAYLYU010000112.1:0-5652 GCA_964387725.1 uncultured Zetaproteobacteria bacterium | reverse complement strand
TTTTCATCATCCTGACAGGCTTGCTGGCAAATTGCGGGGTCGTCTCTTCCAGGTTTGACGTGGCGGTAATCGCCGCCGCCGGGACGATCGGTGTCCAGTTCCATTGAGGCGATAATTTTGGGTGTTGGCTTTTCGTCAAAGCGAATCTGTTTCTCCACCACCCTGCTTCCCGAAGGGATATCCAGTTCTTCCCTCCAGGGATTTGGCACACCCTGTTCCGGGGAGACGCTCAGACGATAGCGCCCCGGGGTCAGGATAACATCGTAGGGCGTTTTGAAGCCGCCAGTGATCAGAAAGTCGCTGTTGAAGATGTTTCTTTTGGCGTCGAGATCATCTACGAATATACGCGCTTTCGCCGGGATGCCAGCCTGGGTTGCGCTGACGCGAAGCACGACGGTTTCCAGGTCGATGCTCTTGTTCAGGGTTTTGTCGGCTTTGGAAAGATCGATCTCCTCCCTGTACGGGGCAAGATCAGACTGGGTGGGTAGCCTGACCTCCAGTCGGTACCTGCCGGGTTTCAGTTTGATCTCAAAGGGTGTCTTTACCCCATTCATTGTGAAGGTGGAAAAGCTTGCGGTATTAAATACGCTTTGCCGGGTCTGCAGATTGATGACGTTGATCTGAACCACTGCCGGCTTACCATTGTTGGTTGCGGTGATACGCAATACGGCCTGTTCGAAATCGAGCTGTTTCTCCAGTGTCTTTCCGGATTCGATCTGGAGGCCCTTTGCCACCATCGGGTCTACCCCCTGCAACCCGGCAGGCTTGGTTTCCAGTTGATAGGTCCCGGGCTGCAGCGACCATAGGTGTCCGGATTCTATCCCCGCATCGTTGGTGAGTTCCACCAGGCCGGCACTCTCACTACTCAGCTTCACCCAGGCCTTTACCGGCTTGCCATTACTGCGCAAGGTCAACTTGAAATGTCCCGGTCCTTTTGATTTGAGCGCCTTACGCGTCGATTCAAGAAGTTCCTGCGCATCGTTGGCGGCAAAATACTGACCACCACCAGCCTTTGCCATGCATTGCAGCTGGTCAGTCTTGTCTTTGCTCAAACCGAAGCCGATGGTGTGCAGGATAAACTGAACACCATATTTCCTCGCCGCCTTGACCGTCGCGCAGGGATCGGCATCGCAACTCTCGATACCATCACTGACGAGAATAATCGTCGAACTGTCTTTCTCGTTCTGCAACATTTCAAAGGCTCGATTCACAGAACGGGTCAGTGGTGTTTTACCCTTGGCATTCAGGCTCTTGACCGCATCAAGAACAGCTTGCTTATCATTTGTCCCCAACTTCACCAAGGTTTCCACATCATTGCAATCGCCCTTGCGCCGATGACCATAAGCGATCAGCCCGATACGCGCATTGTCCGGCAATTCCGGCACCAGTTTCACCATCACTTCCTTGGCAATGGTAATCTTGGGTTTACCTTTAATTTGCCCCCACATGCTGCCGGAGGCGTCGAGGATGAAGAGCTTGTTGGTTTCTTGTTTAGCGGTTGAAACCTTTTTCGGTTCCGTGTTCGTGGAACCCTTGCTACTGGAATTAGGGGAGGGAGCAGTTTCGATCAATTTACATTGTCCTTTATCTAAAGCCTCCTGCCATGGGTCGCTCATCTCTTTTCCATCAATGGTAACTATCTGTTGAGTAACAGCCTGACCATTAACGAAATGGGTGGTGCTGTTAGACTCTATGCTATCCGCGGTTGCTACCAGTTTGGTGTAATCTACCACCTTGGCAAGGAGTGCTTTATTAAAGGTGCAATCCAATCTTTGTCCTGGTATTGCACTGGCCGTCACCTGACAAAGGCCTTGTTCATCCGCGCCCTTAATCTCTAGAAAGGAGACCATTTTTGCTTTCATCGCCGCACGTTTTTTAGCGGACATTGACGACAGCTTTTTTTCAGCCGCAACCATAGATGCTCTGATCTCCCGTTGCTTCTCGGGCGGTATCTTTTTCAGCTCATCTTCAGTGGGTGGAATCATTGCCATGAGATTAGGCTTTTGGCAACGAAATGGCGTACACGACGACAGCTTATCGGCATAGGTCGCGCCACAGGTATCTGCCACCTTTATTTCGTCCAACAACTTTCCGGCCCATGCTGCCGGTGCGCTCAGCGATGAAGCCAACAGCATCAGGAGCATCAGCATGGTCAATGAAATCAATCTCTTTAACATCAGAATATCCTTTTCCCGTGAGCGCTATTTTTTACCTGGCCAACGGAATTCCAACTTCTTCTTTGTAATTCCACCTGCCGTGATTTCAATGGTTCTCAGCGTCTGTGCCAATTCTCGATGATCGCCTTGTAGGATAGGCCAGACTGTAAGGTCATAAACACCTGGCTCAATGTTGATGCTTTGCATGCGCTCATCATCATCGTATCCTCTGCTTTTGAGATAGATATCCTTGCCGATGTCTCCATCGCTTCGTCCCGGGCTGGAAATCGATGCTCTCAGAAAAACATTCGGATCAAGGCATTTCCCTCGACTACGTCCTCCTGCCCCGCTACCGCCGCCCATAAGCGCACCCAAACGATTGAGGTTGATTGGATTGTGATATGCAACACAGGCGGCAACATTGTATGGCTGACCAGTCCAGCGAGCCTTGATATTCAGAGTCCCTGGCTGACGAATCTCGACGGTTTTATCAGTCGTGTGCCCTTCGCGGATAGCGATCCTTTTAACCTCCACGTCTTTGCCGCCAACCGTACGTTCGTGAACTTTCAAATCATAAACGCCTTCCCGGAGTTTTATCGGCTTGTCGCGAACAGCTTCCAGCGGTTCAAAGGGCTCTGCCGTTTCGGAAGAAACCAGGCGCACATCAGCAAGAAGGTCCCTTCTCGTCGCATTAAAGCCGTACTCGAAAGGAATCGGCTCCCCATCCATCAATAAATTCAGTTTCAGATAACCAACGCGCAATTTGTCAAAGTTCAGTAATTTTTTTGTGGTGCTTCCGGCTTTGATATCCACGATGACAAACCGCGTCTGCTGCTGCTCTTCGCTCTTTGCCTCAAGCTTATATTGACCGGCCGGGAAAGTTACATCCAATGGCGCCGTTAAAAGGCCCAAACCGTAAAAGTATTTAAAATCGCCTTGCAGGGTGGATATCTTTACCTTTGTTCCTGCTGTAGTTTCCCCTTCGACCGTTGTATCCAACTGTAAGCGACCCGAGGGGATCGTTACGGTTTTTTCCAGACGTTGCCCTTTTTTAATTTCAACGGGAATCGCCTTGCTCAGCATATAAATATTTACCGGCGATGACACCTCGCTATGAATATGGAGGTCATATTTACCAACAGGCCATGACTCTTCAAATGGCGTTTGTTTCATCCGGTTCCGGCGCTGAATAAGCACCATCTCATGTGCAGTCTTCCCCGGGGCGGTTAGCGTAACTGCCGCTTTGATTGGTACACCATGCATCAAAACCTGAATCTGCAACTGCCCCATTTCTATCTTCTTCGTCGCAGATTCCGCAACAAGAGACAGATGCGTGTCATTGTTCGCTTCATTGGACTCAGCGATTCTCTTGCGGGCGTCGGTGCTAATATTTATGCCGTAACGGTTTTCTGATTTTTTCTGAAACGCACCAGCGCCGAAAAGCTGAAGAAGGTAGGCTTCACCCGGTTTCAAGGCCGGAACGTCTACGGGGAGCACATTCCATTTCTCGATATAACCGGGTAAATGCATTCCTTTTGCACAGGGCGAAGCCCTACCCGCGTGAACGATCGAACAGACGACATAGGCCTGACTGGGGTTCGCCACGGCATGGCCCACATTTCTGACTTCAACCCTGCCTTCGCTGGCATTGATCACAACCGGGGTTAGATCCGGTAACTGTTCTTGCGCGACCGCCGGTGAAGCCGGCATAAACAGGCAGGCAAGCAGACAGCAGAAGCAGATCAGGCGGTGCATAAATCTCCCCACAGGCCTCTTTTTCCAGCAGAGCTCAATCTGTGAACTCCGCATAATTCTTGATTATTTCTTGTCCATCATGCCTTTCAAGAGCGCGCCCATACCACCCAACTGCTGAGGTTTCGCCGGCAGCTTGAATACCGAATTCTGAATTTTTTTACGATCGATCGACTGCAGAGACAGGTTGTTGTCTAAACGCAGCATGGCCATGCTCTTGATGGGGGCATTCTGGCGCATCATGTTTTTTGAATCGGCAGGCATCATCACAGACATGGCTTTGGCGATCTCGACAACACCTAACGCGGCCGCATGAAGATCCTTATCGTCGGCAAGCACAATTTCATGCTCCTTACCGCGTTCGACAAAGCGATAGACCTTACCCTGAATACCGGCAATCGTTTCGGTTCTCCCGGTATCTTCATAGGTTATGTCAGTGCGCTTGGCCTTGCTACCTTTCGCCCCTTTGCCCATCATCGCCATCATCTGGGCAAGCTGATCCAGATCCTGAACCGTATTCCCGTTGATCATATAAACCTTGTCGTCCAGCTTCATCATCGTCATAACGCTACCAGCTGCATCATTGGCCATCTCCATACGGACATGCTGTTTATCCATATACTGGATGGTTTGTGAACCACCGCCGTCAGGCGAGGTTATTTTATAGATAACAGTCACGTCCGCGAACGCAATCTGTGCTCCGATCAATGCGATTGCTGCAATGACCACGAATGCATACAAAGCCTGTTTCATCATTGTTTCCTTTCTGCAAAACATTGCACAAATACCCCCTGAACTTAACCGCTTATCACTATGTAAGGCTATTCAAACCCACAGGTAACTGTATCCTTTCCAGATTGAACGGTGCCAAATTTTCCTTCTTTCGACAAGCTGTTGTTGTGTCTGAGTAATAAGGGGACAGTTTACCTATTTTTTTCTTCTCTCTTCCGGCCTGGCTTCTGTGGACGCAGCACTCGTCCTGCAAGTTTCTCAATACGTTCCAGAAATGCTTCGTCGCCAAGTGGTCGTCCTGTTCTTCCATGCATGAGAAATGCTTCTTTCGTTGATTCGTCCAGGTCACATTCCAGATAGCTTTGCCAGTCGTTTACCCGATCAAGCATCGGAGCCACTTTCACAAGCTTGTCATCCTTTCCGGCCAAGTGTGCTCGGGCGCTGCTCCACCGGTAATCCTCGGCGTGTTTTACCATATCAGCATGTAAAGGGTTCAACTCAACATAGCGAACCGCTGCAAGCAAATGATATTCATCCATGGCAAATGAATGAAAGCGCTCCTGCCACAAATGGCCACGGCAGCCCTCACGAAAATTCACGTACCGGGTGTATTGCCTGTGAGTTTCACCAAGAGAAGCGCGCAACCCATCTTCTGTAGACGGCACAAGAATCAGGTGGACATGATTACTCATCAGACAATATGCCCACACTTCGGTTCCCGCTTTCTTACATGATGCGGAAATCAGATCAAGGTAGGTTTGATAGTCCTCATCACCTTTAAACACATCAAGGCGGCGGACGCCCCGCTGTATTACGTGATGAGGAATGCCCGGCATCACAGTTCTTGCCATGCGTGCCATGGCCTCAATCTATGCAGTTGAACCTCAAATTTCAATTAATAGGTAAACTGTCCCCCGAATTCCAGAAACTCAACTTGATCACATTTAATCACTGGATCTGAAATTGATCAGAATCTAATTCGATAGCATCGCCCTGATTCCACTGGCCATCA
>CAYLYU010000111.1:1273-5704 GCA_964387725.1 uncultured Zetaproteobacteria bacterium | reverse complement strand
AGGACTGCGGACTCTGACTCCGCCAACCGTGGTTCGAATCCACGTCCCCCAGCCAATAAAACAAAGGGTTTCCGGGAAATCGGAGACCCTTTTTCTTTGCCCGTTGTCCGTTTATTGGCCACAAATTCAACACCCTTTATTTCTTCGGGTAATCAAAATCAAGCAGGTTGGCATGACTGTTCAGCTCAGGCCAGTGGTGGATGGGCAACGCAAGCGTGACAACACCACAGGTCGGAACATTCGTTATATTCGCTCTTGCCAGCTGATTTGCCAGCTCTGTAATGCCCGGATTATGCGCCAGCAGAATCAGGGTCTGAACATGAATCTCAGTCTGCCGAATTGCTGCCTTCATGGTTGATGGGCTGGCAAGATACAATCTATTTTCCCACTGAATATCTCTTTCGGGGAAATCGAGAGATGGAATGATAAGCCCGGTTGTAGCTTTTGCTCTGCAGGCAGTGCTGGCAATAAATGCGTCAGCCTGAATGCCCCGCTTCGCCAGTCGCTGCCCTATCGTCGTTGCATCACGCTTGCCTCGGGCATTAAGTTCACGGTTATAATCACTGGCATTGAAATCACTCCAGTCGGATTTGGCATGACGGATCAGGATAAGAGTTTTCATGGTACTGTTTTTGAATAATGCGGGTCATGCACCGGATTTTCTCCAAGCAAGGCAGATACAGGCAGATGATCGGACAACTCGTGGGGCAGTGCCTGCAATTCGTCCAGAAATAAATCTTTACTGACAAGTATATGATCCAGATTACGCGTGGGATTCCAGCTTGGAAAGGATGCCGGGGACGAGGGGTTTTTTTGCAATTGAGTATGACGCAGGAGTTGCATGAACTCCCTTGATCCTTGTTCACAATTCAGGTCACCCATAAGGATCACCGAATCGTACTGATTGATTTTTTCGATCAGGTGCCGGATCTGCTGCTCCCGGTTGCGTCGGGGCAGCGAAAGATGAGTGATAAAGATGCCAACCTTTTTTTCATTGATCTGAATCTGTGTTTCAAGAAGGCCACGCCCATGTTTTGAGCCGGGCAAACAATGGTGTTGAATGCCAGTTAGCGGGACACGTGTTAGCAAGCTGTTGGTATGACGGGCAATCCGACCAGTCTTCCCGATGATATGACTGTGCCAGGCAGGAAATCCGGCTTTTTTGGCAATGTATTCAGCCTGATTGACGTACCGGGTCCGGAAAGATCCCGCATCGGCTTCCTGAATGGCAACAATATCATAGGCGGCGAGAAGGGTTGCGATTCGATCCAGATTCAGAAGTGACTGACTGTGGGGCATAATGTAGCGCCAGCCATGTGTAATTAAGTGTCTGGGTTTTCGGGAGCCAATACCCACTTGGATATTAAAAGTAGCGAGGCGAAGAGGTAAGGCTGCGGCAGCATCATCGCACCTGCACTTCACCGGCATATCTCGGGATGGTTATTGCTGCAGCTCTTCTCCCGTACCTGTTCAAAGAGTGACCGAACACGGGATTGCAGTTGCTGCTCAGCCGTTGTTTCAGCAACGACTCCGGGGACCTTTTGCGGACGTCCGCTTTCATTTACAGCGACAAATACAATAACCAATTCCATGGCCGGGTGCCGATGATTCTGTGTGAGTACCCTGACAGGAACCCACAGGCTTGTATTTCCAGTCAGGCCTACCTGAGCCTCGAAAAGAAGGTTCTCATCCTGCTGCAACGGGCGGTAAAAGCGTGCACGGTGAACAGCCACAGTCAGACAGTCAGTTCCGCTATGCCTGTGGGCTGCAAGAAATCCGGTTTCATCTGAAATGGTGAGAAGTCTGCCGCCATGCATGAAACCATACTGGTTCATGTCATCCATCCGCACAGTATAGCGATAGCGAATAAAGGAATCTCTCATTGGCCTGGAAGATGTTGGCAGCATGGATTGACATTAACCACTAGAGCTCAGAAAGGGAATGAATAGCACAGATTGATCGCAAGAGGTTACATTTTTTGACATCGCCCTCTATTCAGCGTGCTGCTAGACTCCGCAGCGATGGGAAAGACTGGATTTAACCATACTTTGGTTTGGCGCATACTATTTACGGTTACGGTTGTAATTTTTCTGCAGCCGTTCATTGGCAGTGCTGTTTTCGCTGCGGGTACAGACCTGAGCATTACGCTTGATGAAGATATCATCTATTGTAATGCAAGCTATACCGGTAACGCTGAGCATATCGCCCAGGTTTTGAATGAGGGGACAGAAGTGACCCTCGTCTGGAACATTGATGTTTACGGCATACGGGACTATTGGCTCAATAAAGGTATTGGTGGTGTTGCCGTTAGTCACAGCGTCGTACCCGATCTTGTTTCACAAAAATGGCGTCTTATTGACCGAACCAGCGGTATTTCACGATTTGTTGATAGCCTGCAGGAAGCCATCTCCTTTCTTACTCAACTTGAGAGGTTTCCGGTCATAGACAGGAGTTTGCTGGAAAAAGGGCGCCAGTATCGACTAAGGCTCACCCTGGAAGAACACCTTGGCTTTGTTGAGGAAGGCTGGTTTAGCCGATGGTGGGGTTATGAAAAGACCAACTACAATCTGGACTTTACCAATCCATGAAGAATACGGATCTGATCCGTTTCCTGCCGATTATCTTTGGTGTTTTTATGTTTATCGTGGCGGCCCTTCTCTGGCCGGAAGCAACGGCCAGTTCAGGTGGAAGGGCCTTGCTGGAGTGGGTGAATATAGCCCTCATTATTCTGTTGGCGTCAGTAGCTTTACACCATGGAGTTCGTTTAATCAGAGAGAGGCGTGAGCGCAGGCCAGGCTCGAGCTTACGCAGTAAACTGGTCATCGCTCTTGTGGGCATGCTACTTGTCCCGTCTCTTGTGTTGCAATTTACATCAAGCCAAATGGTAGATCGGGGGCTTGACGTGTGGTTTGACACACGCGTAGATACCTTGCTTGATCGTGCTCTGGACCTGGCACGGGGATTTTATGCGCGGGTAGAAACAGATCTGGAGTTGGGATTATCAAATTATATGAATGACCCGGTACTGTATAAGGCCATGCTTGCTCCTGCGAACTATGCGTTGCTTAGTGATCGCCTGAACAAAATACTGAAGCAGGAGGGTTGGCAGCGTCTGCAAGTCTATGATATCAACCGGCGCTTACTAACTGGAGTTGACGAAAGTGGCCTTAGTATTTTGCGGGCAGAAGCATTGGGGAAACATGCAACGCTGGCGGTATCGCTCGGACGTGTGGTTACGGAACTGGTCAAGGGCGGAGGCAGGGAAAAGGCAATTGGATATGCGGCACTGAGAGGAAAACGGGGCGTGATTGGTATCTTGCGGGCTGAATTCGTGATCCCTGCCGTTGTAGTCCAGAGTGCGCGTTCTATTGAGTCTGACTACAGCACCTATCGACAGTTAGAGCGAAACCGCCAATCCATCAAGACTTTGTTTACAGATATTATGCTTATTGTCACGCTTCTTGTCGTGCTTGTTTCCGGTTGGATAGCCCTGCTTTTTGCACGTAAACTCACGAGTCCCATAGGTGATTTAGCCCAGGCGCTGCATCGGGTAACCGATGGTGATCTGGATGTGACCGTTCCCGTAGGCAGTGAGGATGAGCTGGGTTCCCTGGTTAAATCCTTCAACCGCATGGCTCAGCGGCTGAAGGAAAACTATCACGCCTTGGGAGAGGCACAGAAAAGGCAACATCAGGCCTTGCAGAGCAGTCAGGAGCGTCAGCATATACTGGAGACCTTGCTGGCTAATTTACAGACTGGTGTTTTGCTACTTGATGCACAAGGCAAGATTACCTTATTCAATGAATCATTGAGGAAATTGCTTGCCCTTCCTTCCGGTTGGCAGACAGGGGAACAGGTAAGCCCTCTGTGTCACGGCCAGCTGGATTCAGTCGGTGAATTTGTCGATGAATTATGTGTGCAGCCGGAAGGGCATTTACAACGAGAGTTGGAATTAACCATCGACAAACAAAGTTTCCACGTTTTAATCCGCGGAGCTCGTCTGGGTCTGAATGAACGGGCCGGAATGTCCGGTTTTCTTGTGGTGCTGGATGATGTCAGCAGTCTTGCTGAGGCTCAAAGAAGTCGGGCCTGGGCTGAAGTTGCGAGTCGGCTTGCCCATGAGATCAAAAATCCTCTTACCCCAATAAAATTGGCAGCCGAACGTTTGCAAAGGCGGTTCCGTAAACAGGTGGAAGCACCGGATGTGTTTGATACCTGTACGATGACTATTGTTGGGCAGGTCGAACGCTTACAGCGGCTTATCAATGATTTTTCTACCATGGCGCGCCTGCCGAAACCACGAATTCGTGAAGCGGCAATAGAAGAAATATTGAACGATATGAAGCATTTGTACGCTTCATACGAAAGAGTGAAAGTGAAGATGTTATCCAGGAAGCTGTTTTGTCTGTGTGACCCGGATCAAATTAAGCA
>CAYLYU010000111.1:0-1173 GCA_964387725.1 uncultured Zetaproteobacteria bacterium | reverse complement strand
TTATGGAGGAAACATGAGCACACGGATATTAATTGTTGATGATGAGGAACCCATACGGGAGTCGTTGCAAGGTCTGTTCGAGGATGAGGGTTATGTTACTGATTGTGCTGCTTCGGGCGAAGAGGCTGTAGCTCGATTTCGTAACAATCCTCCCGATTGTGTCTTACTCGATATCTGGTTGCCGGGCATTGACGGGCTCGAAACTCTTTCCCGCCTGAAACAACTTAATGCCGAGATTCCGGTGGTGATGATGTCTGGTCATGCCACGATTGATACAGCTGTTCGGGCAACACGCCAGGGGGCATTTGATTTTGTTGAAAAGCCACTGTCTTCTGAACGTTTGCTTATTTTGACCCGCAACGCTGTGGAAAAAAGTCGACTCAGGCGTGAAAATATTGAGCTCAAGCAGGATATCGATCAAAAAACACGATACGAACTTATTGGCAAGAGCAAACAGATTCAGGATGTGAAAAAATTAATCAAGCGCCTGGCTGATACCAAAACCCCCGTACTTATTATCGGAGAGCATGGAACAGGGAAAAGTGTTACAGCCAAAATGATTCACCGCTACTCAAAGCGGAGCGATGAACCATATGTGGAAGTCAATACAGCCAGCATTCCCGAAGCAAGAATGGATTCCGAGTTATTCGGGCACGAGAAGGGGGCCTTTCCCGGAGCTCTTCATATGCAGCGAGGCCGTTTTGAGGCCGCCAGTGGTGGCACATTGCTTTTTGATGAGATTTTCGATCTTAATCAACTGATGCAGGCAAAGATCCTGCGTGTCTTGCAGGAGCGTGGACTTCAGCGGCTTGGCAGCCCCCAACTCATACCAGTAGATATACGTCTCATAGCTGCAAGCACGCAGGATCTGGATGCAGCTATGCAACAAGGCCGTTTGCGGGAGGATTTTTATTATCGCTTGAATGTAGCCACGATTCATATGCCACCACTTCGCGACCTTAAAGACGATATTCCCTTGTTAGTTGAGGCGCATGCTATTGAACAGGCGAATATTCTCGGTGGTGAGCCTGTTCACTTTACTGAAGAGGCCATTGCCAAGATGCAAGCTTATTTATGGCCGGGTAATGTCCGGGAACTCAGGAACTACATTGAACGTACACACATTCTTCAATCCGGACAGAAAGTTGGTGCGGAGGAAATGCTACCACTGGA
>CAYLYU010000110.1:0-5740 GCA_964387725.1 uncultured Zetaproteobacteria bacterium | reverse complement strand
GCGCCAAATGCTCTACAGATGCGTTTACGTTCGTCTGAAACATTGCCGGGCATGACAAGACGAACAGAATAACCCAGTACTGAGCCAGCCATTGCCAGGGCAATTCCCGTATTGCCGGATGTGGAATCCAGGATGATTTTACCCTGCTTGAGTAAACCCTGCCTGATGCCATCGCGAATCATCCACTTGACCGGTCGATCCTTTACCGATCCTCCGGGGTTAAAACACTCCAGTTTTCCATAGATATGTACGTTGTCAGGCAAATGCCTGGTGATACGGGTTAAACGTACCTGGGGAGTATTACCTATAAGTTCAAGTATGCCGTGCAAAATATAATCCTGGTAAGATTTGTCTGAATACACAGCCAAACTCTGAGATAATCATGCCTGATTGCCAAGGGTGGGTCTGATAGACTCCCCTGCTGGTTTTACACCTCCGATTTTTCATTGGTATCCGGAGGCAAGATTAAATGCTGCTTTTCCTGGATGCGCTCAGGACGAAGCAGCAGCCAGATATTGTCACCTGCGGAAAGCTGGAAATCATCATGAGCAACATGAAATTGGCCATCTCTCATGATCGCCAGAGGCTGTACACCATGTGGAATTCTGGCATCACTTAGTGGCTTATCTATAAGGCCAGATTTATCTTCAACCAACAGCACTTCGTAAACCAGTCTCTTCCGGTAAGCCTGATCATTCCAATAGGTATAGTGATAGGGTTTTCCAAATAGTCTTTTAGCCTGCAATTGCTGCAGCATGCGGCTATGTTTGGTTTCATCCCCCTCCTGCATGGCAATATAGATTTTCCTGACATGAAATTCATGATGGGCCAGCTGGGCTATAAGCAGGTTGTGATCTGTCGAGCCGGTCATGACTATAATGGCATTTGCTTCCTCGGCATGAGCAATATCCAGGGAGAGTGGGTCAAGAGCATTGCCCTGGTGGGCGTTATAGCCTGCCCGTTTGAGGTTGCCTATTACTTCCTCATTTAAATCAAGAAAGCTTACTTCGCGATCTTCCGCAAAAACTCTTCCAACCTCGGCGCCCATCTGGCCACCGCCAATAATCAATAATGAACGATCATTGGCGCCATCGACACCGAGCCAGCGGCTCATGGAAGATGCCAGTACACCGTAAACAAGTACCGAAACAATAATCATGATGTAGACCAGTGCTTGCAGAATATCACTGCCGGCATGGCCTTGCTGCTCAAGGGTCCAGCTGAATAAAGATGTGATGCCGGCAGCAACAACTCCTCGTGGAGCCATGCTGGCCAGAAACAATATTTGAGGTGTGGATAAATTTGAACCGATTCCCGAGACAAAGGCAGAAAGAGGGCGGGCGACAAAGCAAAGAAGGAGGAATATAGCCAGACCCGGCCAGATCTGATCCATAATAAGAGTAAGGTTCAAATTGGCAGCCAGCAGCACAAATAAAAGTGATATCAATAGAATGGACAAGCTGGCTTTAAAGAATTTCAGACGTTGAATATCCGGCAAATCACTTTTCTGTAAGGTGGCCCCTGCCACTAAAACAGCCAGCAATCCCGCTTGTGAGCTTAAGCTGTTGGCCATCAGGAAAATGCCCCAGGTTGCTGCCAGGGTAGCTGTGGAACGCAGTTCAGGATCCCCCAGCCAGTCACTGTAAAGAAAACGTGACAACAGCTTGCCGCCAAGCCAGCCCACGCCTCCACCAATAAGAAACTTGATCAGGAGGTCGGTCAGAGTGTCTTCAATCCTGATCGAAGGCGACAAAACCACTTGCAACATAACGATGGCAAGAATTGCCCCGGCAGCATCAATTAACATGGCTTCACTGGTCAGGATATGACGCAATTTATTGTCCAGGTGAATTTGACGGACAATGGGAAGGATGACGGTTGGTCCACCTACAGAAACCAGGGCCCCAAACAGTAAAGACATGGGCCAGTTCAAATCGGTAAGTCCGTGGACAGCCCAGCTGCCGATTAACATGGTGAACAATGGCCCCGCCACCAGGAGCCGGGTGACGACACTGCCGTATTTTTTCAACGCCCTTAAATTGAGATTGAGGCCGCCTTCAAACAGGATAATGGCCAGACCCAGTTCGATCATGGTGTGTAATGCCGGCTGAATATCTTCCACATGCAGAATGTGAAGACCGTATGGGCCCAGAGCCATGCCTGCGAGAAGCCAGAAAAGAATAGGCGGTAAACGCACTCGGTTGGAGACAGCCTGGGTTGCGACCGCAATCAGAACAGCGATCACAAAAGCCTGAGTTGCGCCGCCAAAAATTTCCTCCATCATTGGCTTGAAGCTGTATCGTATTTACCGGGAGTGCAAGCAGGAGGCTTCCGGAAAATTTGTGTTAAGCGTTAGTCGTTGCAAGTGCCCGAGGCTGACGCTAGCGTTCCGGCTCCAAAAAACGAAAAAGATAGTAAAGAGGTAGAATAGAGCATGCCTTTGGCAACTGAAAAGAAGAATGAAATCATCGAAAAATTCAAGCTTAGTGATGGCGATACCGGTTCTACGGAAGTGCAGGTGGCTTTACTGACCGCACGCATTATCCATTTAAGTGAGCATTTCAAATCCCATCACAAGGATCACCACTCCCGGCGGGGACTGCTACAAATGGTTGGCACCCGACGGAATCTCTTAAGATATTTGAAGACCAAAGACTTCAATCGGTATCGCAGCCTGATTGAACGCCTGGGCCTGCGACATTAATTCTCATCAGTATTAAAAAAGGGGCAGTTTCACTTTTTCCAGAGAACAGAAAGTAAACTGTCCCCTTTTTATTCATGCTCCCTGCCAGCTTTACCAAAAGGACAATAAGATATGTTTAATATTAAGACACAGTCGGTAAAAGTCGGCGGTCGCGATTTCAGTATTGAAACCGGAAGAATTGCCCGACAAGCGGATGGTGCAGTGCGTCTCCAGTATGGAGATGTCGTCCTGCTGGTTGCAGCATGTGCAGCCAAGCAGCCTCTACAGGGCGTGGATTTTATGCCATTAACCGTTCATTATCAGGAAAGAACCTATGCTGCCGGACGATTTCTTGGTGGTTTCTTCAAGCGTGAAGGCCGCCCGTCTGAAAAGGAAGTGCTGACCTCAAGGTTAATTGATCGACCTGTCAGGCCCATGTTTCCAAAAGGTTATTTCCATGATACGCAGGTTATTGCCACGGTAATCTCTTCTGATGAAGAGAACAATCCGGATATTATGGCAATCAACGGGGCTTCTGCAGCTCTGTGGATTTCCGGCATTCCCATCCAGGCCCCGATTGCAGCAGCCCGGGTTGCTTATATCGATGGTGAATTTGTGCTTAACCCGAGCTACCAGCAGATGGAAGAATCCAAGCTGGATCTTGTTGTTGCAGGCACAAAGGAAGCCGTGCTTATGGTCGAGTCCGAGGCCAGGGAACTTTCTGAGGAAATCATGTTAAGTGCTGTTATGTTCGGTCATGCCGGTCTGCAACCGGTAATTAAAGCGATTGAAGCCCTGGCGCAGGATGTTGGCAGGGAAGCAATGGCTGTTGACATCGCCGGCAATGAACAGGTGCAGGAAGCAATTAATCAGGCCTTTGAGAATGATGTGCGCGAGATTTATGCGATTACTGATAAACAACAACGCAGTACCCGGCTGGATGCACTTCGTCTGGATGCGCAGGAGCGTTTTGCCGGTGAAGCCGGGCAGTATGAGGCCAATGATGTTTCCTATTCCCTGAAAGGTCTCGAAAAGAAAGTTGTCAGGCGGGCTATTATTGAAGGAAAGCCCCGGATTGACGGGCGCGCCACCACGGATGTGCGGGACATTGACTGCCAGGTGAGTGTGCTTCCACGGACACATGGATCTGCCTTGTTTACGCGCGGGGAAACGCAAGCGCTTGTAATAGCAACGCTGGGAACCGATTCTGATCAGCAGATGGTTGAGAATCTTGAGGGTGTATCCAAACAGCGCTTTATGCTGCACTATAATTTTCCCTCTTATTCGGTAGGCGAGGTTCGTCGCTTTGGCCCTCCGGGAAGGCGTGAAATCGGCCATGGCAAACTTGCCAAGCGCGGCCTTGAAGCTGTGATGCCTGCCCCTGAAGATTTTGGATACACCATTCGAGCTGTTTCGGAGATTACCGAATCCAACGGCTCATCGTCCATGGCCACGGTATGCGGCACATCGCTGGCGCTCATGGATGCCGGAGTTCCGATTAAATCTCCGGTAGCAGGTATAGCCATGGGCCTGATTCTTGAGAATGACGGTCATGCGGTCTTGTCCGATATACTTGGCGATGAAGATCACCTTGGCGATATGGATTTCAAGGTGGCAGGAACCAGTGAAGGTATTACCACCTTTCAGCTGGATATCAAGATTTCCGGTTTAACCAAAGAAATTATGGCTGTAGCTCTCGAGCAGGCCAAGGCCGGGCGAATTCACATCCTTGGCGAAATGAACAAGGTGATCAGCACTGGCCGCACAGAAATGTCGGAGCACGCGCCTCGCATGTTTACCGTGAAAATCAAGACCGACAAGATCAGAGACCTGATCGGGCCGGGAGGAAAAGTTATCCGCTCTATTGTGGAGGAAACCGGTGCCAAGATAGATATCGAAGACGATGGAACGGTAAAAATCTTTGCTACTACGGAAGCCGCTGCTGCTGCAGCCCGTGCCAGCATTGATGATGTCACTGCCGAAGTCGAAGTAGGGCGTATTTATTCCGGCAAGGTCGTCAAGATTATGGACTTTGGTGCTTTTGTTCGCATCACAGCAAATTCAGATGGCCTGGTGCATATTTCTCAAATTGCCCAACACCGTGTTGAAAAGGTCACTGATGAGTTGTCCGAGGGTCAGGAAGTTAAGGTGAAAGTTCTGGATGTGGACAGGAATGGACGAATCAGACTTTCCATGAAAGCCCTGGAAGAAGGCTCCGAAGATTAAGGTTTGAAGAGAAACAGGCGGGTAGCCCCGCCTGTTTCCAGGCCATTTCCTTTTTGACAATTGCACCCTTATCGATACATTGCGTGCACCATGTGGAATAGAATAAAAGAAGATATCAATATCGTTTTTGACAGAGATCCTGCCGCTCGTTCAAAATGGGAGGTTGTAAGTTGCTATCCGGGTTTACACGCCGTGTGGCTATACAGGCCGGCCCACTGGTTGTGGAATCACCGTTTTCAATGGTTGGCGAGGCTGCTTTCACACTTCACACGTTGGCTGACGGGAATCGAGATTCACCCGGGCGTTACCATTGGCAGACGCTTTTTCATCGATCACGGTATGGGCGTAGTGATCGGGGAAACAACGGAGATCGGTGATGACGTTACCCTCTATCATGGTGTAACCCTTGGTGGCACCACCAAAGAAAAGGTCAAACGCCACCCTACCTTGAAGGAAGGGGTTATCATTGGTGCCGGAGCCAAGGTTCTGGGAGCCATCACTGTTGGCGAGCATTCAAGAATCGGAGCAAACTCGGTGGTGTTCAGAGATGTTCCACCACATTCGACCGTGGTAGGAATTCCCGGTTGTGTCGTAGGTGCAGCGGAAACGATAGCCGACGGCAAAGTCAGTCTTGATCACCATTTAATGCCGGATCCGATTGCCCGGGTCATCGAGCATGTATTGCATCTTCTCGATGATGTAAATATTCGGGTGGATGAGTTGCACGGCATTTCCCAACCGTCCGAAAAAGATGAGGAAGCAGGAATAAAGAAAGATATCAAGAAAGAACACAAAATCCTGGAACATTTTTTGGGTGGCGGTGGCATCTAG
>CAYLYU010000109.1:0-5940 GCA_964387725.1 uncultured Zetaproteobacteria bacterium | reverse complement strand
AAGGAGGCGAACGTTACGAATTGGCCTGCCACGTGTCAATAAACCAAGACACAAGGCTTGCAGCTTCCAATATCAGCCGTAATCTTCATTCAAAAAGACGATTTAAGCAGAGCCAATTGTAAAGTTACAGGGAAGAGCCATACCATGAATGATACAGCTGAAAAACCTGATTCCTGGTTTACCGAGTATCACCTCGAAGGCGATGCGGGTTTTTGCATGCGTGTGAAAGAACATATATTCAGTGAACAATCGCCTTATCAGCGCATTGATATTCTGGATACATACGCCTACGGCAAGGTGATGACACTGGACGGGCTGGTCATGCTTACCGAACGGGATGAGTTTGTTTATCACGAGATGATGGCCCATATTCCGTTGTTTTCTCACCCTGACCCCAGGCGAATTCTTATTATCGGTGGAGGCGATGGAGGCACACTGCGTGAAGTGCTGAAACATCCCGGCATTGAACAGTGCGTCATGGTGGAAATTGACAAAGCCGTGGTGGAGGCTTCCCGCCAATTTTTACCCACTCTGGCCTCGTCCCTGGATCACCCCAAAGCCCGACTATATTTTGAAGATGGCGTTGCCTTCGTGAACAGGGCAGATGAAGACAGCTTTGATGTGATCCTGATTGACTGTACCGACCCGGCGGCAGGCCGGGCTGAGGCTTTATTTGAGCTTCCCTTCTATCGCGCCTGTCTGCGTCTGTTGGGAAAGGATGGAATCATCTGCCAGCAAAGCGAATCTCCCCTGCTCATGCCGGAACTCATCCGGAACGTACATCAAAAGCTACGTCAGGCAGGTTTTGCCATTAGCAAAACCAATCAGGCTCACTGTGTAAGCTATCCCTCGGGCTGGTGGACATTTACCCTGGGCAGCAAAAGAATCGACCCGGCCACCGACTTCAGACGGCAGGATGCCACGCGTCGGGGTTTTACAACACGCTATTACAATGAATCCCTGCATCAGGGCAGTTTTATGCTTCCGGTTTGCGTAGAAGAAGCATTTCCGGAAACGTCTCCCTGAAAGCGTATGCGTTTTACTTCGACAGCATCCTGTTCAGCCTGTTGACGAAACCTGAAGGATCTTCCAGATGCCCCCCCTCAGCTAAAACCGCCTGATCAAACAGAAGGTGAGCCCAGTCAGCCATGGTCTCTTCACTCTTCTCTTTTTGCAGCCTCTTGATCAGAACATGTTCCGGGTTGATCTCCATAATCAGCTTCCGTTCCGGAGCTGCTTGCCCCATCTCTTTAAACATACGTTCCAGATGAGTGCTAAGTTCGCCGGACTCCGCCACCAGACAAGCAGGAGAATCGGTCAGACGATGACTGAACCGAACCTCCTTGATTTTGTCCTGAAGGGCCTTGCCGATGGTATCATCCAGGCCCTTTAATGCATCGGCTGCATCTTCATGCTTTTTGCGCTCATCCGCATCAACCAGATCACCAAGCTCCAGGTCTCCCTTGGTCACGGAAACAAGTGATTTATCCTCAAACTCCTTTAAATGATCCACCATCCATTCATCAACACGGTCGCTCAGCAGAAGGACTTCGATCCCCTTCTTGCGAAACACTTCCACATGCGGACTCTGTCTGGCTGTGGCCATATTTTCGGCAGTGATATAATAAATCTTGTCCTGACTTTCAGGCATGCGCTTGATGTAGCCGGCAAGAGAAACATCCTGCTCATCACCATCCTGATGCGTGGAGGCGAAACGCAGCAAAGCTGCAATGCGTTTCCTGTTGGCATCGTCTTCAATAACCCCTTCCTTGAACACCCGGCCAAACTGCTCCCAGAAGGTCTTGTAGCTGTCTTTGTCCTTAGCCAGATCCTCCAGCATCCCCAATACCTTCTTGACTGCGCCTTTTTTCATCGCTCCCATCAACCGGTCATGTTGCAGGATTTCCCGCGACACATTGAGTGGCAGATCACTCGAATCCAGTACGCCGCGAACAAAGCGAAGATAACGGGGGATCAAGGCCTCGCCGGCATCCATGATGTAGACCCGCTGAACATAGAGTTTCAGACCGGATTGCGAATCCCTGTCCCACATATCAAAAGGGGCCATCCTGGGGATGTACAATAGCAGGGTATATTCAAGGTTCCCTTCCAGGCGGCTATGCACATAGGTCAACGGCTCCTGAAAGTCATGTGCGACATGTTTGTAGAAGGCTTCGTATTCTTCCTTGCTTATTTTATCCCTGGAGCGCGTCCACAGAGCCGAGGCCTTGTTGATTGTTTCCAGCTTACCTTCTTCGTTCTGCATCTTGATGGAGAAGGGAATATGATCGGAATACTTATGGATCACTTCCTGAAGACGGTGTTCGTTGAGAAACTCATCCTCGCTTTCTTTTAAATGAAGGACAATCTTCGTGCCTCTGTCACTCTTTTCCACGGTCTCGATACTGAATTCCCCAGCTCCGTCTGAAACCCAGCGTACGCCGTGCTCCTTCGTTAAACCGGCCCGACGTGTGGTCAGCGTAATCTTGTCAGCCACAATAAAGGCAGAGTAGAAACCGACACCGAACTGACCGATCATATTGGCGTCCCTGGCCTGATCTCCACTCAACGCTTCAAGAAAGCTGCGCGTACCGGATTTGGCGATGGTGCCAATGTTTTCCACTACGTCTTCACGGTTCATGCCGAGGCCGTTATCCGAGATAGTGAGCGTGCGCGCCTCCTTGTCGAACTGAACGCTGACACTCAGCTCACTGTCATTTTCGTAGAGAGCATCATCAGTAAGCGCCAGAAACCGCAGACGGTCGGCTGCATCCGAAGCATTGGAGATTAATTCGCGCAGGAAAATCTCCTTGTTCGAATATAATGAGTGGGTCATCAGGTCCAGAACCTGTTTTGCTTCTGCCTGGAACGGTAATGTTTCCTTATGTGCTTCGGTATGTGCTTCAGTGGCCATGGCTTGTTTTCAACTCCTCGATGAATGCATAAAAAATTTTTCTCCAGAATTAAGAAAGCGCCGAATCTTACGGATCTGATACGATGTCATCAAGGGCGACCCTCGAGCCGCCCTTTTTACTCTTTTTACTTTGAGTCTTCGTGGTTAGCTTCTTTCTTCTATGTGGATTAAACCCCCGATTGACCTGAGCACATTACCGCAGGAACCCGGCGTCTACCGCATGCTGGATATCAGGCGAAAGGTACTTTATGTCGGCAAGGCCAGGAATCTGAGAAAGCGCGTGAGCAGCTATTTTCAGAAAAAACCTGACTCACCCCGCACCCTGGCCATGCTGGGAAAAGTAAGAGATATCGCCATGATGGTGACGGCATCCGAAGCCGAGGCGCTGATTCTGGAGCACAACCTCATCAAGCAGCTTAAGCCGCGTTACAACGTTCTGCTAAAAGATGCCAAGACTTATCCCTATCTCCTGCTTACCGATGCACCCTATCCAAGATTCAGACTATACCGGGGCAGGCGCAATGATGCCGGGGAATATTTCGGCCCCTTTCCTGACGCAGGTTCCGTGCGCACCACCTTACATATCATGCAAAAAATATTCCGCATCAGGGATTGCGAGGATGCGGTATTCAAAAACAGATCACGCCCCTGCATGCAATATCAGATTGGTCGCTGCTCGGCACCCTGTTGCAACCTGGTTAGCCAGGCGAGATACGCAACTCAGGTCAATGAGGCCCTGAGCTTCCTTAAAGGACGGGATGCAAAGCTTCTGGCCTCATGGGAAAAAGCCATGCAATCCGCCTCCGATCATCTGGATTTCGAAGCTGCGGCAATGTTTCGTGACCGCATCCTGAGTCTGCGAACAATCCTGGGCGGCAACGACAGTGGCAAACTTCCGAAAGAGGCGGACGCGATTGTTATCAGCAGGAGGGACGACCAAGTGATTGCAGGCATCGGTGTACGTCGCTCCGGACGAGATATGGGAACACATATTGTTTCCATCAATCAGGCCATGGAAGTCGATGAAACAGAAATATTGCGATCCCTGTTTATCGAGCGTTATCGCCATGAAGAACCGCCTGCCGACATTCTGCTTGCCGTTGCCAAGAACAATGTGCCCGAACTGCAACGCATATTGAAGCTTTTACGAGCAGGCAAAGCTGTGCGTATTGTATCCCCGGAGCGGGGAGCAAAATCCCACTGGTTGCAACAGGTTTCCAGTTCGGCTGAGCAATCACTGGCTTGCAGGGCATCGACCGATCAACAAATAGCATTTGAGGCGCTGACCGGGTTATTGCACCTGGATGAAGTACCAAACCGTATCGCTGCCGTGGACAATGCCCATCTGGGTGGAAAGCAGATGGTAAGCGCCATCGTTTATGGTGGCTGGAATGGCCCCGAGAAGGATTACTACCGACGCTATAAACTCGATGATGTTCCCGCCGGAGATGATTATGCAGCCATGCAACGCGTGCTCTCCCGGTTCTTCAGGTCGATCAATGAAGAAGCCATTCCTGAACCGGATCTGATGCTGATTGATGGTGGTCGTGGTCAGTTGAACATCGCCATACAAACGGCAGTTGAACACGGTCTGGGTTCCATGAAAATGTTAGGCGTGGCCAAGGGCACATCGCGCAAGGTCGGAGAAGAAACCCTGTGGCCGGGCTGGAGTGAAAAAAACAGCGGAATCGGTAACCCCATGAAACCGGGAATACGCTCCCCTGCCCTGCTGCTGATCGCCCGCCTGCGCGACGAGGCACATCGTTTTGCCGGAAGTTATATGCGTAAACGCAAGAAGAAAAACATGTTTGGCTCCGGACTTGATGCCATTCCCGGCATCGGCAAGATGAAGCGAACAGCCCTGCTCAGACACTTTGGAGGCATTGATGGTGTAAAGAAAGCTTCTCGAAAGCAGCTTGCCAACACCCCCGGCATTTCTGGAACACTCGCCGAACGCATCTTCGCCTCTTTGCATCAATACTAATCGCCGTAACGCTGATCCGGGCCGACTGTGGGGCTCTGTATGCGGCTTTATTTATGAAGACCTTAGTAGTTATACTGCGCCTATTTTACAGGCAAAAAGGGAGGAATCATGCGCAAGCGCATCGTGAAACAGGATATGCAGGAGGAACAGGCCAGTGAGCACAACTGGTTAAATCTGGAAAGCCTGGCGGAGGTGGAAATCTCATCCGAAGATAAGGCATACCCGATTGAAAACGCACTGATTTCGGGTTCCGACTCCGGCTGGCTCGCTGCGGAAGCTGGAAAACAAACGCTTCGTCTGATCTTCGATACGCCGCAGCAAATCGAACTTATCCGTCTGGAGTTTCGGGAGTATAATCAGGAACGTACGCAGGAGTTTGTGCTGCGCTGGTCTTCTGATCGTCAGACTTTCCATGATATTGCACGTCAGCAATACAACTTCAGTTCACCGGATTCAACCCGTGAGCTTGAGGATTACAATGTTGATCTGAATGGCGTAACAGCACTGGAGTTGTGCATTATTCCCGATATCAGCAAGGGCAGCGCCCGTGCTTCACTTGCCGGTTGGGGTGTTGCATGATGGCAGTAGACGCACAGGCAACCGATCCCAGCAAACTTCCCCCGTTTGCCTACACGGCATCACCGGAGTTTCCTGAATTGCTGGAGCAGTTAGGCTGCTCGCTGGTGATTTCCACCTATCAGGCAGGCAAGCTGATGTTTATTTCCTCCGACGGAGAGAACATCAAACTGCTGCCGCGCAATCTGGAGCAGCCGATGGGACTGGCGTTCAGGGACAACAAGCTGGCCGTGGCCTGCATGCACGACACTTTTGTGCTGGCCCACGACCCGAGGCTTGGCCCCAACTATCCACGCCAACCCGGTGTGTACGACACCATGTTTATGCCGTCACGGCATTATTATAGTGGCACGGTACACATGCACGACATTGGCTGGCAGGGCGATGACCTGATTGGTGTAAATACTCTTTTCTCCTGTCTCTGCCGCATCAATGGCAATCACAGCTTTGAACCCGTCTGGAAACC
>CAYLYU010000108.1:0-6059 GCA_964387725.1 uncultured Zetaproteobacteria bacterium | reverse complement strand
AACGGAAGAAGAAATGGAATTTCTGAAACTGTCAGGGTCTGGGTTCTGAAGATGGTGAATATACACATAACAATGGCAATTGAGAGGGACTTGCCTTCCGCGTCGTTCGTTTGTGCTTGACTCTACGCTAGCACAAGCCTCTCGCCATTACGGCAAGCCCCCCCATGCAAGTCATTAGCAGGTCAAAAACTTGAAGGGTGAATCATGAGCAAACGATTAAGAGGCTCCTTCAGTGTCTATAAAGAAACAAATAAGTTTACCTATTCATCTTTCCATTTGATTGAGCAACCAATTGTCGGGTGCTGTGGCTGCGGGGCTGACTGGCCTGCTACCAGTGCCTCGGCGGCAGGCATGAGTTCCTGTTGTGTCACCCTGGCCTCATCTTTCCAGTAGTCATCAATACGACCGTGATAATATAGACTGCCATCCTTGTCGAAGAGATAAAGATCAGGCGTACACTGGGCATCGAATAAGCGTGTTACATCCTGTGTTTCATCCGCCAGATAGGGAAAGTCGACACCCCATTCCCTAATCTTCTCAAGCATGGCCGGCATCGAATCTTCGGGGAAATCCGGATGGATATTTGTATTAACCGCTACCGTGTTCACACCCATAGCACACAACGTTTTGGCATGTTTGATCAGACGCGGCCAGACGGCCAGGGCATAAGGGCAGTGATTGCAGGTGAACGCAACCAACAACCCGTTTTCACCGATACAATCTCTCAGGGCAACATTGCCACCCTCAGGTTTCTGTAGTTCCACATCGGGCATTTTCCAGCCCAGATCAACATGAATCGAAGCAACCAGTGCCATCATAACGCTCCTTATACGAGGTGTTGAAAAATGCATGCTATTCACTGGTGCTCCGTTCGCAACATCTCTTGCGCAGGAGAACAACAACTGGTGCTTTTCTTCCTGGAATGATGGAATGAGCAATATGAGAAGCAGAATCATCCTTGGCTGGTTCGTTTTTTTTCTGACCGTGAGCATCGCGCAGGCGGGGGCACTGTCAATTGTAGAAACGGACAAGTGGGTTCGTGTGAATAAGGTTTTTGATGGAGACACATTCAGAACAACAAGTGGCGACAAGGTGCGTTTACTTGGAATCAACGCTCCAGAGATTACGCATCATACTCAACCCGGAGAGCCCTTGGGGGAGAAGGCAACCAGTCTTTTGAAACAGCTCACATTGGGGAAAATTGTCCGGCTGAAAACGGATATAGATAAGCGGGACTCTTACGGGCGTTTACTGGCTCAGGTATATTTACGTAACGGTGAATGGATCAATGCGGCGATGCTCAGGCATGGTATGGCCTTTGTGTACACATTTACTCCAAATATTCGCTGGGCCGAAAAACTGCTTGTTCATGAACAACAGGCCCGAAAGAAAAGAATTGGCATCTGGCGAAACAAGCGATTCAAAGTTCTCTCCGCTGATGAGGTTAACGGAAAACATATCGGCCAGTTCCGACTGGTTCAGGGATACGTAAGTAATCTGCAAAAGAGCAAATACCGTTTCCGACTGGGGAAATTAATTGTCAGCATCCCTCGCGCCTACCGGGACTATTTCAAGGCATGGCCAACAATTCAGGATGATATTCTCGTCCTGGTGCATGGAATGATCCGCACACAGGGTAAAAAATTGTTTCTGGCCTTGCATAGCCCAACTGACATGGAGAAAATGAGGCCATGAACAGACTAACAAGCTGCCTATTATGCCTTGTAATGCTACTAACACTGCCAAACTGTGCCAAAAACCCTGTAAGCAAGAACTCCGAATTTGTCCTGATGAGTGAGGCGCAAGAACTTGAGCTTGGTCAAAGGATGGCCTTTGAGGTGGAAAAACAAATGTCTCTTCTGCCAGAGGATGATCCTCTGGTTCGCTACGTTGACTATGTGGGGCAACGTATGGCTGCTGTATCGGACCGGCAGGATTTATTTTACCGCTTCAACGTTGTGGATGATGCAACCATCAATGCTTTTGCGCTTCCCGGTGGCTATATTTATTTACACCGGGGGCTTATCAATCACTTTAACTCGGAAGCCGAACTGGCTGCAGTGCTTGGTCACGAAATCGGCCATGTCACGGCCCGCCATTCGGTACAACGCTATACAAAAATGCAATCCTATAATATAGGTATGGCTGTTGCTTCAATCTTTGTCCCCGTACCTCGAGGCGCCGGTCAACTCACAAAACTTCTGGCAGGCGCTATTATCCAGGGATATGGAAGGGAGGCGGAACTGGAGTCCGATATGCTTTCTATTCGTTACCTCCGAAAAGCAGGTTATGACATTCATGCCACCACCAGAATCCTGTCCACACTGCAACGTCTGGATGAGATAAAATCCACTGAACAGCGTGATGAAGGCGAGAAAGTCGAGAGTTATCATGGTGCCTTTTCGAGTCATCCTGAAACTAAAAAACGCATTGAACAGGCTGTGGCCAGTTCGAAGAGCAACCAGTCTTCCGCCGGCTTTATCGGTCATGAATCCCTGCTCAATGTTCTTGATGGGAAACCCTATGGCGACAGCCCCGATGAAGGGGCAGTGGTAGGACAGCATTTTTTACATCCCAAACTCGGTATTCAACTGGAGTTTCCCGAACGCTGGTCTATCAAAAATACCAAGAGCGCCTTAAATGCCCGCGTACGTAAGCAAAAGATATATTTTCAACTTACAAGCACCGAACTAAGGAAGCGGAAATCCGCCAAAGAGGTTCTTGAAGATATGTTCCCTGAAAGGAGAAGGGAACCGGTTACGCAAAAACAAAGAGATGGATTTGAGGTCGCCCATACGGTTGCCAACGTCTCAGCACCTCATGTTTCCAGGGCAAGTATATATGCCAATTTGTATCGAAGCGGGCCAAGGGTGTTTGTTGTACTGATGTGGTCTGAACGTGACACTTTCCGGGAGAATCTTGCCGACTTTTCCTCGATTGACTTATCTTTTCGCCGTTATCAGGTAGAGAAAGATGGCGATGTGCCTCGAATCTACCTTTACATGTGGAAAAAAACAGATTCATGGAAAACCCTGGCCAACGAATCAGGTGATATTCTTGGCAGGTTTACAGCAAAACGTTTTGCCGCATTGAATGGCTTAAACGCAGAAGCGTCTCCCGCTCCGGGCGATATGATCAAGCTTGTACACTGACCCGGTGAAACTTCATTGCTAAAATTAGCCGCAAGCATCGTAACCCATAATAGCGACCTGAGAAAATTAGAAGAAACTGTCAGATCGCTAAAAGATTCTGATGTAGAAATACACCTGAGTATTATTGATAACGCATCAGAACCGGCTTACCTGGATCAAATAAAGCGCAAATTCCCGTCATGTGTTGTTGAAAGCGGGGCCAATAAAGGGTTCTCATTCGGTCACAATATCGGTATCAGAAATGCCCCAGATTCAGAGTACTATCTGGTCCTGAATCCTGATGTCTTTATCCATAAAGGATCCCTCGAAAACATTATCGCCTTCATGGATAAACATGTGGAAACAGGCCTTACATCTCCTAAGATTCTGAACCCCGATGGAAGTATTCAACACTTAAACAAGAGACTTCCAACAGTACGGGACATGTTTCTGAGACGATTTCTACCCCCATGCCTCCAACAACTGGCACCGATAAAAAAAAGAATGGAGCATTATATCATGCTGGATCACGGTTATGACAAAAGTTATAAGGTTCAGTATATGACTGGCTGTTTCATGCTGTTTCGCAGGATGATTCTGGACAAGATCGGACCATTTGACGAAGGCTTCTTCATGTATCTGGAGGATGCGGATATCACACTGAGAACCAACAGGATTTCAAAAGCGATTTACTACCCTGATGCCACCATCACCCACCACTGGTCTAGGGGTTCACACCGTAACTGGAGGCTTTCCTGGATCACAATCAAATCAGCTTTTTACTTTTTTAACAAGTGGGGTTGGAGATGGGGCTAAATAATCATCATGTCTATTTAACAGGAGCATCAGGTTTTATTGGAGGTGCTATTCGTGACTGTTTTAACGGGCGTGTCTCCCTGTCAATCCTTAACAGGAACGATTTATGCAACAGGCTGGGTCAGTTAACGTTTGACCCCGAATCATGCGTTATACATTCGGCAGCCAGTGTCCATGTTGTACACAAAAAACCTTCTAACCCCATGGATGAATACAGAAGAATAAATCGGGATATGACTTTAGCTCTGGCAAGGCAAGGGTTGGAGTCAGGAATTAAAACATTTATTTTTATCAGCAGCCTTATGGTTCTTGGGCGCTCCAGGACTAATGATTCCCTCACCTCCCCTCACCCGGATGAACCTTATGGCATCAGCAAGTGGGAAGCGGAGCAGGGACTGACAGAAATTTTTTCATCTCAAAAAAATGCAAGGTGTATTATTTTAAGGTTACCTATGGTTTATGGCCCCGGAAACAAGGGCAATATGTTGCCCTTGCTAAAAGCAGCAAAGCTGAAAATTCCACTTCCCCTGGCAAATGCCAAGGGCAAACGGAGTATGATTTTTATAGAAAACGTATGCAGCGCAATAGAAACAATTCTTGATGATAACAGGCCTCGTCCGACTATAGAAACCTTTATCATTAATGATCGAAAAGATATGACCAGTGGCGAGTTGTATTCGCTTATTTATCAACAATTCCACAATAAAAAAGGCATTTTCCCATTACCTGAAGCCCTTCTAAGACTAGGGGGGCATGCAGGAACATTATTAGAAAAGTTCATTGGTAACCCAGTGATGCTTAACAGGCAAAACATTTCCCGTCTATTTGATGAGTACAACTTTTCTTCCGATTCATTTTGCCGGAATTATAACTGGACTCCACCCTTTACGCCCGAGGATGGCATCGCGAAAACTGTAAGCTGGTATAAAGAAACAGCTCACTGACAGCTTCGCTAACGTTGAGACCAAATATCTGCTCGGCTGCAGGATTCCTCTGAGTAATCCGACCTGTTTCACCACTGCACACAATGGCATCAAGACTGGTATGAAAAATCAGCTCATAATCAGAATGATCGCTTGGGCTCATATCTTAATCTTTCCAACGTCCGGATTTACCCGGAAATGCCGAAAAATGGTTACACATTGTTCAAGCTTGTTCACGATTCATAGGGTAGTATAGAGCGTCAGGGTATCCGTGGACAGCGCCAGCAATTTAGCGCCATCGTAAACCACATAAATAACTGATCAAGACTGTCAGGTTTTAGCCGATAGTTATATCTACGGCTGGCATGAAATATGCTGCTGTCAGATACAAAGTATTCAGGATGAAACGATGGCTAAAACGATGAGAAAAGCAGCTTGCCAGATGTTCCTTAGGCACCCCTCCGATGTTCCAATTATGGTCAACGTTCTCTCTTCATCGGCGGCCCGTAACGCCTTTCTTCTGCATGCGAAAAGTAATGGTCTGATATTCAGAAACAGCTTTGCATTGAGTAGTGGAATGCTGATCAAGGTTACCATCCCTGTTGTTCAACCATATTTTGAATTGCTCGGCTATATCTCCTGGTGCCGGAAACGGGGACATGCATACGAGGTGGGGCTGGCGCTGATGAGTGAGGCGGATGTAATGCGCGTTCGTATGGTGGAGCAGATTTGTTATATCGAACACTACCGGCGTTTCGAATTTGAGAGCACAGGACGTTCAATTTCAGGTGATGAGGCTGCTCAGGAATGGATTCAGAAATATGCGGCCAGTTTTCCGAATTTGCCGGCATCAGCCAGCAGCCATTAGCGCTATGTGGAGGCCTCCAGGCAGAGACTGGTACGGCATGGTGCTTCAGATCGCCCAAAGGCTATCTCTGACTCTGTTTTGCTTTTTATATTTTATTTATAAGGTTTATCGTCAGAATAATTGATGATGCATGTCGGGTGATTTGTTCGGCTAAGATTCACGCTAAGAGCACGTAACAAGACTTGGCTTAAGTCGATTACTATTTGGTGCTGAACTTGCAATGAGAGCCGTTAAGCACTGTCCAAAAGTAAACCCCAGCCAGAAACGAAAAAGAATGAAATCGCGCAACATATTGATATTACTGGAGCCGATGATCCGATT
>CAYLYU010000107.1:0-6121 GCA_964387725.1 uncultured Zetaproteobacteria bacterium | reverse complement strand
ACCCGTTCACATTCGGTTGACCGGAAAGGCTTGCAGTGATTGAATCCGACCCATGTCAGGTGAAAATTCACGGGAATCATTTCAAAACAAGATCAGTGAACTTGGTCAGACTCTGGGTCAGATCCGCCGCAACATGGAATCTCTGGCTGCAGAAAATCAACGTCTCAAAGAAGTTGTCCGGCTGGCAGAAGGCGAGCTTAGAAAGCGGCGTGATCAGGTACAGGACCTGGAAAAAGAATTGCAGGTATTTAATGACCAGCGTCTGGAGGCTCGTGCGCGTGTCGAACATACTATGGAAAAAATTGACGGTCTGTTAGCCGTTGATAGCAACACCTGAACTAGTGCCAAATCTTATTGAGGTCAACCTGATGGGAAGGACTTTGTCCATTCGCACCAGTGAAGATCCTGAGCATGTCAAGGCCGCTGCCAAGCTGGTACAGGAGCGCATTGATGAGCTGTGCCGCCTGGGCGGAGCAGTTGCATCCGACCGCCTTCTTGCGCTTGTTTCCCTGAACCTGGCTGGCGAATTACTCCTTAAAGAAGAGCGTGGTGACGAGAGTCTGGACACCTTGCTTTCTGGCCTGGATGATGTATTATTACAAGCGAAAGGTTTAGCGGAAGCGCCCCTGCGTTGAACGTCAGGCATATTAGTTGCCAGAACCGATAAGTGCCGAAGGGGAGCCTAGCTACTTTGGCGGTGTGATTGCCGTTCAGTCGGCGAACCTGATGCCAGGGTGCGGCGCCCACCTCTTACTGAGGGTTCGGTGTCTTCTTGCCACAACGTCAATGCGGGGGTGTTTTCTTTTGTTCCCCTTATTCAGCCGCAAGCTTCACCCGGAACGATGAAAACAGGTCAAAAAGAATTATTACGCCGGAAGGCTTTGTCCAGGCGACAGACGCTTCCACCCTCCACACGAACAAAAGCATCCGGGCTGATACAAGATCAATTGATAAGTCATTTTTCCGGAGAGTATTCTAAATGGCTCGTCTATCGATCTATGGCTGATGAAGTTGCCACAGGTCGCATCTTTTTAGAAGTGAGGGCTCATGTTTTTGCTCCTGTAACTTCGTCCTCCGGCGATATGAAGTGGCATCAGGTGCATACGAACACCCGTTGGAAGAGTGGCAGACATCATGTTCAGGAGCCTGTTGACGGTTTGCTTTGGCAGGAAGACAAAACCGAATGCCTGGTTATTTGTCCACTGGTAGGCTTTGACCGGAAAGGTACTCGCCTGGGACTTGGCCTGGGTTGTTTTGACCGCTGGCTGGCAATGCATCGCCATCATATTGCCTGCAAAGTCGGTCTGGCCTTCTCCTGCCAGGAACTTGAATGTATTCCAGCCGAGAAGCATGATATTCCTTTGGATTATATTATCACTGAAAGTGAGTTGATCGCATGCTGAAACAACTGAATATCCTGGCTATTGGCGATATCGTCGGAAAGGCCGGAAGACGGGCCCTGGCTGAACACCTGCCCGACCTGATCGATGACCACTGCATAGACTTTGTGGTTGCAAACGGCGAAAACCTTGCTGCCGGCTTCGGCATGACCTCAAAAACTGCCGATGAAATGCTGGCACTTGGAGTGCACGTGTTGACAAACGGTAATCACTGTTGGGATCAACGGGATATCATCAAACGCATGGATGAAGATAAACGCCTGATTCGTCCGCTGAATTTCTCACAATATGCACCGGGCCGGGGCTGGACCATCATTGAGACCGTGACGGGTCACAGGGTCGCCGTCATTAACATTATCGGCCAGGTCTTTATGGGTTCGTGGGACTGTCCCTTTGCAGCCGTTGATCGTGCCTTGACCGAGATACCAAATGATATTTCGGCCATTATCGTTGACCTGCATGCCGAGGCCACCAGCGAAAAGGTAGGAATGGGATGGCATTTGGATGGCAGGGCTTCGCTGGTCTTTGGCACACATTCCCATATTCCTACCTGTGACGAAACAATTCTGCCCAGGGGTACAGCCTATCAAACAGATCTGGGCATGACCGGTTCATACACGTCTATTATCGGTATGAAAGTTGAGGGAGCCTTACAACGCATGGTGCATAAAATGCCACGCAGATTTGAGGCGGTGGAACATGGCGGTAGCATATACGCGACACTGGTTCAGGTTGATACCAGCAACCGCAAGGCACTTTCAATAAAACGTCTGTATATACCGCCGATCTAAGCTGAACTATTCATGCATCTCCAACAAACGATGAAGTTGTAATCAATCCGTCGCTGATGCTCACAGAACCGGGGGAGCATCCGGACTTTCAGCAAATGTTTTTAGTTCCTTCGACCGGCTCGGATGCCGAAGCTTGCGTAAGGCCTTGGCTTCAATCTGACGAATACGCTCACGTGTCACCCCAAACTGCTTGCCAACTTCCTCAAGCGTATGGTCTGTGTTCATGCCAATACCAAAGCGCATCCGTAACACCTTTTCCTCACGCGGTGTCAACTTATCCAATACCCCTTGCGTAGCCAGAGCCAGCGCAGATCTTACAGTCGCATCTATCGGGTCAATGGCATTTTCATCTTCTACAAAATCACCTAGCTGCGAATCCTCTTCATCACCAATTGGTGTTTCAAGAGAAACAGGTTCTTTAGCCACTTCAAGTATCTGACGTACCTTCTCTTCGGGAACTTCAAGATGTTCAGCAAGCTCCTCCGGTGTCGGCTCACGTCCAATTTCCTGCGCTACCTGCCGTGAAACCCGCATGATCTTGTTGATGGTCTCAATCATATGAACCGGAATACGAATGGTGCGTGCCTGATCAGCAATCGATCGTGTTATCGCCTGACGGATCCACCATGTAGCATAAGTGGAAAATTTGTAGCCACGCCGCCACTCAAATTTATCTACGGCCTTCATCAGGCCGATATTGCCTTCCTGAATCAAATCTAAAAATCCAAGCCCGCGGTTAGTGTACTTCTTCGCAATTGAGATCACCAATCGCAGGTTCGCCTCAATCATTTCCCGCTTCGCCTGCCTGGCCTTTGCTTCACCCATAGTCAATCTGCGGGCAATTTGTTTCAGCTGCAGGACAGGAAGATCCACTTCTTGCTCAGCTCGCTTCAAACGACGCTGATTTTCACGAACCTTTCCAGCCGCAGACTCAAAGGCATCAACCCAGGGCTTGTCCGTATGTTCCCCGAGCATCTGATCAGACCACGCCTCATTACTTTCGTTCGCAGGGAAAGTTTCCAGAAAAAGCTTTCGGGGCATTTTAGCGCCCAGTGCAAGATCACGAATATTACGTTCATATTTGCGCACGCGCTCAATGGCATTCTTGAAGCGTTGTACCAGCAACTCAATCTGCTTGTTGGCAAAGGGAATGCCTACCAGCTCGGAAAGCATTGCATCCAGCGCTTCCTGTGCCCTGGTGACCAGCTTGGCATCATCCGGTTTCTTTTCCAGCTTTAACTTCAGCTCGGTGTGCTTGTCATACCATTTCTGCGCAGCCTTGAAATGGGCAATGGCTTTTCCAAGCTGCTCTTCTCTGGTGATAATGGTTTCCTGCATGGGTGTGCCATCAGGGGTGGCGGTTCTGGCCTTGATCGCCGCATCAAGGGCCTTTGGATCAAGCTTGGGTTTCTCTTCGCCAAAACTCTCATCTTCCTCGCCACGGCTCAAACGCGACTCGTAGGCGGCAATCGCTGCGGCATTCACCACTTTTTCTTCAACATCGACAATGTCACGTAATTTGGCATCTTCTTCCTGAATAATATCGCTCAACAACATAATTTCGCGAAAAGTAGTAGGACATAAGCAAATGGCTTCGAGAATTTGTCTACGGCCTTCCTCGATGCGGCGGGCAATTTCGATCTCACCTTCACGGGTAAGCAGTTCCACCGTACCCATCTCACGCAAATACATGCGTACGGGGTCATCAATGCGGATAACTGTTCCCAGTGTGGTTGTATCAGCCCTGAGTGCAGAATCCTCTTTGCGCAGACGATCTTTGCGCATTGCATAGGCTCCGGTAGGTGCACGTTGAGGATCGACAACATCTATGCCCATTTCAGTAAACAGGTTGATGACCTGCTCGATCTGATCAGAAGATACCAGGCCTGCGGGAAGATTCTTGTTCAGTTCTTCGTAAGTAATGAAACCAGCTTCTTTTCCGCGAGCCATGAGCCCGCCCATATCACGCAAGCGGACACGGGACAGATCATTCGATTTCTTTTCTTGTTGAATCATAGCTATTTAGTCCTTTGCATTCAGGCGTTTATATCGTTCTATTCTTAAGCCTTCCAACTTTTTTAGGCAGGCTTTAACCTTCAAGTGTTCTGTCAGATCACCCCTGACCTGTTTGAGAACCCTCTTCATGCTCCTGATCTGCATATCAAGCAGCAACCCATCAAAGCAGTCATCACTCACTGCTGACTCATTTAACCAGCGAGGAATTCGGGGATCTTCCTGGAAATTCAGGCTCAGGTGACTCACCAGAATATTCGGATTATCCCCGGAACTTTCCAAAGCGCGCGTGTATATCTTATTCAACACCTTATCGTCAAGAAAAAACTGTCTGGCATCGTCGGGTAATGTCCTGATTCTCTCCGGCTTTTGCAACAAAGCAGCCACAAACTGGTCCTCCAAGGCAGAGCCCGATCCACTTGCAGTAGCCTGCAAACCTTGGCGCTGTCTGCCTGAAATAGAACGCGTAGCCTTAAGGTTAATGCCGGTAGTCCGTTCAATTTCCTGTCTCCAGGCCTGTCGCAGATAATGATCCTGCATTGTAGCAAGCATATTATCTGCCCGTTTGGCCATGCGTGCCCTGCCTTCGGCTCCACTCCCGGCCAGGTTTTTCAAACCGGCGAGTAATGTTTGCAATACAGGGGAAGCCTGCTCAATCCTCCCGGCGAAGGCTTCACCACCTTCCTTGCACAAAAGCGAGTCGGGGTCTTCTCCCTCAGGTAAAAACATAAAGCATGGTTTATGTTCTGCCTCGATCAGTGGCATCATGCGTTCAAGAGCCCGCCAGGCCGCCTTCCGACCAGCCTGATCACCATCAAAACAGAATACAGGTACAGGATTTAGCCGCAAAATGGTTCTGATCTGCGACTCACCCAGGGCGGTACCCAAAGGTGTAACCGCAATCGGCAAATCGTGTGCCGCCAGCATAAGTACATCCATATAACCCTCGACAAGCAGAAGCCTGTCACGTTTACGAATCTGCTCACGGTGTTCGTGATAGCCATACAGTAAACTGGATTTATGAAAATATTTCGTTTCCGGTGAATTTAGATATTTCGGTTCACCCTCACCGATTAAGCGCCCCCCGTAACCAACTTCCCTGCCTCGACGATCCCGGATAGGAAACATTACACGGCCCCGAAAACGATCTCCATATCCCCGTTCACCTTTGAATAGCAGGCCAACTTCACTCAACTGTTCCAGCGCGTCAGAACCGAAGTGGCTTCGCAAAAAACTGTAACCTTCCGGCGCATAGCCCAGAAGGTAATCCCGCCATACTGCCTCCGGCAGCTTGCGGGCCTGCAGATAGGCACGCGCTTCGGCAGCTCCAGGCGAATACAATTCCCGGTGATACAATTCGACGGCTCTGGCCAATAAATTGCGTGTATCCCGATCCTGACGCTCATCTGCTGCACTTGAAGTGCTCCTCGGCACTTCAAGTGCAGCCTTTTCGGCAAGCATTTCTACCACTTCAGGAAAGGTCAGGCCATCATGATCCATAAGGAACTGGAAAGCTCCACCTCCCTTGCCACAACCAAAACAATGGTACAACTGCTTATCCGGGGATACTGAAAACGAGGGTGTCTTTTCATGGTGGAAAGGGCATAGACCCATCATATTACTACCGGCCTTTTTCAGATCTACATGCCGCGATATCAGTTCAATGATATCGGTACGATCCAATACCCTTTCAAGGAATTCCGGTGAGAAATTTACCATATTTTCTTTGCCAATGGCTGCATCAGTCCTGCCCGGAAGTCAGTCAGGAATGCACTGCTCCTAAACGCTTTTTTACCAGAGCGCTGACCATGCCCATATCGGCCTTTCCCATAACTCTTGTTTTTAGGCCGGCCATAACCTTTCCCATATCCCGCATACCACCGGCACTTGTTTCAGAGATTAGCTGATCAATGACCT
>CAYLYU010000106.1:4433-6124 GCA_964387725.1 uncultured Zetaproteobacteria bacterium | reverse complement strand
ACAACGCCCGGCTTATGGAACAACTGCTAAAAAATATCGAGCAGGGCGATCCCGACACGGGAGAGCGTTTAACCGACTCTGAATGCAATAAAATCAGACGGAAACTGGACGAGATGGAAAGAAAATCAGAGTAACTTTATCTCTCCCTCATAAAGTGAATAATCGTTTTTGTTAGCTTGATCAAGCGCCGCTCTGATCTGGCTGGCAGCTTCCGGCTTTAAATCCGAGTCCAGAAGACTGCGGTACACACCTTTGTAGAAATGATCCGGTATAACCTTTACCCGAAAGATAAGGGTTTGTGCGTTGGCCGGTACTGATTCTGCCAAAAATCGGCGCGATGCTCCCGGCATCAGTCTTTCGTCTCTGACCTCACGCCACTGGCCGTCAAATTCTACCTCACGCACGATATCCCAGTTCCATGTGCGTAGAACTTTCCCATCACCATCAACTACCTCGGCCTCAACCAGAATCTTCGGAGTAACATATGTGGGAAAGGCGTGTCCGACCCGGATGGATTGAATAGTTAATTCGCCACCATGTTTTGTTTCGCTAACCTTAAATTTGAGGCCGCTTCGGGTCATTTCAGGGTCATGAATACCTTTGAACTCATGCCGCCTATCAGGCATGTGACAGTTCTGGCATTGAATACCTTCACTGGCGAATCTGCTCTGTTTCCACTCTTCCACTGTGTTTTCCAGTGGTTTGCCATTGATAGCGGCAGATTGGGGGAACTGATGGCAGGAAGCGCAAAACTGCGATTTTTCGAAAGCCCTGGTGGCATAAAATCCACCATGAGCCAGACCTTTAAGCTGGCCTGTTTTGGCCGAGCCTGAAGGCGGAGGGCCATGACGTTTCCACTTGCGGACATGACAGGAGGCACAACTGACACCGGCATGGCGTAAGGGAAGCCGCTTCAGTGATGGAGGATTATCGAGACTCTGCAAAGCATCAGAAATCTGGGAATCCCTGCTGAATTTTTGTTCGGCCAGAGGCGCGTGGCAATTGAGGCAACTGTTCGATCCCTGGACACCAAACCCCGGAAACTGACCGACCAGCCCCGGAGAAAAAGCATGCGCGTGCAGGCTTTTCCTCCAGTCACCAAATTGTTTCTGATGGCACTTGGCACAAGCCTGCGGATCCAGATCACGCCAAAGCGCTGGCCATCCTTCAGGCGAACTGCCCTGCACAGGCAGTGGGTGTTGCCAATAAGCTTCGGGCAAACCCCTATCCTCGTTAGAAGCCTCTGCCGATAAAAAGAAAGCGCCCGTGGCCAATACCACTGCCACAAGCGCCATTCCGACTGCGCCCTTATATTGCACAGAAGTTAAACCGTATTATTTGCGATGCTCTTTCATGTATTGCAGCCGATAAGAACGGTAATAGGCCGCCATAGCTGTAAGCTCCTTTGAGTTCTTCTCAAATTGTTTGCCCTTCATGGGATTGACCATGCAGTAATTGATCATCTGATCCAGGGTCACAACATCACCTACCATCTTCACGAAATGCGGAAAGTTTTGATTCTTATCCAGATTCAACAGTTCATGATCCGCATGGCAGGATATGCAAGCCACACCTGCTGTACCCAGGCTTTCGTCATTCCACATTTTACGACCTACTGCCACAGCCTGCCAAAAGTTGTCATAGGCATGGGGCCGTGTGGCCACGTTTGCACTCGTCGAACACGGATTGGC
>CAYLYU010000106.1:0-4333 GCA_964387725.1 uncultured Zetaproteobacteria bacterium | reverse complement strand
GCTTCTTCATGGCACAGGGATTGGCCGAACACGGGTTCATGTGCTTCTTCATGGCGCACGGATTGGCCGAACACGGGTTCGTGTGCTTCTTCATTGCACAGGGGTTGGCCGAACACGGGTTAGCGTTTTTCTTCATTGCACAGGGGTTCGCTGAACATGGATTGCAGGGATTCGAGCCTGCCTCAGCTGCAACCGGAGATATACTCATTCCCATCAGCAGGGCTACGGAAAAAAACAGTGTTTCAAGTTTCCTCATTTAAACCTCCTAAAATAGTAAAAGCATCCGAACTCGCCGGGCGCCTTTGACAGTAGTCGAAACCGCAGCAACCCTCTTACACTTCAATCAATAACATTTCCCCAACGGTTTTACAGCCTCAATACAAGCTGAAACAACATAATCTTCCACTCCCGTACCCGGAGCCCAGTCATGAATAAATTCGCGTGATTCATCCTTGGGTGTGATCGAAATATTGTCAAAACCGGCCTGATGAATGATGCGTTCAAGTTCATTGATCAATGAGGCGCCAGCCATACAGCCTGCATAAAGTGCCGGATCGTTTTTCAACGCATCAGGCATTCGGGCTGTGGCCACAACGTCCGAAACAGCCAGACGTCCTCCGGGCTTCAGGACACGGAAGGCATCCTGAAACACCTTTTCCTTGCTTGGCGAAAGGTTGATTACGCAATTGGAGATAATGACATCAATGCTGTCATCAGCGACAGGCAAATGCTCAATTTCACCCAGACGAAATTCCACATTGGCAAAATTTCCTTTTTCGGCATTAAGCCTCGCTTTACTCAGCATGGCAGGCGTCATATCCACGCCAATAACCTGACCACTCTCCCCCACTTCATGTGAAGCCAGGAACGCATCAAAACCGCCACCGCTCCCCAGATCAAGTACTACCTCTCCCTGTTTCAGCTCGGCAATGGCACGGGGATTACCACAGCCAAGACCCATATCAGAGCTTTCGGGGACACTATCCATATCTGCCTCGGAATAGCCAAGACGGGTGGATATCAGCCTGTTGATCGCAGCATCTTCGGATACGCCACAGCAGCTACTCTCCACGCCACAACAACTTCCCATACCCTCTGCTTCGGCCACATCGGAATAAGCCTCTCGTACAGCCTGGCGAACATGATCACCTTCAACATAATTCATATTGATCCTCTAACAGAAATAATTTCAATAATACCAAGGAAGACGAAGAATTTTTCGGAATCGGTATCAGGATTCAAGAGCCCCGCCACAACTTGAACCCTGCCCGGCCGTACAACCGTAACAATGATCCATCACTACGATGGGATTACCATCCAGACTTCTGCCAATCAACCCGCTCAAATGCTGACGCGGCTTGTCATCTATGAGAAGAGGCAACCCCAGCATCTGATTGAAGTCACAATCATAAACATATCCCTGCCAGTCCACACTGATCAGGTTGCGACACATGACCCCCTCCAGATTTTCTTCCCTGTAAGCATCCCTGAGCAACTGCATATACGCCTCAAATTTTCCTTGCGAAATCAGCGTGCTGCCAAAACGCTGAATGGGCATATTGGTAATGGTAAACAGGTCATCAAAGACAATCCCGTAGCGGGATTTTAATTCCTTCTTGTAAGTATCCCGCAAAACATCCTGGGGTGGCGGCAGGCTGGGACCAAGCGGGTTATAAACCAGATTCATAACCAAACCTGAATTTTCACAACCATAACCCAGGGCATTGAGGCGTCTAAGTGCCCTGATGCTAGCCTCAAAAGTGCCCATGCCACGCTGGGCATTAACATTATCTTCAAGATAACAGGGCATGGAAGCAACGATTTCAACCCTGTGTTCAGCCAGAAACTCAGCCAGGCCCTGATAGTCAGGTTCTTCCAGAATTGTCAGATTACACCTGTCCATGACCTTTACACCCAGCTTTCTGGCCTCGGTTACAATTTCCCGGAAATGGGGATTCATTTCGGGTGCGCCACCGGTCAGATCCAGCCCCTTCACTGAAGAGGCCGTCATAAACTCAAGCAATAACTCCACTGTTGGCTGATCCATCATCTCTTTGCGCCGGGGGCCTGCATTGACATGGCAATGTACACAGGTCTGATTGCAGAGATAACCAAGATTAACCTGCAAGGTTTCAAGCTTCTGTCTGGCTATGGCTGGAAAATATGTGCCTTTCAATAATGGCAAGGTAGCGTGCATCAAAACTCCAACGTATCAAAATTGTGGTGGGAATGCCTTCCCACTGGTCGTATTATGCCTGATTGTCTTACATTGCAAAGCAGTCACTTGCGCTGGCAATCAGGGATCGTACTATCTTGCATCGCTAAAGGGGGGTTGATATGAATGCTAAGGAAGTAGTACAGGCCATATACGAAGGCCGCGATCTTTCCGGTCAGAATCTGACAGGCCTGGATTTTTCCGGTCAAAACCTTTCATCGGCCAGTTTGGCTGGCGCAACCTTGTCCAACTGCAAGCTACTGGATGCAAATCTTCGGGGCGCAAACCTTCAAGAGGCCAGTCTGGACAATGTCGACATGACCGGGGCAAATCTTGATGGTGCCAACTTATGTAAAGCCTCCATGGAGCACACAAACCTGTTGTCGGCAAATATCAGAAATGTGAAAATCGACCTTAGAAACATCATGGTTTACCTGCGAAATGGCTGGAGCCTTATCGGAATTGACCTTTCCGGTCAGAATCTTGCTGGTATGGATCTTTCGGAAGTTAAACTTATGGAGGCTAATCTGGCAGGTTGCAACCTGCAAAAAGCCGACTTGCGCAGTGCCGATCTCAGAGGGGTAAACCTGGAAGGTGCTAACCTCACCGGTGCAGATTTGCGTGGGTCCAGACTGAGGCGGGCCAACCTGAGCAAGACCAAGCGGGTGAATACAAAAATCAGCAAATGGGGCCTTAAAGGTGTTTATATTGCAGGCCCAACTGCCTATGTGGATTAGAATTTTTCCGCATTTGAAACATTGCAACATATTCTAATCACCGGCGGAGCTGGATTTATTGGCGCAAATCTGGCCGCGGCTTTGACAGGAAAGCCGGGTTACCGCGTTGTGGTTGCAGACAACTTTGAAAGTGGCGACTGGCGTAATCTCATTCATATCAATTGTGAAGTTCGTGCCACGGACTCCAATGACCCGGCCCTGCTTAATGATATTGCCAGTGGCAAGTTTACTGCGGTGATGCATCAGGCTGCAATTACTGATACAACGATCATGGATCAACATCGTATGCTGTCAGTGAACACCAACGCCTTTGCAGATATTCTGGAGGCAAGCAGCCGTTCAGGCACTCGCGTTGTATATGCATCTTCTGCGGGAGTATATGGCAACTCCCCCGCACCGAACAAAATAGGAGATGGCGAAATTCCGGAAAATATCTACGGTTTCTCCAAACTTGCCATGGATCGGATTATACATCCCCGGCTTGAACACCATCCTTCTGTCATTATCGGACTACGTTACTTCAATGTTTACGGGCCGGGCGAATCGCACAAGGACAAAACATCTTCTATGATTCTTCAGCTCTATCAGCAGGTAAAAACCGGTAAGCAACCACGCCTGTTCAAGTTCGGGGAACAAAAACGTGATTTTGTTTATATCGGGGATATTGTTGCAGCCAATCTTGCCGCCCTTGAGGCGCCACGTTCAGGTGTTTGCAATGTTGGTAGCGGCAGATCAAGAAGTTTTAATGATATTGTTGCTATTCTTGGCCGGATACTCGGAAAGGAATTAAAAACCGAGTTCATTGATAACCCCTTTAAATTCTACCAGAATCATACACAGGCTGACCTGCGTGAATCCCGCGCTCTGCTTGACTGGGAACCCGACTGGAGTCTGGAAGATGGAATGGACGAATACATCCGGCTTCTGGAATGTGGAAGTCAGACTTGCTTTGGAGAAAAGACATGAACCGCCTGCTGATGATACCAATACTCTTTCTTGCCGGATGCCTGCAACATCCTCTTCATCAGGGAAATGATCTTGACCCCTCTGTTGTCAGTGCGATCAGGGAAGGTGATTCCCGATTCCGCGTTGAAAAACTGATGGGCAGCCCTGTACTTTCTGATCCACTGCATCCCAACCGTGCAATCTATATCGAAGACTTTGCCGACCCTGATACCGGAGAAAAATATCGGCGTAAAGTTGTCATCGAATACGATAGCTCTCGGCAAGTCAAAGAAATTACCCGAACGGGATTTAACACACCCGACCAGCCTTAAGAAAATGCTGAAAAAACCATGATTCGCGATATTGCATTCAAAACAAGCGATTTCTGCGTTAAAGATTTGAGCAATAGCGGTGCTATTACTTGCAATCCTTGCCT
>CAYLYU010000105.1:0-6145 GCA_964387725.1 uncultured Zetaproteobacteria bacterium | reverse complement strand
TAGTAAAACAAAAAAATCTCAAGGAGGATGATTGAATGATCCGCATCCTGGTGCTCATCGGCCTGCTTTGTTTTTCGGCGACCACCTGTTTTGCCCATGTTGGCGAGGTTTCAACAGTGCGCGGCAACGTCGGGCTGGAGCGGGGCGAGGATACAATATCACCACAGGCAGGCACAGATGTTCTGCTGGAAGATCTCCTGCGTTCAGAGGTGAGAAGTTCGGCCAGGGTGAATATGGATGATGGTTCCGTTCTCTCGGTCGGTTCCAATACAACCGTGAAGATTAACGATTACCTGATGGCTGAAGATAAATCCGTTGCCAGGGCCTCGATCGAGGTGGTGCGTGGCTGGCTGCGGTTTGCCGTGACCAGGCTTCAACCGGGTGACAGCACTTACAGGTTCAGGACGCCCACGGTTGTCATGGGCATTCGCGGCACGGAGGGCATTCTGGAGGTGGTGGAAGGTGAGCAGGGGGTTGTGGAATCGCGCATCTATCTCAAGGAAGGCGTGGTCGCGATCGCCGAGGGCGAGCGGGACGGCAAACTCATTGGCAAGATCGTTCTGCTGAAACCGGGCCAGTACGCTAGTCGCAGACAGGGCGGGAAGCTCCGGGTGCTGGATCAAGTACCTGCTGAATTTCAGAAGCGGATACCCGACAGCTTCAAGTCCGAGCTCAAAAAGAACGCCGACAAACTGAAAAAACATGGTATCACACCAGATAAACTGAAAAAGAAACTGAAGAACAAGCCGAAACAGCGTTTGAAGAGCCGGGTACAGAGGCGGAGGCAGGGGCAGCTTTTGCAGGTTCCCGGTTCCCGTCTGGCTTTGACACGGCAGCGCTATCATGCATTGCATCCGAATGATGGATGGCCCCGGGTTTGAATCAAGTGTGCCCGTTGTGTCGGCTGAATCTTTCACGGCCTGTCAACCATATGCTGTCAGGGGCGTTAGTATGAGTATCCTCCTGGCAGAAGGAAGAGGACGGAGCTGTTCCCGGGTCAGTTGTACCGGGAGCAGTTCCGGAAATAATGGAGGAATGATGAATCTGATAATCACAAGGGTCTTTATTGCCCTGTTTGCCATCATGATTTTTGCCGGGCCAGCCCTGGCCGGCCAAAGACATGGCAATATAGATGTTGAGGGTAAGGGCGTTGCAGTCGGTGAGGGTGAGGTTGAAGGTGAAGGTATCGGCTTTTACCGGGGCAGGGATGGCAAACTCCACAAGAAACGCGTTTCCGGCGAGGCAGAGGGAAAGGGTGTTTTTATTGGAAGGGGGAAGGCCAGAGGGACAGGTCATGCCGTGGGCAAGGGATCGAATCAGAAAAAGAAGCACAGAAGAGTACACAGAAAACACGGAACTGGCACGGTCAGCGGCAAGGGAATCGCTAGAGCCGAGGGACGTGCGGAAGGCAGGGGCATCGCTATCGGCAGGGGCCGGGGAGGCAAGCTTCATGTCAAACATGGCAAGGGCCATGTGGAAGGAAAGGGCGTTGTGATCGGTAAAGGTACGGTGAGCGGAACCGGGGATGCGCTTGGTAAGGGCGAGGTTGAATGAGAAAGCTGTTACGCGTATGTATGGTTCAGGGCATTTCGTATCTGTTCTGCCGGTGTTGCGATTCATCCAGGCATCTGGAAATCACCGGATTGGGAAATTTATGTCTGCAAGGTGACGGCATTTCCTGTGCATAAGTATGAAATCTGATAATCAATAGAAAAAAAGGAGAAAAGTAATGCAATCAAAATCAATCATTACCGTATCTGTTATGGCGTTTGTCGCAATTCTGTTGGCGAGTCCATTGGCCATGGCGGAAAGACAACCCCACATGAACAAGGCCATGCATCATCTGAAGAAGGCCGAGGCCCAGCTTGAAAAGGCTTCTCATGATAAATTCGGTCACAGGGCAAAAGCGCTGAAACTGGTTCGTCAGGCCATAGCCGAAGTGAGGAAGGGGCGCAGAGCGGATACCATCAATCCATTCCACTAAAAGCTGAATCCCGTCCTGCCTTTTCAGAGGCTCTTTCACCGGATAGGGATTGGGGAGGTAATTATGATATCGGAAATGAAAATACGATTTACGCTGATTGTCGCAGGCCTGATGATGGCAGCTTCTCCGGTTCTGGCCGGAGGAGTTGCCGGGCAGATACCTGCTGTGCACGTTTCAGACAGACAGCAGACCTTTCAGGCGCAGGAGATGAAGAGGCCTGGTGGGGTAAACCGCAACAAGTCAGCTGCAAAGGGTCAACCGGGTTCTGAAGACCGGATCGTGATCGATGTGATCGGTGCCGGTTTGAAGAAGGATAAGCCCCTCAGGCCCAACCCGGCAAGGTAGGTCCTCATCCGGCCCGGTGGAAATGGATTTCGAGGAGCGCTCAGGTCCACATTCCTCACAGTAGAACCCCGCCCGGAGCATTTCCGGCTTCCCCTTGATCAATTAACTCACACCAGATACGGCTGTACATACCTTCCGGAGACATTCTGATCAGCCCCGGGAAGTTATTTTAAAATCCATGTCAACCGGATGGGATCCTCCACGTTGTGTTATACAGGCAAGGGTTGAAGCCTTTGTGAATACAGAAATCAGGAGATGCATCATGATCACAAAATTTTTCATCCTCATCCTCGCCGGCCTGACAATTGGCATGGTGCCCGTACTGAGCCAGGCAGGTCCACGAGGTGAAAGAATCGAGCACCGTCTGGATGTCAAAGGAGACCGCATCAACGCCCGGCTGGATCGAAAGGGTCACAGGATCAATCTGCGCCTTGATCGGGCTGCTGCAAGGGCAAGGGCACAGGGAAACCATAAACTGGCTAATCACCTTGACCGAAAGGGCAACAGCATCGAACACAGGCTCGACGTGAAAGGCGACCGTATTGATCGTCGTCTGGATCGGAGAGGTGAATGGATTGAAGATCATTTTAGATTGCTGTGAATGCCGGAATGGATACTTCTTCTGACACATTTGTGAGTTGACCCGGTCATGGTGTATTCTCGCTATCTGTGCGGGAGGATACCCTGGGCTCAAAACAGCAAATGGATCAATTTCTCTCCGGAATCGAGAGAAAGGCATTTTGCATGGCAAAATATGCTACAGGCAATCGTGAAGATGCGCTGGATCTGGTTCAGGATGCAATGCTCGGACTGGTGCGTCGTTATTCTTCAAAGTCTCCTGAAGACTGGACACCCCTGTTTTACAGGATCCTGCAAAATAGAATCCGTGACTGGCACAGGAAACAGAAGGTGCGAAATCAATTGCATAAGTGGTTTGACAGATCCACCGGGGAGGATTCCCGGGAAGTGGAGAATCTGCCTGATTTGTCTACGCCGGATCCGGGTCGGCAACTGGCAAGTTCCGCCGCCGGTGAAGCTATCGGCAAGGCACTGAAGGGGCTGTCTTCAAGACAGCAGCAGACCTTTATGCTTCGAGTCTGGGAAGGGATGAATGTAGCCCGGACCGCTGCTGCCATGGGTTGTTCGGAGGGTAGCGTGAAGACTCACTATTCCCGTGCCCTGCGGCATTTGAAAGAAAATCTGGAGGGGCACGAGCCATGACAGACCGGAGTGAAGACAAGCTATCCGGAAAGGTTGGCTACTATCTTGATCAGGAGCTTGAGAAGCTTGACGATTCTACTTGTTTCAGGCTCAGGCAGGCTCGCTTGGCCGCCCTGGGTCATATGGGGAAAAAACCTGTCAACTGGTGGATACCGGCTGGCGTTCTGGCTACCGCAGCCGGCGCCTTGCTGTTGATGGTAACGATGCAGAACAGAATTCCGGATAGCGGCGGCCAGCTGGCCAATATGGAGGATATCGAATTGCTTTCTTCCAGGGCAGACCTGGAATTACTGGCCGATATGGATTTTTATCAGTGGTTACAGAATATTGACCGGTCGGGTTAATCTTCTGTGTTTGATATTCGGACTTATGTTCAATGCCTGTGTGGTTGAGGCTGCCGAAGACGATGCGGATGATTCACGACCGGAAATGGAGCTTCTGGAGTTTATCGGCGAGTGGGAGACTCCGGATGGGGAATGGTTTGATCCACTGGATGATTCCGAAAAAATAAGCGATCAGGAGGGTCAGGATGACAATTAGATGCTGGGTATTCGCTGTTTTTCTTGTTTCTCCCTGCGCGGCCTGGTCCGGTGATGTTGAACGGATTTCATGGGCTGATCTCAAATCTCAGGATCAGGATATTCTCCTGCCTCTGAAGGATAACTGGCAGGATATGAGAGCCGAAAGACAGCAGCGATTGCTGAAGGGGGCCAGACGCTGGGCCCGTATGAATGCTGACGAACGTCATCGAATGAAGAAAAAGCTGGAAAGATGGAAGAAATTGCCTCCGGGGAAGCGTAAAGAGATTCGGGAAAACTATCGTCAGTTTATGCAACTGCCTCCTGAGAGGCAGAGAAACATCCTGGAAAACCGTAAGTGGTTTCAACAGCAGTCAAAACACAGACAGCGGAAACTCAGGGAAGCCTGGCAAAACAGAATTCAAAAGAAAAAAGACAAAATTCCGAAAAAAGTTCGACACAAGGTCCCGACCCGTTAAGAAAATCCGGGTTAGTTCTCATTTTTCAAAAGCTCTTGTTTACGGTGAGACTCCGTAGCTGATGCCTCTTTAAAATCATCGAATCGCCTGCTCCATACGCCCGGAGCATTGCTGTCGATGGGCATGAGATGAAGTTCGGTAATGGCAATGACCGTGACTGCGCGTTTCTCATCCGTGATAAAGGCAGAACATCCAAGGATATCTCCCGCGATACAGCGCTCCAGAATTGAAATTTTTTCTTTTTGGTCGGATTTTTGAATCGATGTTTCAGCCTTGCCGCTGACGATCAGATACATTAATTCGGTATCGGTATCACCCTGACTGAACAAGACCTCATCCGGGGCGAGGCTTTGATACTTTGCATTGAGAAAGAGAATCTCGCGAAGGGTTTGTGGTACTTTTGAGAAGATAGGGTTGACTGCCAGCGCACTGGCGGCTGAACGTTGCTCTGCCAGGTGTACCAGGGATTTGCGGAAGCCGGCGTTTCCTTCGAGAAGTTTTTGAATCTGTTCAACAGGAATTTTGATAAGTGAGCAGGGTTGGGTGGTCCGAACTTCCGCGCTTGCCGGAGCATCCAGTGCAATGGACACTTCTCCGAACACACTGTTGGCAGATATTGTCCCCACCTCATGTATCTGGTTGTTGTGGCGTTTGTTTACGCTGAGCTCTCCGTGCTGAACCAGATATAATCCAACGGGGCTCTGTCCTTCGGTAATCACCGGCACATCCGATGCCAGATCCAGTGATTTGGCGCTGGCTACCAGTTTACGCGCTTCCGCAGGCTTTAGCATGGTCAGTTCGGGGAACTGTTTCCAGTCAAGTTCGATGTTATGCTGCTGTGCCGGAATATTCATACGGTATCCATTATGTCTGGCGTTTCGGATCGCTGCAATGGAAAGGATGAAATGATGCCTGTTTTTATTTTAACCAGAAGAGAAAAACTTGCCTGAACTTCCGGAGGTGGAGGTAGTGCGACGGGGGCTGGAGGTGTTGATCATTGGTCGGCAAGTCAAGTCTATATCCGTCGCTGATGTTTCATTGCGCTACCCCTTACCGGATAATCTCAATGCTATGCTTGCGGGCCGCACTTACAGAAGGGTACGGAGGCGGGCCAAATATCTTCTGTTTGAGTTTGATGGCGATCATATTCTGGCCTGGCATCTGGGTATGACGGGTCAGTTCCATGTCCTGGCCAGCCATGAACCTGCAGCCAGACATGAACATGTGCGTTTTGAACTGGGTGATGGACTGAGTATGCGTTACCGGGATGTGCGCCGCTTTGGTTATGCGAAGTTGTTGCCTGCTGAGAACTGGGAACGGCATCCGTGGTTTCAGAAGCTCGGTCCCGAGCCGCTTTCCGATGCCTTTGATGCTGCCGATTTGTATGCACGGTGTCGTGGGCGTACAGGGCCGATCAAAAATGTGTTGATGAATGCGCAGGTGGTGGTTGGTGTCGGCAATATTTATGCCTCTGAGGCATTGTTTCATGCGGGAATTCATCCACAATGCAGGGCCTGTCGAATTGGTTTTAAACGGATTACGCGCTTAACAGGCTGCATTAAGAAAGTTCTGGCTGATGCCATGAACGCCGGTGGCAG
>CAYLYU010000104.1:0-6147 GCA_964387725.1 uncultured Zetaproteobacteria bacterium | reverse complement strand
GGTTTCCAGGTTTTAATGGATGCCCTGACAGGCCTTACATTTCACCTGAGTCACATCAACTGGTGAGCAATCGAGACGTGCGGCTGACAAAGTCCCGCCCCAGACGCAACCGGAATCAAGGCCCAGAACATGTTTCCGGCCCAGAACAAGCCCCTCTGCTGCCCAGTGCCCGTAGACTACTCTGCAATCCCGCGCCCATTTTTTTGGCTTTGCTTTGAACCAGGGAACTTCCCTGACTGAATCTGACGGTGAACCACGATTCTGCCAGTTAAAAAAAGCCTCAGGAGTACAATAGCGGCTTCTTGTTAATACTGCGGCTGTAAACAGTGTTTGTTCCCAGTCACCCTCGGGAGGATCCGAGCGTGGAAAAAGACGGCTATGCATCAGCGTGCAAAACTCCTCCCACATGCCTGACTGAAGCACAGCCTCAACTGCTCTGGCTCGACGTTTAGCTTTTTTCAGCCTCCAGGCCGGATGTAACCCTGCATGCACCATGCACCAGCCAAGACCCTTGTTATGGTGCAAAATCGGAAGAAATCTTAGCCAGTGAATCAGTTCATCAAAGTCCGGTGAGGTCAAAACATCATCGAGAGTATCGCGCCGATAAGGAGGTTCACCGGCTGCCATGCCAAGAAGATGGAGTTCATGATTACCCAGCACTGCAATACAGGCCTTGCCAAGACCTTTCAAAAACTGGAGAACCTTGAGTGAATCCGGCCCCCGATTAACCATGTCGCCAACACACCAGAGCTGATCCTTTGCAGGATCAAATGTAATTTTATCCAGCAGCCTCCTTAGTGGCTCATAACAGCCTTGAATATCACCAACAGCATAAACAGCCATTACTCTGGGGCTTGTTGAATGATGTTGGGAACCTCGGCCAGAGCCTCAGCAAGTTTTGATGTCAGGCTACCCCCGGCCATTGCCATATCCGGCTTTCCTCCACCCTTGCCACCAACAATTGCAGCAACTTCCCGCACAATGTTGCCAGCATGGAAACGCGAGGTAATATCTTTTGTAACCCCGGCAATCAGCTGGACTTTATCGCCACGTTTAAGGCCGAAGACGATCACCCCGGATTTTAACTTCCCTTTTGCCTTGTCCATGAAATCGCGCAGATCGGAAATATCAGGATCGACTTCGGCAGTAAGCAGGGTGATACCGGCACATGCCTCAGCCTGTTTGATCAATTCATCAAGCATTCCCGTGGATTGTCTGGCATTGATAGAACCCAACTCCTGCTCTACCTCTTTCAGCCTGTTTTGCAACACAGAAATAGCCTGAATCAACCCGGCTGGCTGCACCTTTAGCAAGCCTGAGGCGTTGTTCAAATTTTCTGAATCAGCAAGAAATGAGGCGTGAGCAGCCGAACCGGTGATAGCCTCGATACGACGAATACCGGCAGCGATTCCGGATTCTGAAACAACCCGAAAAGGACCAATGTCACCGGTACGTGACACATGAGTACCACCACACAATTCAGTGGAAAATCCGGCAGAAACAACGCGCACCTCATCACCATACTTTTCGCCAAACAGGGCCATTGCACCAGCCTCAATGGCATCCTTCTGGCTCATAATCTTCGTCTCTACAGGAGAGTTTTCCCAGATAGCGACATTGACAAGGCGCTCAATTTCAATTTTCTCCTCATCTGAAATCGGGCGAAAGTGACTGAAGTCAAAACGCAGACGATTCGGATCAACCAAAGATCCAGCCTGTTTGATATGCTCTCCGAGAGTCCGGCGCAATACTGCGTGTATCAGATGTGTCGCCGTGTGATTACGGCGAATACTTGCGCGCCGACTGGCATCAACGGTAAAACTTAAAACAGAGCCCCGATCAATTCTTCCCCTTTCCACAATGCCAATATGCACATGCAAGTCCTGAAGAAGTTTCTTTGTATCAACTACGCGGAATATACCTGTATCGCATTCAACCGTCCCGGCATCACCAACCTGACCGCCTGATTCTCCATAAAATGGAGTTTGATTTGCGATCAGCCAGCCTTTATCGCCCTCATCCAGGGATTCGACCGATTTTTCTCCATCCAGAAGAAGCCCTGTTGCTACCCCTTCGGCAGACAGTGTCGAATAGCCTAGAAAATCAGTCGGGCCATGCTGTTGGCGTAGTTCAAACATGGCTTTTGGCACTGCCTTCTCACCCGAGCCACCCCAGGCTGCTCTTGCCCGTGCGCGTTGTTCTTCCATGCAGGACTCGAATCCAGTCATGTCCAAACCAACATTCTGTCCCTTGATGATGTCTGCAGTCAGATCCACGGGAAAGCCGTAGGTATCATACAGGGTAAAGAGAACTTTTCCCGGGATTGAACCACCTTCTCCTGCCGCATCAATTTCCTGCTGCACCAGTTTCAGCCCCTTATCCAGGGTCTTGATAAAACGCTCTTCCTCAATACGGATAATTTGTTTGATACTACTTTTATTCTCGATCAGTTCGTCAAAATGTTCTCCCATCTCTACTGCCAGGGGGTCGACAAGTCTGTAGATAAATGCCTCATTCATGCCCAGCAGGCGACCATGACGACAGGCACGGCGCAAAATGCGACGCAAGACAAACCCCCTGCCCTCATTGGAAGGTAAAATTCCATCAGCAAGCAAAAAAGAAACGGAGCGAAGGTGATCAACAATAACGCGCAGGCTGATATCGGCTTGCTCGTCACTACCATACACGCAGCCGGTAGCATCTGAGGCAGCATTGATAAGGTTTTGAAACAAATCTATATCATAATTATTATGAACTCCCTGCATAATAGCGGCTGTACGTTCAAGGCCCATTCCGGTGTCCACACACAGTTTCGGAAGGTCTGTACGTTTGCCTGATTCATCCTGATTGTATTGCATAAAGACCAGATTCCAGATTTCGACAAAACGATCCCCATCTTCGTCAGGGCTACCCGGAGGACCTCCTGGAATTTCAGGGCCGTGATCAAAAAATATTTCAGAACACGGGCCGCAGGGACCGGTATCTCCCATGCTCCAGAAGTTGTCCTTGCTGCCAATGCGGGTGAATTGTCCAGGTGATATGCCAATATCCTTCAGCCAAATATCAGCAGCCTCATCATCTTTTTCATATACGGTGATAAATAAACGTTTCGGATCAATGCCAAGTTCCAGAGTCAGGAATTCCCAAGCATAATGAATGGCATCATACTTAAAGTAATCACCGAAGGAAAAATTGCCGAGCATTTCGAAAAACGTGTGATGTCTGGAGGTTCGCCCTACATTCTCCAGATCATTGTGCTTGCCGCCTGCACGTACACATTTCTGACTGGAAGTAGCACGGTTACAGGAACGCTGACTATTCCCCTGAAAGGTGTTTTTGAACTGCACCATGCCGGCATTGGTAAACAACAGCGTCGGATCGCCAGCCGGCACCAGGGAACTTGACGAAACAACTTCATGCCCGTGTTTGGCAAAAAAATCCAGAAAACGGGTTCGAATTTCGGTTGTCTTCATCTTATCCCTCATCTTCATTCATTACGTCAACAATGGTAGCAGTATCAAATCCTTTGTTCTTCAAATATCTGGCATGTTTCTGCCACTGATGCCGATCGGTCAGGTGGAGATATTGGGGGTCACGTCTGGCTAAAATCTTTCTGCAGGCATCAACTGCATCGTATTCATCCCTGATGGCAGCCAGCGTGCTCTGGATTGCCTCTCTCTGCACGCCTCGCCCCTTCGCCTTTGCCGCAGCCAACCATGGGGTGTCCCCCCTTCGCATACGGTCACGAAAATAAGCACGGGTAAAACGATCCTCACTGAGATAGTCGAGTTCGACAAGACGATTCAGAGTCTGCCGGATGCAGACTTCGTCAAAACCCCGAGCGAGCAAACGAGAGCGCACTTCCTCCTCGCAATATTCGCGCCGGGCCAGAAGGCGTAGCACATACCGCAAGGCATGGCTTAAATCTTTGTTAGCGTTCCCTTCTTTCCCGTAATCAGGAACCATGTTTCAGTCCCGGGCTGGTATTCAGCCTGCATGACTCATAAATGATGCTACACCCTTGCTTGTTTCTTTGCCCGCAACCAATCTCTCATCAATTGTCCATGTGTGTGGTTACACACTCTTTCTTCGAAACTCGTTGCAAGCAAAGGCACTGCGCAATCATCACAGCGATTCATGAGTCATGCAGGCTAGCCTTTCTTTGTTTTTTTAATTTCCAGGGAAGGAAGACCCAACTTCTGACGAATAGAGGACTCAATCTCTTCCATCTTTTTCGGATGCTCGCGCAAAAAACGAATCGCATTGTCTCTACCCTGACCAATACGTTCCGTGCCCAACGCATACCAGGCACCACTTTTGTTCACCAGTCCATGCTCTACACCAAGGTCAAGCACTTCACCGGCATGGGAAATGCCCTCACCGTAGACAATGGTAAACTCCGCCCGTTTAAAGGGTGGTGCCATTTTATTTTTCACTACCTTGGCTCTGGTCTCATTTCCAAGGATTTCTTCACCCTTTTTTACCGCCCCGATACGACGCACATCAAGACGAACGGATGAGTAGAATTTCAAGGCGTTACCACCGGTGGTTGTTTCCGGGTTCCCAAACATGACACCGATCTTCATACGGATCTGATTAATAAACACGACGATCGTTTTGGTTCGGGAGATGCTTCCCGTAAGTTTACGCAAGGCCTGCGACATTAATCTTGCCTGGAGCCCCATATGGGAATCTCCCATATCTCCTTCTAATTCAGATCGAGGAGTCAGCGCCGCTACAGAATCGACCACAACAATATCCAAGGCACCGGAACGCACCAGCATATCCACGATCTCCAGCGACTGCTCACCTGAATCAGGTTGAGAGACAAAAAGCTCATCCACATTTACACCAAGGTTCTCGGCGTAGTTAATGTCTAGTGCATGTTCCGCATCCACGAAGGCAGCTGTGCCACCCAGTTTCTGAGCTTCAGCTATCGCGTGCAGGGCCATGGTTGTTTTTCCGCAAGATTCCGGGCCGTAGATTTCAACCACGCGCCCTCTTGGATAGCCACCGATGCCCAGAGCTGCATCAAGAGCCAGACTACCCGAAGAAACAACCTCTACCGGCACTTTGGCCTGATCACCCATGCGCATGACAGTCCCTTTGCCAAACTGGCGTTCGATTTGACTGAGTGCTGTTTGTAATGCTGTATCTTTATCGGACATGATCTTCCCTCACCTTCTCTCTCCCGCCAAACATGACTTTTTCATGTGGCTGATCGTTCTCGAACGTTAGCATAGCCCGCTCACCTGCAACAGCCTCATGGTTTCCTGCCATTGAAATTCATTGCCAACAGAAACATCTCGCTGGAAGTCCTGCGGCTGGCAGCGGGTTTAATGACCTTTACCGTCTTGAAGCAGCCAGTCAGTTTTCGTCTGAAGGTGTTAAAACCTTCTCCCATAAATGTTTTTAAAAGGAGGTCACCGCCACGGCGAAGGTGATTGACGGTAAAATCCAACGTCAATTCGTTGAGATTTATCATGCCGGTTTGATCCACAAGTTTATTACCACTCATTTCAGGAGCCATGTCAGATAATACAATATCTGTTTTCGCCCCTGACAATACTTCTTCCAGCTTTCGCTGAGTTTCACTCGCAGAAAAATCTGCCTGGATGAACTGCACACCTGAAACAGGTTTCATTGGCAGTACATCCACACCAATAATGGCGCCACCCTCCCTTTTTCTGACCGAAAGTTCCTGGCACCAGGATCCCGGAGCACAGCCCAGATCCACGACCACCGCACCCTTCTTTAGGCACAAGCTATATTTATCCATGATTTCCGTCAGCTTGAATGTAGCCCGCGATCGCTTGCCCTCAGCTTTCGCTTTTTTCACATAGGCATCATTTGCGTGCTGCCGATACCAGCTGCTACTTTTTCCCATGTTCTTCCTCGTCGGAGATCAATAATGCTACGGCTTTCTTATAGCAGACTTTTATATGTTTCAATCCACCTGTTCTGAATTTTTTCAGAACTGTAGCGCTGGCAGACCCACGCCTTCAGTTGCGCGCCCCTTTTTTGTCTCTTCTCATCGCTCCATGATATTGCCTTCTTGAGAGCCTCTGTCCAGTCATCCAGCTTTGCATCAATTACCATACCACCCGCTTCCTGCCATCCCTCCAGGCCAGCTTGTGGCGTGGTCAA
>CAYLYU010000103.1:0-6154 GCA_964387725.1 uncultured Zetaproteobacteria bacterium | reverse complement strand
AAGCACAGCGCGCCCATTCGGCATAGTGCGAGCGATCAAACAGGCTGACAGACAGATTCTGCGCCTGGTTGGAGCGCAATCTCAAACCCAGGCGGTAGGATTGCCCGGGAATTACACGGGCGACGTGAATGGCCTGTCTGCCATCATAAACAAGATTCGCGTCCAGAGCCCGGTAATCAAAGAAGGAGCCTTCGCGGTATTCATCACCTATGGGGAGCTCGTATACCGGCCAGCCATCGGTTACACCATGTGCTTCAGCTGGTATGGGATCTGCTGTATTAAAAACAAGCAGCAACGCAGCTAAAGCAAGTCGGTTGACGGCCGGAATATTCATGAGCGCCTATCTTCCCCATCGCTTGGCAAGCTCATTGACTGCCTCTTCGATACACTCTCTTAACGCCTTATCGATGCCTTCCTTACTGTCATGAGATACACCAACATCTCCACCAGGAATATTTTTGCCTGTTACGGAACGCAGGAACGACCCGACGCCGGATAGCGAAAACCCTCCTTCGGAAACCTTTTTTCTACTATTTACAGCATCGAGAACCGCACCTGTCCGGGCATCCAACACACGAATATCGAGGCCGATTTCACCCGTCTCACCACTTTTTTCGACACCCAAACCCTTGTATGAACCGGCCACGCCGGTCTTGCTGGCACCAGCATTGGCTTCGGTGACCGTACCAACGAATATATAGTCTGCCCCTGTGAGCCGGGAGTTGGCGACATTGCCGGTCGTCATTCCTTGCTGATTCAGCTGCTTTTCCCGATAGACGCTTCCTTCAAGACGCTGGCGCTCCAGCACAGCGAACGTCCTGGTCTTAACCAGGGCTGTCATAAACATATCCGTTGCTGATTCAGGAGATATTTCAGGAACCTGACTCTTGAATTCATAGATGGTCACAGTTTTTCTTGGGGAAGATGTCGAATAATTCTCAGCATGGGCGACTGCTACTGAGAACAACAACATCCCAAGAAACATCCAAATATTTATTGCTGCTCGATCTCTCATCTTCATGCTATCTCCTTTTAGTAAGTCCGGTACTTCTTTTTTTATGCCTCCATCCATGCGCGCTCAGTTGCCAAAGAGACCACCGAGATTCTTGAGCATCTCTGTAGCCCCTTCCTTTATGTCATCCATATTTGGCATCTCGTCATCATCTGCAGTTTCACCGGACTGATCAGTACCCTCATTCGAGGAAGCCCATGAATCGTCTTGCGCAGATGGAGATTGTTGCTCTACCGGAGCGTCAAATGAACGAGGAGGGCTGGAGGCTCTTGAAGGCGCTCTGGAGGATGATTTGGAATGATTGTTGGTATAATCCACAAACTTCTGGTAATTGCTAAAATGCTTATAGCCAACCGGTGCCTTAAACCTTCCTGATGGGATGCTTTTCCTCTTAATCGATACGACCTGACGATTTGAGTCTGCAAGGATAAATGCACCTTCAACCGTCTGTTTATAGAGCTTTGACCTTTCCACGCCACTGCTGTCCGTACCTTCAAGACATTTCATTCTTTTTGACAGTGTGCGCTCAACATCAATGATGCCGGAAAGTCCCGAATCGGATGATACCCAGACCTTAGCTTCCTGGACTCCATCAACAACAAAGTTATAACCTGTTGCCGAAAAACCTGCGATGGATTTTGTGCCGATTTTTTTCCGTCTTACTTTTTTCTTGCTGATTGGCACAGGCTTGTACTGAGCTGGAATCATTGATTGCATCTTCTGAAAATATGCTTTGAAGGCGTCACAGAACTGCTGTGAACTTCCTTTCCAATATGCCCTTGAATCCCGATTCACAGCAAGGACATTGGTGCCTGAATAAATCATTGTATCCTCTATGTTGACCTTACCGTCGTCATAAAACTCCTGATTTTTCTCTTCGCCATAATTAGCCTTGTAGTTCACAACCCATCCTGCCCATGCGCTCTGCGCAAACAGACATAGACATAACATCAAGAATAAACGCTTCATCTTTATCTCCCTATTGATTCGATCATCTGCAGTAGCGAGAGATATCGCCGCTTCGCCTTGCATCCAAATGCAAGCATCGAACAAACGTGCTCATGTCATTGCCCCTTCTGTTGCATCTGCTGCATACCCTTTAGAAAATCGCCCACAGCCTTGCCTGCCTCTTCGGGCGTCATCTCATCGGGATTGCCGTAATTTTGTTCCATCTGTCCGGACATATTTTCAAAACTACCGGCAATTTCCCGGCCGGCCTTTTCCGCGCCAATACCCATCACAGCAAAAACAAGCCCAAGGATTCCAAACACAGCCCAGGATGCATTGGTGCTACGGCCATGCACATGGATGCTGGCGATGGCCATCAAGGCCATCGGCCACAGTGTGGAGACCAACGTGCCAAGATAGGGAACGCCGCTGACAAGTGCGGCAACCGGTGCATAAGCATAACCAAACGCCATACAGCGATAGGCTGTTTCAAAATTCTCGCTGGAGCCCATGATTTTCCAGATGACAAAAAGAATAGCCGCGCCGATAAACCCGAAAATCGCGACCATAATCGGTAGCATGATCACGCCTGCAAAACCCATCGCCATCATGCCGACAGGTCCAAATCCAATTAATCCGGCGATAGCCATCACCACTGCCGTCAACACCGCCATGACAATCATGAATACTAACGGTTCAACATAACCGCCTGTTTTTGGCATATTCGGAAAGAACTCGGTTGGCTTTAGAATAACGGACAGCATATGCCCCGGGATTGATGCCAATAAATTGTTCTGCTGCGGCGGTTTGTTAGATACTCCTGTTTGTTCCTGTTCCATGATTCACCTCCTCCTGTGAAGTAAGTTTGATCTGCACCGGAAGCCACCCTTGCCGCCTGTGATACATTGATAGCCTTCCGGTATAAGGCGTCTGACATTACCGATCAGTTTCCCACTCGGCTTGCGGTAGATACATATCAAATATCGGCTCTGAACGAAGGACTGGCTCGGATGAAGAATCCGACCTTTATCGGTTGGCTCCCAATATGTCGGAAGCATGTCGGATTTGATGCCCTGATAGGCGTTCGGGCACCGGAAATTGAGTGTGCGGCCGGAATCTGCAAATGCATCTGCCGTTGAAATGATCAACAACAGCATGCCCATGGCATAAACAAGCGTTCTATGCTTAGACAGCTTAAGCACAAGGACTTTTTGATCCGATTTTCCCCACCACTTCATGGCGGTAACATTAGGACAGGCATGGAGCCTTCTACAATCCCCCGATCAGGCCCCCCCGACCGGACAGAATCAGTACAGTCTATTCAATATCGCGATCAATCAAACCAAGTTTGACTGCCTCAACCACAGCCTCGGATCTGTTGGAAATATTCAGTTTCTGATAAATGGCTTTGGTATATCCCGAAACAGTATTAAGTGTAATATTCAGAAGTTTTGTAACTTCAGGTCGGCTGTACCCCTTGGCGATTAACGTCAGAACTTCCTTCTCCCGATCCGACAGATGGATGGAGTGATTTTTAGCTTCACCGTGCGCCATTCCGCCTTCAGAAAAATACCTTAAAACCCTGCGGGCAACACCGGGCGAAAGCGGTGGCTGCCCATGCACGATCTCTTTGAGCTGGACAAGCTGACTTTCACGAGGTTGATCCTTGAGCAGGTAGCCTTTGGCACCAGCCCTCAAAGATGAAAATATATGTCTGTCGTCATCATAGATGCTACAAATCACGCTGTACATTTCCGGATAAGTCAGCGTGATTTCCTGCAAAAGATCAATACCGGAACCATCTGGCAGATTGATATCCAGAATAACGAGCGTAAACCGGCGATGGCCCAGCAATTCCCTAGCCTCAGCAAGTGTGGCGGCAGCAAATACCGACGCCTTGGGGAAAACATCACCTATATGCTTTTCCCACCATACTCTGCTGTCTTCATGGTCCTCCACCACCAACACATTACGCATGAATGACTCCATTCGTTTCATTTACGGGAACTGAAAATTTTACGCAGAAAACCCCTGCCCCAGATGTATAGTGAAACTCGCCACCTAACTCTTCGACACGGACGCACATATTTCGGAGGCCTTTACCGGGTTTCATCTCCTTTAGTCCAGTCTCCCCGACATCATTCATCAGTGTTACCAGCAATTTATCGCCCACCATACGCAGATCAAACATGGCGCGCTCTGCCTTTGCATGTCTTAATATGTTGCTCAAGCCCTCGCGTATAATCAACGTTAAATTCAAATATTGGCGGGGTGTCAAATTCACATCCCGCTCCTGTTCATCCCAGCGCCACTCAAAGGTGGCATTAGCCTGTTCACAGCGCTCCAGGGCCTCAATTCGCCATCGAGCAACTGCAGTATTCAGCGTTTCCTGTGACTCTGTATCCAGACTGTAGATAATTGCACGCAGACTTTTCAACGCCTCAGCAGCTGCAGGGGATTCTTCGGGCCCGGCATGCATCAGGGTTAGTAACCGGCCACCGACATCATCATGTAAATCACGCATGATACGTTTCCGTTCCTCAAGCATGCCTCTTCTGTAGTTTGCCTGCTGACTTATAGCCTGTTCAGTGATATTGAATAGCGCCTGTGCAAGCCTGATATCATCGCTATTGAACAGGCGTCTTCCTCTATCTGCATAATAAAGCTCCATGGCGCATTCTCTGGCAAGGCAGGGCGTAAGTAGGCAAACGCCGTCATCCGTAATCTTTGCTTTTGTAACACCTTGCTCCTTTACCTTAATCGACAACGGGTGAAACACTTCATTCAACACTGTTTCCCATAAATGCAGATCGCTCTTGTGACTTATGCGCAAAAGATGATCAACCAGCAATGGCATCCATGCTTCCAGATTATACTGTGTGCGATGAAACAGCTTCGACCACACCCACTGCCGCACCGGGAAATACAGCCAACCTATACCAATCACCGAAACACCGAGTGCGTAAGATGGATTCATATTGGCAATCGTCACCAATGCCATGTCAGACACGACGACCACAGCCCCGGCAAAAAACCAGAGCCATACCTCTATCCACCAGCGGTCTATATCAAACAGATGAAAGCGCTGCACAGCCAGCCCGAGGATAATGTAGAAGGCGAACAAACCAAGAAAGCTTCCGGTCAGCGACACTTTTGGAGCCCCGGAGAAAAATATTGGTGCGAAATAAGCGCCCGCAATGGCAAGGATGAGAATAAAAACCATCAAGGTCAGCACCTTGATGGCAGCTCGGTCAACGGCGCTGCCACGGCTTCTTCTCCACTGAATGGAAATGAGTATGATTCCTAATATCCAATATACCGGAACCTGAATTAACACACTGTTGCCCGGCATCTCCATCCACTCCATGTTTTCATTCAGCATGAAAAACAGCATGAAAACGACCAGTGCCGGAATAAGCGGAAAGCGTCCGATCGGCTTGGGATAACTCCAGATCAGGCCGATCATCCCAAGTGTAAAGAAATTGTTCCCGAGATGATAAAAAAAGGTTAGCCAGGGATAAAGTGATCCTTCCAGAGCAATATCCCTCGATATAAAAATGTTTGCCGAATTGAGTAGACAAACAGTACCAAATCCGGAGAGCAGCAAATATCTGGTCGGGATGGAGTATTGGCTAAGGGCGCAGACTGCAGCTCCGATTAGCAAGGCGGAGATGCCGAACAGGGAGAGTAACCAGAATGAAACCGGTAAGGACCGGATCGGCCTTTTGTCCTGTGGCTGAATGCGCAAGACTCGACCATCTTCAAGTGTCAGCACAACGACTGGCTGTTGAAGAATTTTATAAATCAGGCTCTGGCGGTCACGGAAGACACCCCGCTCTTTTAAAGTCGAAATAGTATCAGGGTCTTCAATGATATCCTGGGACTGTAGCTGAACGGGACTCCCCTTCTGACCGGCAAGTGCCAGAACAACATCTCCAGGATTAAGGATATTAGAACTGGGGCCGTCATCGACTACTGCCATGACCCTGAGCCCGCTTTCGCTTTCGACGAATGAAACGCCTATCCATGGCTGGTGCACGGCCGTCCAAACAGACATGAAAGAAACGGCAAGGGCGATAATGCCAGCAATAGTAATCGCAGCATTAGGTGTTAACCGAAGCTTCGCTCTCTCCGTTATCTGCAATGCAGAAGTTCCTTCACTGTTCCCCATATGCTGGATTATAGCCTAATTAG
>CAYLYU010000102.1:0-6160 GCA_964387725.1 uncultured Zetaproteobacteria bacterium | reverse complement strand
ATGATGAAAGTCGATTTCAAATCGACTCCCAATGAACCCCTCGACTTGTAGTCGAGGGTCATTCAGTGAAATGCCAATAACAGCTAAATATTCTCATTTGATAGCCGGTGTTATGTCCGGGACATCCGTTGATGGCATTGATGTCGCAGTTGGTGAGATTGGCAAAAATGGTGATTTCAAACTCAAACATTATCAACAGCATCTCATGCCGGAGGAGTTGCGTGAACCCATTCTCAGGTTGGCCGAGCCCGGAGTAAACGAGATTGACCCCATGGGTGAACTTGACCGGGCCCTTGGCAAGGCTATTTCTGAAGCTGTTCTGAAAACCCTGAAGAAAAAAGGTATCCGGCCTGATGAAATCATTGCTATTGGCAGCCACGGTCAAACTATCCGCCATCGTCCGCAGGAAAAACATCCCTTTTCTCTACAAATAGGTTGCCCGTCCACGATTACGGAATGTACGGGAATTACTACCGTAGCTGATTTCAGGCGCCGCGATATTGCTGCCGGAGGAGAGGGCGCACCGCTGACTCCCTTCATTCACCAAATATTGTTTGGAGAGCAGGACAATAACGTGGCTGTGCTCAATATCGGCGGCATTGCCAATGTCACCCTCATTCCAGCGAATGGCCAGGTGCTTGGTTTTGATACCGGGCCCGGGAATATGATTATGGATAATTTGATTCTTACCCTTTCCGATGGTCGTTATGCCTATGACAGGAATGGTGAACTGGCTGCCAGTGGCAATATATGCAAGCAACTTCTGGAAGAACTGCTCGACCACCCTTATTTCAAACGGAAACCACCAAAATCAACGGGCCGGGAGGATTTTGGCCGAGTTATCGTCGATATAATTCTGGGCTGGCAGGGCATTTCCGATGCTGACCGTATGGCTACAGCGACAGAACTGACGGCAAGAACCATTGCAGAGAGCCATAACTTTCTGACGGCAAAACCCGAGTCATGGTATGCCTGCGGTGGTGGAGCATCCAACACATACCTGATGAACCGTCTTGAAAGTCTGCTTACCCCTGCCAAGGTCTTTGGCACTGACCGAAAAGGCATCCCAACAGATGCCGTGGAGGCCGTATGTTTTGCCATCCTCGCCTGGCATACACTGTTGGGGAAGAGCAACACCCTGCCGGAAGTTACCGGTGCGAGACATGCTGTCACAACCGGTCATATCGTTCCCGGCGATAACTGGCCGGAATTGTTGCAAACTCTTGCCCGCATTATTCCCGAATCACCTGAGACTCCTTCATGGACCCACTCACCCATGCCTTAAGCGGCGCTGTCATAGCCAGGGCAGTGCCGGGAAAAACGCTGCCCTGGGGCTCTGTAGGGTTTCTGGTTCTTATGGCTATGGCTCCGGATGCTGATTTTGTTCTGCGCCTGTTCTCCGATATCGTTTATCTGAAATATCATCGGGGTATCACCCACTCGATTCTTCTTGTGCCGATGTGGGCCTGGCTCTGCTACAGCATCATCCCCGAACAGCGTCGCAAGTACCCGATCATGCCATGGCTGATTGCCTCTGTACTCGGAATTCATATCTTTCTCGATGTCATCACCTCTTATGGCACCATGCTGCTTTCACCATTCACGGATCAGCGCTTTACTCTGGATCTCATTTTCATCATCGACCCCCTGTTTACACTGACCCTGCTGATACCGTTACTTCTGATGTGTGTCTGGCCTGAAAATGCACGAAAGCTTTGCATAACAGGTTTACTGAGCATGGCCGTGTATCTTTCTCTGACATATTTCAGTCAACAACAGGCATTGGATATTTTACATCGGGAACAACCCCTTGCCGTGAAGTATTCAGCTTTGCCCCTGCCGTTTTCTCCGTTTCGCTGGCAACTTATTGCTGAATACCCCGATTATTACCAACATGCCACAGTGGATTTTCAACCGGCGTTTCCGGGCAGCAGAACCTTCTTTCCGGAAGGATTTACCCGGAAGATATCAGGGCAAATTCAGACTCCGTCCAGTATCAAATGGCAGCAGCATCCCACGATGAAATCTGTACGAGATATCGACAAACTGCCCGGAGTCAATTTTTATACATGGTTTGCACGTTTTCCTGTGCTGTTGAAACGAAATAATACGTTTCTGGAATTTGCAGACCTAAGATTCTATGCCGGCAGCATGGATGATTCACACTTTCGTCTCAAAATTCACATCTCAGATCGACCAGGCGCATGGTTGATCTGGTCACCCCGATTAAAAAATCGTATCGGGATGGAAGAAGGGTTGTCTGCAAACTGGTAGGATTTACGTTTCCATCCTGAAAAATCTGCTTAAGATACACACATACCACCGTGATTTGGGAGACATAACATGCAGGGAACCTGGGCAATGGTACAAGGTTGGTCTTTTCTGGATATTCCGGTCACGCGGTGGATATTCTCAGCCCTGATCCTGTTTGTGGCAGTCGTGGCACAAAAGATTGTACTCAAGACATTCCATATCCTCACTCAAAAGCTTGCCGACCGAACCGCAACTGAACTGGATAATCTCCTGCTCGCGGCAGCCGAGAAACCAGCCAGTTGGCTGATTTTTACCATTGGTATCATTGCCACGGTTCACATACTCAACCCACCTATCAAAATCTTCCCTATGCTCGAGTTTGCCGACCAGTTCGGGCGCATTGTCTCTATTTTCCTCGGTATTTGGTTTCTGTGGCGTTTAACGGACGGTTTGGCAGTTTATTTTAAGTCCCGTGCCGCCAGAACTGAAACCAGCCTTGACGATCAGCTTGTCCCGTTTATCGGCAAGACCCTGAAAATTTTTATCGTCATCACGGGCGTGCTTGTCGTAGCCCAGAACCTCGGTTATTCCATCGCCGGTCTGATCGCCTCCCTTGGTATCGGCGGTATAGCTATCGCCATGGCTGCCAAGGACACGATATCCAATATTTTCGGCTCTATCATGATTCTGATTGACCGGCCATTTACTGTCGGAGACTGGATCAAGACCAGCGAATTTGAAGGTGTTGTAGAAGAAGTCGGTTTTCGTTCAACCCGTATCCGTACCTTTGCCAAGACGCTGGTCAATGTACCGAACTCGGCCCTGGCCAACATGGTCATCGACAATATTCACGCCATGCCCAAACGCCGCGTCAAGATGCGTATCGGGATCACTTATTCTACCACACCTGCCCTAATGCAGGCTGCTATCAAAGGAATCGAAGAGATATTGTGCGAACATTCCGGTGTGGACCAGGACTTTTCGCTGGTGAAATTTGATGAGTTCGAGGGTTCCTCCCTTTCCATCTTTCTCTATTATTTCAGCAAAAGTACGAAGTGGGCTGAATACCTGCAGGTTCGTCAGGAAGTAAATCTGCAAATCATGCAGCTGCTAGAATCTCTAGACCTTGAATTCGCCTTCCCGACCCGGACCGTACATCTTGAACAGAATACCCCGTCTCAGGCTGCCGTGGAGGAAAACAATGCACATTGAAGCGTTTACGGATGGAGCCTGCTCCGGCAATCCCGGTCCTGGCGGCTGGGGCGTACTGTTGCGTATGGGTAAGCACGAAAAGGAATTATACGGCGGCGAGCAACAGACCACCAACCAGCAAATGGAACTTCAGGCTGCCGTTGAAGCACTGAAGGCCCTAACGAAAGTTAGTCATGTCACCATTTATTCTGACTCAAAATATGTTGTGCTTGGAATGAACGAGTGGATTCATAACTGGAAAAAGAAAGGCTGGAAAACCGCAGGCAGAAAACCGGTCTCAAACCTTGAACGCTGGCAGCAGCTTGATGTACTTGCAGCTAAACATCATGTTACCTGGAAATGGGTCAAAGGCCACGCCGGCCATGCCGAAAACGAACGCGCCGACGAGTTGGCCCGTCGAGGTATTCCACAGGGTCACTAACACTTTTTTGCCCTCGGATGGGCCTTGTCATAGACCTCGGTCAGTCTGTTGATATCGAGATGTGTATATTGTTCAGTGGTAGAAAGGGAAGAGTGTCCCAGAAGCTCCTGAATAGAGCGCAGATCAACCCCGCCGGTTAACAAATGCGTGGCAAAGGAATGCCGCAACCGGTGGGGCGTTACTACTATGTCCGCGCCGGTAGCCAGGGCACGCTTTTTTAACATACGCTGTACACTTCTTACTGAAAGTCTGCCGCCTCTCCTGTTTAGAAAAAGGGCAGCCTCAACGGAATCATTCTGCCTGATGCGGTCATCTATATAAGTACGGACAAAGCGGATAACACCATCCGGCATTGGAACAATGCGTTCCTTGCGACCCTTACCCATCACTCTCAGTTCACCGGAGATTAAATCGACATCCTGATTATTCAGACCCACCGATTCTGAAACACGTAATCCACAGCCATAGAGAACCGCAACGAGAGCCATATCCCTTAATTCCGTCGACTCGCCGGTTCGGCGCAGTAATAAATCTGTTTGCTCAGGTGGCAGACTTTTCGGCAAACGCTTCGCCTGTTTGGGCGGACGCAGACCAACAGCTGCATTTTCGGCGCACCAACCGGATGCCACAGCCATATCAAGAAAGCTTCTTAAGGCAGACAACCGTCTGGCGCTGCTTGCCGGAGACAAACCTGAGGCATGGCCTTTGACCATCCATGACTTGATTTGCCTGTTGCTAACTGTATCCACCGGAACGTTGCTATTGTGGTTCAGAAAATTCTGCAAATCACGACCGTAGTTGCTGACAGTATGCGGTGAAGCCATGCGAACGTCCGCAAGATGCTTCAGAAATGTAGCAATTGCCTCACGCAGCAGCATTTAACGCGGATTCTTCATGAGATTTCAGATATGTGACGCAGAACAGCTGTGCCAAACGAGAATTTTAGGTGGCAAGGCATAGCTATGGTTAAAGGTTTCGGTCTGGTGCGGCTGGGCAAGCAAGATGCTGAAAGGGATAAAATATCATGGGAGAAACAGCGAAGATTTATCATTAGCTTATTATTATCCATAGGGTAAATTACTATACCTCTTTGTTCCCATGAAAAGTCCGGGTTAATTCTCAGCTGTCTCCAAGCGACCGCCACCCAGAGCTTTGGCCACATACATCGCATGTTCCGCACTGGCCAGAAGGTCTTTCAGACGCATGTCCTGATAAGCAGGAGAAAAGGCTAAACCGACGCTCAAGCTAATGTGATGCTCATCAATTTCCAGTTCTCCGCAGGCATCAATAATACGCTGGCCGATTTCAGAGGCTGTTTTCACAGGACAGCCCGGCAAGAGAACAGAAAATTCTGCATTTTCCAAACGCACCAGTGGATCCTGAGAGCGAACCTGGCTAGCAATAGCTCTGCTGGTCCGTTCCAGGACTTTTTCATGGGCCTCTTTACCAGAATGCTCTGAAAGAAGTTTGAAATTATCGATCTCCAGATACATGCAGGCAACATCAACATCCTTTCCAAACCACTGCGAGAGCGGTTGCTGGCTATTGGGTTGCAAAAAACGCCGGTTAAAATTGCCTGTGATCGAATCAGTAATAGCAAGCCTGGCCACACGTTCGCGGATAACCGTATTTTCCAGACTTGAGCTTACGATCAAGGCCAGATGCTGAAGAAAATCGGTGGCCTGCTCAGGCTGGAAACGATCCGGATCAACGGAACCCATACCCAGAACTCCGAATGGCTTTGAGAGACCCCCGAGAGTTAATAAGGCCAGTGAGCGTAAATGTTCATCTCTGGATTCCATCCAGGCAAACCCTTTTTTCGGTCCGAGATTCAATAAACACACCCGCTGCTCAGCCAAACCCATTTTTTTTATCTCGCCGGATTCCACCCAGACAAGGTCTCGCTCAGAAACCGCCTCCATTTTATGTCCACCAATAAAACTTGAGCGATCAAACCAGAAGCGAACCGAATCCAGTTTAAAACGATTGTGCAAGCCACGTAGCAGAACAAAACACATTTCTTCAACGTCGGAGGCTGCCAGTACTTCCGTTTCCAGTTCAAACAAACGAGAGAAAAGCCTCTCGTTTTCCTGAAGACGATCCATGACTCCAGACACATACTGGCGCAATTTGTGATTCTCCTCAGCGAGTTGTTGCAGGCGGCGAACAGAATGATCTTTGATATTGGATTTTTTCTCTGTTTTCTTCTTATTACTCATACCGTCACATTTACCCTTCAGGACTTCACATTCTTATCTGATTCGGGTGAAATGA
>CAYLYU010000101.1:3101-6269 GCA_964387725.1 uncultured Zetaproteobacteria bacterium | reverse complement strand
CTGTCACTATTGCAGATACTCCGCTTTTGTGCGTAGCGCTAGGCTGCGGAAGAGCGTTGGAGGAGCTGGATCGCATGCGAGGCGTGCTTTTCGAGGAATAACCCTTGCTTCAACGCTGGCATCCATTTCGCCCCTGGTTGTTGGTAATACTTGGAGCAGTGTTTCTATACTACATTCAAACACTTCCTATGGGCCAACGCCTAAATTTACTGCTGGCTCCAGCAATTGAGGCAGCCCAATCTCCTTTATCGTGGTGGGAAGAAGCCAAACTCTGGTTTAATGATCAACGCAGCCTTCAGGAAGAAAATATTCGCATCAGAAACAGATTACAAAGCCATGCAGCACTTATTCAAGCCAGGAATAGCCTGAGTGAAGAAAACAATCAGCTAAGGGGTTTGCTGGAACTCAAACCGTTTCCTGATTTTATCTGGCAGGCTGCAAAAGTTGTAGCCAGAAGCCCTGAAATTATGAGTCGCCACTTAATCATCAAAATTAAAAACGCGAGATTGGATGATGTTGTAGCATCAAGCAAGGGTCTGGTTGGCCTGATTGATAGTGTCGATTCTGAATACGCTGTAGTACGTACGATCCTGGATGCCTCTCTGGCTGTTCCTGTAACCGTGGAAGGGCAATCACTGGCTGCGCTGGTTAGGGGGCAGGGCGGCAGCCTGAAGGTCGAGTTTGTGCCTCTTGCAGAAGCCCCTGAAGTGGGAACCGTGCTGATAAGCAGTGGTTCCGGTGGCATATTTCCTGCAGGGATTCCAGTGGCGAGAATTACACGGGTTACACCTCGCCAGGGCGATGTTTTTGTTGAAATAGAGGCCAGGCCGCTGGCACGCTGGCGCCGTGATTCCTGGCTTGCTGTGGCTGTTTCCAGGCAACCTTGACTCCTTTTCTGTTTCCAGTATCACTGCTCATCCTTTCCATTTTTGGTATTATTCTGAGTCTCCTCATGGGCGGGGTTGTCATCCAGCCGGACTGGTCCCTATCACTGCTTCTTGCCGCTATGCTTGCACATCGGGGCAGTTGGCTCTGGGCATTACCTGGCGTATTGCTGCATGACATTGCCTTACACTGGACCGTATTTGGCGTATTGCCTGTGGTGGCTTTTTTGCCCATGATACTTATTTATACGGATCAGCAACTTGGTCCTGCCTTGCCACAACGTATTATACTGATGTTTTTGTGTTGCCTCCCCTTGCTTTGGCTGGGAGCTGATATGTTCCAATGGCTGCTTACCGCGCTACTCTGTATTCCTCTCTGGTATTTACTGGTCATATGGCATGAACAGACCGCGTAGTACCCGTAGCCGTTTTGAACGACGCACCATGCTGTTTCACCTTTGTGCCGTTGCACTTCTGCTTCTGCTGATGATGCGTCTGCTAGACCTGCAGTGGCTGCAATATGAAGGCTTTTTTCTGCAAGCTGAACAGAACCGAATCAACATTTTACCCGTAATTCCCACCCGCGGGAAAATGGTGGATCGGTTTGGCAAGGGCCTGGCAGTGAACCATGTCTCTTATCAAGTCACGATTATTCCTGAACGTATAGAGGAGATGGATCAAACCCTAAGCTCGATCTCTGGCCTCTTGCAATGGAACGAAAACCAGTATGAACATGCAGTCAAACAACTGAAGAAAGCTCGTGCTGACAGGCCGGTTTTAATTGCTGAACGACTTTCCTGGAAACAGGTTGCTCCCCTCAGCGCCAGATTACATCGTTTGCACGGCGTTGACGTACAGGCTGGAACTCACCGGAATTATCCTTATTCCCGGCTTACTTCACACCTGGTTGGCTATCTTTCGTCCGCTAATTCACAGGACGTTGAGCACGGTTTTTTGCCTATTGAAAAGGTTGGGCGTAGTGGTGCTGAACGGATATTTGAGAGCCAGCTTCACGGCAGCCTTGGAGCACAATATGAAGAAGTGGACGCCTTTGGCAGACGCGTTGGCGTCCTGAAACAAAAACCCTCTGTTATGGGAAGTACGATTCGTCTGAGTCTCGACATTGAACTCCAGGAAGCCGCTGCTAAAGCACTGGGTGACAGAGCCGGCGCAGTTGTGGTGATGGACGTACACACAGGAGAAGTGCTTACATTACTCAGTCAACCGGGCATTGACAGTAACAAATTTATCCTCGGTTTGAATACAGAACAATGGCAGTCATGGTTAAAGGATGAGCGTCGACCTTTGCTGAACAGGGCGACGCAATCTTCATATCCTCCTGCTTCGACATTCAAGGTTTTTATCAGTATGGCAGGGTTACACCAGCATCTGCCGCTGGTAAATCAGCGAGTCTATTGCCCCGGCTATCTGGAACTGGGAGACAGGAAGTTCCGATGTTGGAAAAAAAGTGGCCATGGTTATATGAACCTGCATGATGCCTTAGTGCAATCCTGTGATGTCTATTTCTATGAGTTGGGCAAAAAACTTGGCATCAAGCGCATGCGTAGTGAAGCTGAGCAATGGGGTTTTGGAGCACAAACCGGCATTCAATTGCGCCCGGAGTCAAAAGGCCTGGCACCCGGATCCGGTAGAAAATGGTATCTGGGTGAAACCGTGATTGCTGCCATAGGTCAAGGCAAGGTAACTACCACCCCCTTGCAAATGGCACGTTTTGCGGCCGCTATTGCAAACGGAGGCGAGCTGCTTAAACCCCGGCTTTTGGCAGGGCAACCGGCAGAGGTCATGAAACAGGTTGATGTGTTACCGGAACATCTAAATCGTGTCCGAAAAGCCATGCGTGACGTTGTTGCCAGTCGCAAGGGGACAGCTCATGCAAGTCTTTTCCAGCTTCCCTGGGAGGTCGCTGGCAAGACAGGAACCGCCCAGGTTGTCACCATGCCACAAGATATGGAGAAGAAGCATGCCTCACCGGACTGGCATAAGGATCACGCCTGGTTTATCGGATTTGCCCCTTACAAAGCCCCCAGCGTTGCTTTCGCCATCTTCGTTGAACATGGCGGGCATGGTGGCAGTGCTGCCGGTCCGATTGCTGCCGCAATTGTTCGAACACTTGCCACCAGGGATACATTAGACAAATCATGATGCAAGTATTGCGCCGTATGGATATGATCATGTTACTATGCCTGCTGGCTCTGGCAGGTCTGGGTTTGTCCACGTTGTATGCTGCCGTTCACCTTGGAGATATGACTCTCTGGCAAAAGCA
>CAYLYU010000101.1:0-3001 GCA_964387725.1 uncultured Zetaproteobacteria bacterium | reverse complement strand
ATCGGCTCCGGTGGCGTATTTGGGAAAGGGTTCATGCAGGGTACACAGGCACGCCTGCATTTTCTTCCCGAGCAACATACGGATTTTATCTTTGCAGTTCTGGCTGAGGAGGGTGGGCTTCTGATCGCCGGATTATTGCTGCTGATTTACGGTGTGCTTATTTCCCGTATCCTGATCATCTCCTCACGCGCCAGTACCCGTTTTGGTGCCATGTTAGCCATGGGAGTCGTGTCCATCTTTGTCCTCTATGTTACCGTTAATGTCGGCATGGTTTCCGGTTTATTGCCCGTGGTGGGAGTGCCATTGCCCTTTATCAGCTATGGCGGTTCAGCCCTTATCACCATGCTGATAGCAATGGGTCTGGTGATGCGTGTTGCTATTGAATCGGAGGGGAAGATTCCCTGGCAACGACCGGGAAATCCTTTGGCTTAGCCTGTCCATTCTGAACTATATATCCATAGGGTTAGCCTTGGATGAACTTGATCAGGGCTACCGTGGCTAATACTACTGCGAGTGAAGCAAAGACAAATCGCAGTACAGACCGCATCAAGTTCTCGGGAACGGATCGGTGCAGGCTGGCAGCCAAACGGGAGGCTCCCGGCAGTGAAATGGTAACACCGACCAAAAAACCTGCTACTGGGTACAACTGATCGCCAATAAGCGCGGCCCAGCGATTTTCAGCCTCAAAGTTTACCAACACCGCCAGGCCAGCCATCATCGCACCACAAAAGGCCGAAGTGCCAACTGCGTAACGCAGGGCTACAATCCGCCTCAAAAGAGGCACCAGCATAGTGCCTCCACCGATACCAAACATCCCTGATACAGCTCCGATTGGAATACCAAGAGTGGAAAGTACGACAGGACTTTGCCATGTGCGTTCCCGGCCCAGATCCCATGCGACCCAGGCCTCCAGCATAGCCAGGCCTGCCAGAACAGCCGCTTCGGGAACGCGCAGCGTGAACCACAATCCTGCTGATGCCCCCACTGCCAGCCAGGGGATGAGTCTGTAGGCAAGTCCGGTATCGATATGCCGCAAACGCCAGTGGGCCCGGCTGGAGAAAAGACCGGTGAGAAACACAGCTATGAGACTGGTCATGATGGCTAAAGCGATACTGGCATCATTTCGAGCCAGCAACATATACAGCACCGGCACATAGATTAACCCACCGCCCAGGCCTGCAAGTCCCGCCAGCATACCCCCCACACTTCCGGCGAGAAGACCGGTAAGCAGGCCGTAGCCCAGCAGAAGCAAATCAGATTCAAACATGGTGGTTACTTACAGGTTTTTAGCGGTATTTCCCCAGATCACCTTGCGGCCATCGAGATCAAAGCCTTCATTGATCATTCGGCTTAATGTGGCCGGGTAGAGCTTGTGTTCCTCAGCATGAATGCGGTTGTGCAGACTCTGCACCGTATCATCATCCATGACCGGAACCGTAGCCTGGGCCAGGATGGGGCCACCATCCAGGACTTCATCCACCAGATGTACGGTAACGCCGGTAACTTTCACACCATGATGCAATGCATCCTCTACGGAGTGCGCGCCGGGAAAGGCGGGAAGGAGCGCCGGGTGAATATTTATCACACGATTGCGGAAATGTTCGATGAATTTACTGTACAGAATCCGCATATAGCCGGCCAGTACAACCCAGTTGCAGCCGGAGGCATCAATAACATCTGCACAGACTGCATCAAAGGCGGCACGGCCGGCATAATTCCCCGGGTTCAGGTACACAACTTCCGGCACGCCGGCAAGACGAGCTATTTCAAGTGCTCCGGCATCCGCTTTATCCGATAGCACCAGCCGCACATCCACCGGACACTGGCCACGTTTGGCCGCATCTAAAATAGCCTTCAGATTAGTGCCCTTGCCCGATGCCATAACAGCGATTGCATTTATCTTCATTGATTCAAGCCTCACTCCGGAAATCAGGGGAAAGTATGCACATCCTGGTGCTCCATCTGCAATAGTCATTCACGGCAGCAGCACTTCCTCAAAGCGTGTCCAGGGGGCTGATCACGGCGCCAAGGTTCTGTTGCAACACATGGGTATAGATTTCTGTCGTTTTCACATCGGCATGTCCCAGAAGCTTCTGCACTACCCGGATATTCGTTCCCGCTTCAAGCAGATGGGTAGCAAAGGAATGGCGCAGGGTATGCGTCGTAACCCGTTTATTGATCCCGACCTTTGCTCTGGCTGCACGGATCGCCTTTTGCAGACCGGATTCATTAACATGATGGCGCCTGATCTCTCCGCTTGCAGGGTCGCGTGATAAAGTTTTGGAAGGAAACACATACTGCCATTCCCATGATTTCGGGGCCCCGGGATATTTTTTTGCCAGCGCTCCGGGCAACCAGACATTTGCATTGCCCTCCTGCAAATCCTTTTCAAAAAGTAAGCGGACAGATTGCAAATGTGTTTTCAATTCATCACGCACAGAAACAGGCAATAGCGTGGTGCGGTCTTTATCACCTTTACCGGCGTGAATGGTCAGAAAACCATTGTCGAAATCAATGTCCTGTACGCGCAAACGCAGCATCTCCATCAAGCGCAAGCCGCCTCCATACATGATACGGGCCATCAATGATTTTTCACCTTTCATGTGCCCTAAAAGAAGACTTGTTTCTGCAACGCTAAGAACGACAGGCAAGCGCACCGGTTTTTTGGAGCGTGTGGCAGAAATATCATCCGCAAACGGCAAATCAAGCACTTGTTTGTATAAAAATAATAATGCATTGAATGCCTGGTTTTGTGTTGAGACGGCAACATGCCGGTTTACAGCCAAATCACTAAGGAATGCCTCAATCTCATGCTTCCCTAAATCTTTGGGATGCTGTTTACGATGGAAATAAATATAGCCTTTAATCCAATGCACATAAGCCAGTTCTGTTTTTCGCCCATAATGATGGTAACGTAAAACTTCACGCACCTGATCCATAAGCCGAACAGATGTTGGACGAAATTTTGACTTTTCATTGACCTTCGGTGGATATGACGGCA
>CAYLYU010000100.1:0-6628 GCA_964387725.1 uncultured Zetaproteobacteria bacterium | reverse complement strand
ACGGAAATTCTTGTCGAGGAATCCATCATTGGCTGGAAAGAGTTTGAAATGGAGGTCATGCGCGATTGCCATGACAATTGTGTCATTATTTGTTCCATTGAAAATGTGGATGCGATGGGTGTACATACAGGTGATTCCATCACTGTAGCGCCGGCACAAACACTCACAGACAAGGAATATCAGCGTATGCGCAATGCTTCCATTGCTATTTTACGCGAGATTGGTGTGGAAACAGGCGGATCCAATGTGCAGTTTGCCGTAAATCCGGATGATGGACGTATGATTATCATCGAAATGAACCCGAGGGTGAGCCGCTCATCCGCCCTTGCCTCGAAGGCTACCGGTTTTCCTATTGCCAAAATTGCTGCCAAGCTGGCTGTCGGTTACAGGCTGGATGAAATAAGAAATGATATTACCGGTGAAACATTTGCCGCCTTTGAACCTTCAATCGACTACGTGGTTACCAAACTGCCCCGGTTTGCTTTTGAAAAATTTGAAGGTGCGGATGAGCGTTTGACCACACAGATGAAATCTGTCGGTGAGGTGATGGCTATCGGTCGCACCTTCACTGAATCTCTGGGAAAGGCTATGCGCGGGCTGGAGACGGATACCTTTGGTTTCGACAAGCTGATTCCGACGGATGTGGACGCGGATGTCTTTTTGCAGGAAAAGCTTGCTGTTCCAGGCACCGATCGGCTTTGGTGGATTGGCGAGGCCTTGCGTCTGGGCTGGGATGAAGATCGCCTTTGCAAGCTTACTGGTATCGATCCATGGTTTGTACGTGAGATCCAGGCCGTAATTCTGCTGGAAGAGTCGTTGAAGGGGTGCAGAGTCGGAGACATTACAGCGGACGAATTGCTGGGAGCCAAACGCGAGGGTTTATCGGATGCCCGTCTGGCCCGGTTGCTTGACACTTCCGAGGAGGAAATACTATCTGCCCGGAAACTGAATGGTGTAATACCGGTATTCAAGCGTGTGGATACCTGTGCCGCCGAATTTGAGGCTCAAACCCCCTATTTATATTCTACATATGAACCGGAATGTGAAGCCAGACCCACAGACAAGAAGAAAATCATGGTTCTGGGCGGTGGCCCCAACCGTATTGGCCAGGGAATTGAGTTCGATTATTGCTGTGTTCATGCTGCCTTTGCTTTGTCAGAGGATGGGTATGAGACGATTATGGTCAATTGCAATCCTGAAACAGTATCCACGGACTACGATACCTCTGACCGCCTTTATTTCGAGCCTCTTACCTTTGAAGACGTTATGGCTGTCGTTGAAATTGAGAAACCTGATGGTGTAATCGTACAGTTTGGTGGCCAGACTCCACTAAAACTTGCCAAACAGCTTGAGGCTGCGGGTGTACCGATCATTGGCACAAGCCCGGATGCCATTGACCTTGCCGAAGACAGAGAGCGTTTTCAAAGCCTTTTACACAGACTTGAGCTAAACCAGCCTGACAACGCTACCGCCCGTTCGGTCGATGAAGCCTTAAGTGCTGCGCGGAGTATTGGTTACCCCGTCGTTGTGCGACCCTCATATGTTCTCGGAGGAAGGGCTATGCAAATAGTCCACGATGAGAGCGGACTGCTGCGCTACATGCGAGAAGCTGTTCAGGCCAGTCCGGATCACCCTGTATTGCTGGATCGTTTTTTGAATGATGCCATTGAACTTGATGTTGATGCCTTGTGCGATGGAAAGGTCGTGGTGATTGGCGGTATCATGGAACATATAGAAGAGGCAGGTGTTCATAGTGGGGATTCCGCCTGCTCCCTGCCACCCTATTCCATCCAGTCCGACTGGATAGAAGAAGTTGCACGCCAGACGGAATTGCTGGCTCTGAATCTGGGGGTAATAGGCCTGATTAACATACAATTCGCCTTGCAGGGGGACAAGCTGTACGTGCTGGAAGTGAATCCCCGGGCAAGCCGGACTGTGCCATTTGTTTCCAAGGCTATGGGTGTTCCTTTGGCCAAAGTTGCCGCCCGCATTATGGCGGGACAGAGCCTTGTCGATCAGGGTATTGCTGACTGCTTTTCGGCAAAGAATTATTTTACTGTAAAAGAGGCTGTTTTTCCTTTTGTGAAATTCCATGGTGTGGATCCCTTGCTCAATCCGGAAATGAAATCTACCGGAGAAGTGATGGGTATCGGCCCTGACTTTGCCTCCGCTTATCACAAGGCCCAGCTTGGTGTCGGGCAGTTTCTGCCACACGCTGGACGTGTATTTATTTCTGTTCGTGATAAAGATAAGGCTGCAACGATAGAACTGGCACGCATGCTGGGTTCGAACGGGTTTGAAATCATGGCCACGAGCGGTACGCATGCTGCTCTCGAAGATGCCGGGATTAATAGCACATGGGTTGGCAAGGTGATTGATGGTGTCCGACCACATATCGTGGATATTCTCCTGAGTGGTGATGTAAATCTGGTTATCAATACAACCGAGGGTGCTCAGGCTATTTATGATTCCAAGTCGATCAGGCAGGCAACGCTGGATCAGGGTATTCCGTATTTTACTACGGTTGAAGGTGGGCTGGCCGCAGCCGGCGCCATATTAAGTCCGGAAGATGTAACCCGGGTTTGCAGTATTCAGGAATATCATGCCAGAGGAGATTGTTAATGGAACGTGTACCGATGACTGTTCATGGATCAGAGGCCCTGCGCAAGGAATTAAAGCATCTCAAAACCTTCAGGCGACGTCAGGTGATTGAAGCAATCGCCACAGCGCGTGCGCACGGTGATTTGTCAGAAAATGCTGAATATCACGCAGCCAAGGAAGAGCAGGGATTTATTGAAGGTCGCATCAAGGAAATCGGGGACAAACTGGCCCGTGCCCAGGTTATCGACCCCTCAACAACCAGGGCTGATCGGGTTGTGTTCGGAGCTACGGTGTCTCTTGTTGATCTGGACGAGGGTGGAGAACTTAGCTATCAAATTGTGGGTGTTGATGAAGCCGATGTTGAAGCCGGGAAGATATCAGTTACCTCTCCGCTGGCCCGTGCTTTGATTGGCAGGGAAGAGGGAGATGCTGTTGTTGTTCAGGCACCAAGCGGAACCCGGGAATATGAGATTCAGGGTATAGAATATGTTTAATGTCTCTTGTATACGTGCTGGAGGATCACGGTTGCTTCCAGCTCTTATACTGGGATTACTCGTTGTTCCCGGACTCGTAGTAGCTCCGGTTTTGTTTGATGTGGTTGACAGTCGGCACCTTGCCGGACAACTGGCGGGGCAAATCTTCCATGTTAGCAACTCCGTTCTGTTATTGTTAATTCTGCTTTTAACCGGGCTCTGGTGGTGGTTACAAGTGAGGAGATCGGGCTGGTGGATGATTGGGGCTTTGGTATCCCTCATTGTTTTGAATGAATTTTATGTTTCCTCCGTATTGTCTGACTTGCGGCTTGAGATGGGTGCTGTTGATCTTGTGTCCGAGGATCATCCCCTGCGCCAGCGTTTTAGTTTATGGCATGGGGTCAGTGCATTTCTGCATTTTGTAGCCATGCTCGTGTCAGCGATTATCGTTGGGTTCGGATATTCAGGAGAAAAATCTTGCAAATAGTTACCGATTGGTTGCAAGAAAAATTGGGAAATACGCAGTTGCTCATGCTGCTGCTGTCACTACTGGTTATCTTTCTGTTGTTGCATTTTTTGGGGCAGATATTAGCTCCTCTGCTGGTTGCTATCGCCCTGGCTTATGTTCTGGATGATATCGTGGATATATTATTGCGTTGCAGGCTGTCACGTTTGCCCGCTATTTTTCTGGTAGGTTGTGGAGGCGTTGTTGGTGTCCTTTTTGCGACTCTGGCTGTCATTCCCCTGCTGGCAGAACAGCTTGCCCGACTTGTCGCTCAGGGGCCTTCCTACTTTATCGCGGCCCGCGAGAATCTTGAAGCCTTGCAGGCGCACTATGCCGGCTGGATTAATCCGGAATACGTTCAACAATTATTGGCCGGTTCTGCCAATACTTTTCAGGAGTGGGGGAAAAACATCCTTTCCTTTTCTCTTGCCTCGATCCCCGGCCTGATAGCATTGCTGGTCTATGCGGTGCTTGTGCCGGTTCTCGTGTTTTTCCTGTTAAAGGACAAGCAGGAGCTTATTAACTGGGGCAAGAAGTTTCTTCCCAGAGAGCGTTCCCTGTTAGAAAGAGTGTGGGTTGAAGTGGATGTCAAGATTGGCAATTACATTCGCGGGAAATTTTGGGAAGCCTTTGCAGTAGGATTTGTGACCTGGATGGCATTTTGGTTTCTGCAACACGAATATGCACTTCTCCTGGGTGTATTGACCGGTTTGTCGGTGTGGATTCCGTTTATTGGGGCGGCAGTTGTAACGATTCCGGTTGTGATGATGTCTTTTTTTCAGTGGGGATGGAGTGATTCAACTTTATATGCCCTCATGGCCTATACAATCATTCAGGCACTGGATGCAAATGTGCTGATACCCTGGCTTTTCTCCGAGGTAGTAGATTTACATCCCATTGCCATTGTGGTGGCTATTCTTATCTTTGGCAGTCTGTGGGGACTTGTAGGTGTGTTTTTTGCGATCCCTCTGGCTGCTTTGGTTAGTAGTGTACTAAATGTTGCGATGACTGAGGAGCAACCTCCTTTGATTCAGGATTAATGAAGAAAGGATATAGGTAGCTGCGGCACCGGTAACATTGACAGAGCCTGGCTGCTATCTAGCCTGCGCTACTCATCAACGTCGTAGTCGCGTTCAGAAGCAATGAACCAGAGCTTGCTAACAAAATAATTGCTGGAAAAGGATTAGATACGTGAATTCAAAAGCACCCAAGCCAAAGCAGGGGTCCCGAGAGAAACCTTTGGAGCCATCTCAGCAGGAACTCCAGGAGCTGAAACAGGATATGAAGAGCGCTCAGCTCACCGCCTGGTTTCACGAACATCAACAAAAGCTTATTGCCACAGTTGTGGCCGGGGTGCTTGTCATCGTCGGCATTAGCCTCTGGACAGAGAGGCAGGCGTCAATTCGTGAAGCTGCTGCCGTGCTGTATCAGCAAGCCCTGGACAGGCAAGGTGATGAAGAGAAAAAGGTTGTTCTGAATCAGGTGATTAATGAGTATGGAGATACCTCCTATGCCATGCTTTCGTTATTGCTTATGTCAAGGCTGGAAAGCGATCTAGCCATAGACCATCTTCGGTCTCTTCTGGCTCATCCAAAGCGAACAGATGATCTTGAGTGGCAAGCCTCTCTGGATCTGGCCAGGCTCTATATTCAAAATGGAGACAAGCAGGTTGCCCGTGATCTTCTCGAAGGCTTGCAGCCCGGATCAGCCTATAAGCAATTGTTGCATCTTCTGCTTGCTGAAGCAGCTGATACCGATGCGGAACGCATCAAACACTATCAGCAGGCCCTGGAAGCGAAATCTTACAACACCAATTTGAATCGAGAGATTGAGCAAAAGCTGAAAAGGCTGAAGTCCGAGACATCATCAGAATCATGAGGGTAATCCTGTTACTGATGTGCGCTGTATTGGCTTCCTGCGCAAACCTGCCTTTCATGGATGCAGATGACGGACCTGATGATTCTGCGATTACTAGCAAACCTGCCGAACTGCGAGTTGCCTGGGTACGCGATATCGACCAGAGAAAGCCTCTGGGGGCATCCGGATATTCGCTACCAACGGTAACCTCGGATGCCATTGTAATCGGCGGCGGTGACCGTCGCGTACATATTTACAAGCAGCATGGAGGAGAGCAAGGCCGGATCGGTTTGGGTGCACCATCTGAATCCGGTGCTTTAACGCTTGCCAATGATCTGGTCGTTCTGGCTGATAGCGATGGTGTGTTGTATGGCATTGATGCGAAAAAAATAGTTATCGTATGGAAGCAACAGCTTTCTTCAATCCTGCTTGGACAGCCTGTTGCGATGGGAGATGACTTTCTCGTACAGACATCTGACAACCGGATTTACCGGTTCTCAGAGGATGGGAAAAAGAAATGGAGTTATTCCGGGCGAATGCAGGGGCTTACTTTGCATGCAGGCTCATCACCAAGTAGCAAAGGTGATCAGGTTTATGCTGTTTTCGGTAACGGAGATGTTGTAGCACTTAAGGCAGAAAGCGGAGATCTGGTCTGGCGTCGGCAATTGTATCTGAGTATGGAAGCTGCAGCCTTAAGTGACATTCGGGCACCTGTATCAAGGCCGGTTGTGACCGGAGATCTGCTGATCCTTTCCTTTTTTCAGGGGAATATCACTGCTCTGTCACGCAAGGACGGGCAACAGGTATGGTCGAAAGATCTCTCGCTGAAAGATACACCTCTTGCCCTGGGTTCGAACCTGTACGTGGCCAGTGGTGATGGGGAAGTTTTTGCCCTGGATGCTGCAAGCGGGCAGACATTATGGAGGCAGGGTGTTTCTGACGCTGAATTGATGGGTCCGGTAGTCTGGAATGGGAGTCTGGTAGTTGGGGATAGCAAAGGTCGGATAACTATCCTCGACTTGAAGGGAAATATTATAAAACAATTGAGTGTTTCAGGCAGAATTGACCGCTCCTTTGTAGTTTTTTCCGGTGGTATTCTTGTGCGAAACAATTCAGGAAACCTTTATCTTCTTCGCTAGGGCCTGTTAACACTAATCTTGATTGAAGCGCTGCTGCCCCAAATGAGTCCAGT
>CAYLYU010000099.1:0-6639 GCA_964387725.1 uncultured Zetaproteobacteria bacterium | reverse complement strand
GCATACATCCAGCCTAACAGCAGGGTTGACAACAATACACCCAGGATTAGCCGCTTACGGCACACCAGCACTTGCCACAGGTCGATGAGGTTAACCTCATCCTGCGACTCATCATAAGGATATGGGTAAGCCCTCCTGCCTGCCCGCTCCTGAATTTTTGGCTTTAAATCATTCTTTTTCATTCCCTCTCCCGAAAGCTGTGTACTAACCACTAAGATCGCGGCAGAAAACACAAAGAGCACAGGATATTATATAGTTTCCTTTCCCTCTTCCACATCGACAAAGTAGAGGATGACGGCACCGGAAATGAACAGGATAAGAAGGGCCAGGATTGAGACTCTGGGATTGCCGGTGGCCACACTTACCCAGCCCATGAGTACCGGCCCGATAACGGCAGCAAATTTGCCCATCATATTGTAAAATCCGAAAAATTCGGCTGCTCTCCCTTTCGGGATCAAGCGTGTATAGAGGGATCGACTGAGAGATTGTACACCGCCCTGCACCAGGCCAATGGCCACGGCCAGTATGTAGAATTCGGCCAGGGACTGTATGAAATATCCCCAGATTGTGGTACAGATATAAACACCGATGCCGATAAAAATGCCTGTTTTGGCCCCGAATCGTTCGCCCAGCTTGCCAAAGGCGATTGCGGCCGGGAAACCGACAAACTGGGTAATGAGCAGAGCTACGATAAGACCGTTGGCATCAAATCCAAGAGAAAGGCCGAAGTCCACCGCCATGCGTACAATGGTGTCCACGCCGTCGATATACAGCCAGTATCCGGCCAGAAAGAGGAATACAGCCTTCAAACATCTGATTTCGGCAAAGGTTGAAACAAGTTGGGCGAAACCTTCGCGTGTGGCTCTGACAAAGCCTATGTCTTCCGCTGCTCCCGGCTCATCAACAAACAAAAATACAGGGATAGAGAAAAGCGCCCACCAGCAGGCCACCATTAGAAATGAAATGCGCACAGCCTGACTGGAATCGGCAAGTCCGAAAGTTTCGGGCCACAGCGTCATGCAGACATTAATGGCGAACAACAACCCTCCACCCAGATAACCCATGGCAAAACCAAAGGCAGATACAACATCCACCCGGCGCTCATCCGCAATGTCAGGTAGCAGTGAATCGTAAAAAATATTTCCTCCGGCAAAACCAATGATGGCCAGGATGTACAGGACTACGGCCATGCCCCAGTTTCCTTCCGCTACGAGAAAAAGGCTGCCAGTCATGACGATGCCCATCAGGGCAAAGAAGATGAGAAATCTTTTTTTTGCACTGCCACGGTCGGCAATGGCACCGAGAACAGGCGCAAAAGCCGCTACAATGATGCTGGCGATAGAGTTAGCCGAGCCCAGCCAGAAGGTGCTTTCGCCAACCTCCATGCCAGCACTCCAGTATTCCTTAAAGAAGAGGGGGAAAAAGCCTGCCATGATCGTCGTGGCAAAGGCGGAGTTTGCCCAGTCGTAAAATGACCAGGAAAGCTCCCTTTTTCTTTCCGGGGACAGTTTACTTATTTCCTATGGCTGTAAATTTTGATCTTTGTCTATGGGTTTTTTCGGGCCGAAGAAACGTCCGATTCTGGAAAATACTGTTTTGATTCCTCGCCACAATTTTGGCAGCAGCCAGATCAGCGTCAACACGAACAGGACGAACAGAATGACAAACAGAACAGGGTGATGCAGGGCGGTCCAGAGTCCGGCGATAACGGCAACGTCTTCGAGAATTGACACTGTCCAGTTACTGAAAGGTTCGGGTGATGTGTTGATCAGCACCCGTGCCCCTGCCTTGGTAGCATGCGTCCCTGCGGCCACGCCGCCACCGGCAATAGCTGCTGCCAGAGCAAGCGCGGGGGTAACATCTCCGACAGCCCCTGCCGCCAGCACGGCCCCGAGCGGTATACGAATAAAGGTGTGAATGCCGTCCCAGCCGGTATCCACTCCGGGCATTTTATCGGCAAAAAACTCCACGCAATACATCAGGCCAGCAGCTATCAAAACCATGGGATCTTCAAGAATCTCCAGCCCGGGAGGTAAATCCATATTGCCACTGGCCCCAAGCAGGCCCAGCATCAGAATGGTCGCGTACAGATTGATACCTGCTGCCCAGGCAACGCCCATGGTCAGAGCAATGATGCTGCTTATCTGAGCAAGCTGTTCCATGTCGTGACCCTCCGCGAAATGCCGGAGTCATGCAACTGAAAAGAGGACCTTTTTTTGATTAAGAACAATTTACACCCAACCCACACTGTTTTAACCTGAATTCGTGATGATGCCGGATCATGCCACCGGTTTTTTGAACCGATGCATGCCTCAGGGCAAGTTAAACAGCCCGGACTGGAACAGGAGATAAAATGAAAATTGTAGCTATTATTGCAGTAACATTTATTCTGGTTTACACGGGTGCCCTGGTGCGCGTCACATTCTTCAATACACCGTCAGTATACTAAATACCATTGGGGATGCTAACTACATTCAGGAACAGACCCAACTGCCGGATGGCTTTGCTGAATTTATCATATTCCACCGGCTTGGTAATATAAACATTACAACCCGCTTCATAACAACGCCTTATTTCCTGAGTATCATCCGTTGTAGTCAGAACAATGACGGGAATTTTTCTGGTTTCAGCATGATTCTTCAAGCATTCAAGCACCTGGTGACCATCCAGAACAGGCATATTCAAATCCAGAAGGAGTAAAATATTGGAAGCATGGGCTTCGCCCTCCGAAGGATCCGTACCCTGAATATAATCCAACGCCACCTTGCCATTCTCACACCATTTAATCTCATTGTTGATACCGGACCGACGCAGGTTTTTTTCTATTAATCTGGCATGACCCTCATCATCCTCGGCGAGGACAATCGTCACGCTTGTGCCGTTATTCTGTAAACTCATAAGTAATCCCTCTGTAAATTTCATGTTGATGATACTTTTTTTGGCAATGGCAAAAAGACCGCAAAAATTATGCCACAATCCGGCGCCGGCTCAAAACTGACATTGCCACCCTGGGCACGAACCAACGTCTGCACATAGGCAAGGCCCATGCCCTCCCCCTGAATTTTCTCATGCGCTCCACGCCTGAAAATCTGAAACACCTTTTCTTTTTCGTGCGACTGGATTCCCATGCCATTGTCCCGCACAAAGATAGTGATACCCGAGCCCGTATCTTCAGACCATATCCTGATTCTTCCTGGGCGTTCCGGATCAAGATATTTAACGGCGTTACCGATCAGGTTACCCAGTATCTGTTCCATTACCAAACGATCGTTTCTAATTACCGGAAGATACTCCAGCACTGTTTCAACTTGAGATTGTTCGAGTTGAAAGGCAAGTGCAGACAGAGCCTCCCGACAAAGCACTTCAAGATCGATGGATTCAAGAACCAACTCCCGCTTGCCAAACCTGGAGAGTTTGAGGATAGAAGAAAGCATGTGATCCATTTTCTCTACCGCATTATTGATGAACTGCATCGACTCGGGGATATCTTCCCGGAGCAGTCTCTGCATCTGGCCGACTTCGCCCTCATTCAGTTTTGACTGAATCGCCTCGATCTTTCCTGATATTTCCTTCAAGTCGTAACCTAATTCGCCAGTAAATCCTTTCAGATTAACCAGAGGGGAACGCAAATCGTGGGAGACGATATAGGCAAAGCTTTTTATCTCCTCATTGGCAGCGGTCAGGGTAGCAGTACGCTCATTAACCTGCTGTTCCAGTTCTGCACCATAATTTTCAAGTTCAATATTCTTTTTCTCGATATCAGAATGGTAGCGTTCGATATCATCTATCAGGGTATTAAAGGCCTTTGCCAACTTGCCGATTTCATCATTACTTTCAATGTTACTGGGCATATTAACCGGGCTACCATGCACAAAGGCATCAGCCATCCTGTGCAGACTCTCGATAGGTTTTGCAATGGAACGTGCCAGAAAAACGGCAGCAAATATAAAGATGAGAAGAATAACCCCCACGGCCAGAACAAGATTTCTCTGAAGCGCATCAACCGGTTCCAGCAACTCGGATTTATCTATTTTTACCACGATTCCCATTTCCAGTTCAGGCACATAGCCCCAGGCGGCTTTCACCATAACTTCCCTGTAGTCAAGACTTTCTCCTTCCTGCACGTTACCCCGCAGTGCAGACTGAAGTGGCCCGGCCCAATTTTCATTCAGCGGAACCGATAATTTCATTGCCGCTTGCGGCCTGTGTCTGAGCGGTGCAATTAACAGTGCACTGCCTTCCTTGATTATCCCGGCAACAATCTCGCCTGTTTTTTCCAAACCCGTTAAGGAAGCGATTGCATCAAACAAACTCGAACGATTCAATTGCACAGCAATGGCACCAACCAAAACATCCCCGTCAAAAACCGGTGTTGAAAGGAAAACGGCTTCCTTGTCGGAAGGAGCATAATAAGTGAATGTGCTCGATTGAGCCTGAAGCAGGAACATTGACCGGAGAAAGGCATCAGCAAGTGCTGATGTACTGAATTTACCCGAAAGAAGGTTGGTACCAAGGTCGGCTTCTTTTGTAACGGTGTAAATAACGTTTCCTGCCTTTGTGATCAGAAAAATGTCATGATAACCGGTCTTTTGATGATAGTAGTTCAGATATTTCCCGACTTGTTCAGCCGCCTCGCTATAGGAGACGGTCAGATCACGGGAGGTGGAATCACGCCTGTTCTGAATAGCCAGGGTCTTGATAACATCACTTTGACTGGCCAGACCATCCAGATCCTGAAGTCTGAGTTGAAAATACTCCCGGATATCGTGAATTCTGGCCTCACGAATCGTGGCCAGATGCTTGAGAGACTGGGAAAGAATGGTCCGCTTGTACTGCTGCATTCCGACATAGGATATTGCCAAACCTGAAGTCAGTGCCATCATGCTGATGACAAGGATCATCCTGTAACGAATGGGTAAATTTCTATATCGGTGTATCAGACTCAAGATTGCGCTTCTGCCGGGGCGGACCATGATCCTCCCCACATCTCGTACAGGTTCTGTAAAAACCTCCTCCCATCCGTTGGCAGAATACGAAGGGGCCATGGTTCCGGATGAATCAACTTCCCGGAGTCCCACACTATATCAAAACCTCCCTCTGCATTGAGCTTCCCGATACGCATGGCCCGCCACGCATGCCGGTTTTCAAAATCAATGGCAACAATCCCTTCGGGCGCTTCCAGACTTATGGTTCTAAGAGCATTTATAACCCCCGCAGTATCCACAGCATTGTGCGACCTGGCTGCCATTGCCCAGAGTTGTACGGCAGAATAAGCAGTTTCCATCGGATCACTGATACGTCTGTCCTGGCCGAACCTTTGCCTGAAAGCAGAGACAAACCGCTGATTTTTCTCTTGCGGTAATGCCTGAAAATAACTCCAGGCTGCATAGTGTCCCGCCTGTTCAACTTTATTACCCATAGCCATGAGTTCATTATCTCCAATGCTGAATGAGATAATCGGCAACTTACGGCTTGAGAATCCGGCCCCGGCATAGGCATGAAAAAAGTCAATATTGCTGCTGCCGTTGATGGTGTTAATCACGACATCCGGTTTGCTGGTTTTGATATCTGCAACGATCTTATCAAAATCTGTAGTTCCCAGCGGGATATAGGATTCCCCGACTATATCCAGTCCCAGTAATTGAGCCTGTTTCCTGATGATCCAGTTGGCCACCCGTGGAAACACATAATCGGAGCCAATCAGATACAAACGCTTGCCAAGATGCTCAGCTGCCCAGGAGATGGCGGGAACTATCTGCTGATTTGGCGCAGCACCCATGTAGATAATATTGGGGGACTCTTCCAGACCTTCATATTGAACCGGATAAAACAGCAAGCTGTTATATTTTTCAAAGATCGGTTTTACGGTCTTGCGGCTGGCGGATGTCCAGCAGCCGAAGACTACAGCCACTTTTTCTACAGTGATCAAACGCTCTGCCTCACTGGCAAATGTGGGCCAGTCTGATTTTCCATCTGCAATCACCGGCACAAGCTTCCTGCCCAGCAAGCCACCGGACTGATTAATCTCCTCAATCGCCAGCAATGTAGCGTCCACAACCGGCCTTTCACTGATGGCCATGGTGCCGGTCAGCGAATGCAATATGCCAATTTTTATGGGCGTATCGTCAGATTTCTGACAGGCTCCAATGGAGAAAACCGTTAAAGTTGCAAGCAACAAGGTTTTAAGCATTGATATGTGCGCGCAACGTATTCCCTTCAACTGATTTATACCTTCTCCGTTTCAAGTGGCTCGCTGTAACCCTAGCACTTACCATACCAGGGTAGCTCATGGCATCATTATTGCAGCATCCGCTGGATGGAAACAGGTTCGAATACATTCAAGGTTCTTTACATCGAAGATGACGAAGGTCTGGCAAGACTGGCTCAGCGCCGCCTTGAACGTGCAAGCGGGTTTTCGGTCAGCACAGCAGACAGCGGCAAAGAAGCCTTTAGACTGATAAATGAGCAATTTGCAGATGGCCGGATTCCGGATGCGGCGATCATCGATTATGTCCTGCCGGATATGAATGGCCTTGAAGTACTCAAACAGATCGGGGACAAGTATCCATCCATTGTATCCATTATGGTAACGGGTGCCGGAGATGAAAGCATCGCGGTCGAGGCCATGAAACATCATGC
>CAYLYU010000098.1:0-6639 GCA_964387725.1 uncultured Zetaproteobacteria bacterium | reverse complement strand
GGTTGTTGTCCTGAAAAAGTAGGATAAACAGTAGCCAATGGAGAAGGGTTTGCTGAGCGTAGATTCATTCCCAATATTGGTCTGAAGCGGTATTTCCCAATTCATTAATATCTATGGTTTTTATCACACTATTATCAATTTCTGCACGCACCTCCCATGAGAGAAAAACAACTGAAAGTATCAGGAGCGTACGCGTCAATCACCTGATGATGGATGCCAAACTCTTTTCTCGTTGATAATCGCTGTAATTTTTTCCGCAGGAGTCACATCGAAAGCCGGGTTGTTTGTTGCTATACCAACCGGTGTCAATTGTAAGCGCTGTTGAACTCCATTGGTTTCACCTGCGATTTCAACCAACTCTTCATCGCCCCGTTCTTCAATATTGATAGATCGGCCTGCAGCACACCCAGCGTCAAATGTACTACCGGGGGCAACTACGTAAAACGGAACACCATGTTCCTGAGCGGCCAGAGAAAGCATATAAGTCCCTATTTTATTAGCTACATCTCCATTGGATGCGATACGGTCAGCCCCGACAACAATCGCATCCACCTTACCCCTTGCCATCATCCAGGCCGCAGCCGAGTCAGCCTGTAACTTGCAGGAGATATTTTCCTGATCAAGTTCCCAGGCTGTGAGTTTTGCACCTTGCAAGCGGGGACGTGTTTCGTCCACCCAGACAAAGGGAGATTCTCCCGAACGGGCTAAATGATATATACCGGATAGTGCCGTCCCCCAATCTACTGCGGCCAGCCAGCCAGCATTACAGTGTGTGAGGATGCGCCGCTCGCCAATCGCCAGCAATGCAGCCACCTTTTCTCCCATGACTTGATTATTCTTCACCTCAGTATCCGCATAGGCGTGAGCCGCCTGAATCATTGATTCAGAACCCCCTCGTTCCTCTGCACACCTCTGCATGTAATCGCAGGCATGAAACAGGTTGACGGCCGTGGGCCGGGTACGGCGAAACCTGTTAAGCCAGTAGCTCTCAAACCTGGATCTATCGCGATGATATGCTAAAGCCAGACCGAAGGCCGCCGCCGCCCCGATGGTAGGGGCACCACGAACCTGCATCGATTCAATAGCCTGGGCTACTCCCTCGGGGGATTCCGCATGGACAATGGTAAAGCGAGATGGCAGCAAACGTTGGTCAATCCAGCAAACAGTATCCTCTTGCCAAAAAACCGCTCGCCAATCTTTATTTTCTACCCGCATATACGGAGCCCTTTGGGTAGAATATTCATCATGATTTTAACAGCTTTCTATGTACGTAGCTTGGCAAGGACAGCATCAAGTTCTTCCAGTCTGGAGTAGCGAATACACAATTCGCCTGAACCTTTTGACTTACAGCGAAATTCAACCTGCAAGCCAAGGTTGCGACTCAAAGCATTCTGCAATGCAGCAACATCAGCATCAATCTTGGTAGATATACGCCCTGTTTGTGCTTTCAGCTTTACAGCACGCTCCATTTGGCGAGCACTCCAGGCATTGGCAATACATTTGTTTGCCATCCGAACAGCTTTTTGGTGTGGTAACCCTATCAGGGGTCGAGCATGCCCCATCTCCAGCTTTCCTTGCTCGATCAACTTTTGCACAACTTCTGGCAATAGCAAAAGTCTTATAATATTGGCTACTTGCGATCGTGATATGCCAATTCTCTCTGCCACAGTTTGCTGCGTAAGTCCGAATTCCTGAACAAGGCGCTGGTAGGCCCGAGCTGATTCAATAGCAGAAAGGTCATCCCGCTGTTCATTTTCAATGATAGCAAACTCTAATGCCTGCTGGTCATCCACTTCCCGAATAATAGCGGGAATCTCCAGGAGGCTAGCCGCCTGAGCGGCCCTCCAGCGACGTTCACCTGCAATGAGCTCGTACGCATCACCAAATGGGCGCAATAAAACGGGTACCAGTACACCATCATGCCGTATGGAATCGGTTAATGACCGTAACTGTTCTTTATTAAAAGAATTTCTTGGTTGATATCGGTTTGGACGAATGAGCGAGATGGGTACAGGCCGGGCCTGAGTCAGCAAGTCAGCGCTTGGTTTATTACCCAGCAAAGCGCCTAAGCCCCTGCCTAAAGCGCGTCTTTTTGCTTCTTGTGTCATGCCAGCCTCCCTTGCCTGTTCTCCCTTGCCAGTAATTCGCTGGCTATCGCCAGATAAGCCTGAGCACCTTTTGAGCGGATATCGTGGTGAAGTACCGGCATACCAAAACTTGGTGCCTCGGACAAACGTACATTCCTCGGTACAACCTCTTCAAAAACCTGGCTGCCGAAATAATCACGGACTTCCTGCTCAACCTGCATAGCCAGATTGTTTCGTCGATCCACCATGGTAAGCAAAATGCCTCCCATTCCTAAATCAGGGTTCATACTTAACCTGATTCTACGGATTGTATCAATTAACTGGCTTAACCCTTCCAGAGAATAAAATTCAGCCTGCATAGGAATCAGCACACGATCCGCCGCTATCAGTGCATTGAGTGTCAACAAACTTAAGGCCGGCGGGCAATCAATCAATACATGTTCGAAGTTTTCGCCTTCATATGCCTTCAAGGCATTCAAGAGCCTGAATTCACGCTTCTCGACGGACACCAGTTCAACCTCTGCACCAGCTAAATCCATATTGGAGGGTAACACAAACAAACCCTCGAAGCTGGTTGGGCATATGGCCTCCTGCAGACTGGCCTCGCCCATTAACACATCATAGATATTAACACTGATATTTCCCTTATCAGCACCCAGGCCTGTTGAGCCGTTGCCCTGTGGATCCATATCTATGACCAGCACGCGTTGTCCTATTGCTGCGAGCGAAGCTGCCAGATTAATGCAGGTAGTCGTTTTACCTACACCCCCCTTCTGATTGGTAACGGCTATAACCGGCCCAAGGTGTTTATGTTTCACGTGAAACCTTCCCATAACGATAAATGTGAATAGTCTGACTCTCCCTTCCAGCAGTTATACTATTGCTACGCTGATAGCTCCAGCCAGCCGTATTCATAACCTTGCCCGACCTTGGAACAGTCAAGACGGCCAGGGTTCCCTCATGTGCGTGGGGTGCACACATAGTTAACAAATGTTCTATGCCAGCAACGGCACGAGCAACACAGACATCAACATCAAGACCAGGCAGTTGACCCAGATCTTTTCCATGAATTTCCGCATCTAAACCAAAGTTACGCTTAAGGTGCCTTAGAAATTCAGCTCGCTTCTGACGCCTTTCTACCAGGATGCCGTGCAATTTTGATCTTGCCAACAGAATTGGAATGCCGGGAATCCCCATACCACTTCCTATATCCAGCAAACGACCTGCAACAGGAAGCATAGGGAGTAACGCCAGAGAGGGAAGAATAAACCGCTGATGAAATTCGGCCCTTTGTTTAACCGATGTCAGATTCAGAGCGCGGGAAAAACGCATGACTTCCTTAACGTAACGAACCAAATTGTCTTCAAGTTCCTGCATCATTTACGTAACTGATTCAGGCGTAGCATTAAACTCGTCAAAGCAGCAGGCGTAACGCCTGAAATTCGAGCTGCCTGACCAATGTTTCTCGGGAGAACAAATTGCAGTTTCTGCCGGCACTCATGACTCAGGCCATGAACACTTAAATAATCAAACTTTAACGGTATAGGCTCATTTTCCAGTTGTCTGAACCTCTGTAGTTCCATCTCCTGTTTTTTGAGATAACCGTAGTAATGAATAATAGCGATCAGACTTTTAACATCTCGCCTGTCCAAATCATCAGGCAAGTCAAGAAGCTTGAGTGCCTGATGCACATTAACATCCTGACGGTGCACATAGGCCGGAAACCGGACGGAATTAGCAGGAACCGGTAAGTTTAATATTTCCAACCGTTTACGCCACTCTTTTCCGGTTCCGACATTAAGCGTGTTAATAATCCCCTCCGCTTTCTGAAGACGCTTTAACCTGGCTTCAGCATTGCGCTTGCGCATATCATCGTACAGACCTAAACGTATCGCAACAGGAGCAAGCCTGATATCAGCATTATCTTCCCTTAAGCTCAGTCGATACTCAGCGCGAGCCGTAAACATACGGTAAGGCTCCGTGACCCCTTTGGTCACAAGATCATCAATCATTACACCTATATATGCCTCGGACCTGTCAGGTACCCATGCCTCCAGATCCAGACTTATCGCAGCAGCATTAATTCCTGCAACAAGCCCCTGGGCAGCTGCTTCTTCATAACCTGTTGTACCATTGATCTGACCGGCATGAAACAAACCATTTAACCTTTTAGATTCCAGTGTTGGCAGCAGCTCAGTTGGGTCAACATAATCATACTCAATGGCATAGCCTGGCCTCAAAATCAGGGCATTTTCCAGCCCCGGAATTGAACGGAGAAAAGCCCACTGCACCGAGACAGGCAAAGAAGTTGATATCCCGTTCGGATACACCTCTTCATGATCACGACCCTCTGGCTCCAGAAAGATCTGATGGCTATCTTTATGTGCAAAGCGCATAACCTTGTCTTCTATGCTTGGACAGTAGCGCGGACCAACGCCTTTAATTTGTCCCGAATACAGGGGGGAGGAAATCAAGTTGGCACTTATAATCTCATGTGTTTCTTCTGTCGTCCGGGTAATCGCACATGAAACCTGATCCGTGATAATGGAAGATCGCAGGCTGGAAAAGGGCAGGGCGTTTTGGTCTCCTGGCTGCTGCTGTAATAAATCCCATGCAATACTCCGACGATCAAGGCGTGGAGGTGTTCCCGTTTTCATGCGACCCAGTCTAAGTTCACATCTATAAAACTCTTCCGTCAGGCTGTCCACGGAGGTATCTCCGGCCCTGCCGGCAGAAATCTTCTTATCGCCAATATGGATAAGCCCCTGCAGGAAAGTCCCTGTAGTTAAAATTACAGCCCTGGCAAGATGAGCCACGCCCAGATCATCAACTGCACCGACCACTTTATTTTTTTCAAAAAGCAACGATTGTATCGTGCCCTGATAAAGATATACATTACGTTCATAGTCAAGGCATTTCCGCATTTGAATATGGTATAACCGTCGATCGCATTGAACTCGGGTAGCCTGAACAGCAGGGCCCTTGCGCTGGTTGAGGACCCGGTATTGTAATGCTGCCTGATCAGCAACCAGTCCTATAAGGCCACCCATAGCATCAATTTCACGCACAAGATGCCCTTTCCCCACCCCTCCGACTGCCGGGTTGCAAGACATTTTGGCCACCGTATCCAGATTTTGAGTAATGAGACGAACACGAGCTCCGCGGCGCGCAGCAGCCATGGCCGCTTCACAACCAGCGTGGCCTGCACCAACAACCAGGACATCAACGATGCCATCCGGATGTTTCACGTGAAACATATTTCGCTTCATAGATTGGTGGAGGTTAGAGACAGAGGCGATTAAAATCCAGAGAGATCCCTAACTGCGGAGCCTAAACTGAAGAGTGCAAGACCAAGGGCGCCTCCAACGAATTTTGAGGCGCCCTCAATTTACCCATGTATAAAAATCACCCTGATTCTTTTTGCTAACAAGCATTTTATATGACAGAAAAAACGCTATTGAAAGCTTTGTTTTTACTTAACTTCCTGATTTCATTGCGTTTTTCATTAACATATGAACGATAGGGGTCAAAATAATTTCCATCGCCAACAGCATCTTGCCAGCAGGTACTACAATAGTATTACGCCGTGACATAAACGAATCGTGCAACATGGAAAGCAAGTACGGAAAGTCAATGCCCCACCTCTGTGGCTTGCGAATGCGTATAACAACCAGGCTTTCGTCCGAGGTCGGCACATCACGGGCCACAAACGGGTGAGACGTATCCACAACCGGCACACGCTGGAAGTTTATATCGGTATGGACAAACTGTGGCGTAATGAAATGCACGTAGTCGTGCATACGCTGTAGAATATTATCAACCACGGCCTCATCAGAATAGCCGCGTTTTTTGGTATCACGATGAATCTTTTGAATCCATTCAAGATTAACTACAGGCACGATACCAACGAGCATATCCGTATACTGAGCTACATTAACCTCTGGCGTAATCACTCCTCCGTGCAAGCCTTCATAAAACAACAGATTGCTATCTCCTCCAACCCGTTCCCAGGGGGTAAAAGTTCCTGGCTCCTGATTGTAAGGCGCGGCCTCTTCGGCATCATGTAGATATGTTCTGGCAAGTCCGGAACCGGTTTCTCCGTATTCTTTAAACAAAAGCTCAAGTTTGTCGAAAACATTCGCATCTGGAGAAAAGTGGCTCAGGCGCTTCCCCTGTTTCTCGTATTCCTTCGCTGCAGACTTAAATCCGGCACGATCAAATTTATGAAAACAATCCCCCTCAACAATGGCGGGGACAACTTCCTCGCGGCGGAAAATATGCTCCAGAGCGACCTTTGCCGTGCTAGTCCCGGCGCCTGATGAGCCGGTGATAGCTACAATTGGATGTTTTGCGGACATAACAATCTCCTTTAGGGAATAATAATTGCTTCGGCTACTTTGATCTTTCAGACGAGTTCTGCGCCAGAAGTTTCCCCTCCGCGCGTATTATGACGCCAAGGGAGGTTCTGATTCAAGATGCAAACTTCGATATAGGCAACTTGCCATTACAGGAGTTAAGAAAACAACCCCATCATTGCTGTATTTAAAAATAA
>CAYLYU010000097.1:0-6667 GCA_964387725.1 uncultured Zetaproteobacteria bacterium | reverse complement strand
CCGTAGGCCTCCGGATTATAAAGAGCAGAAAAACCGATGAGCACTGCAGCAAGGCCAACCAGAGAATGCATGGCAGCGATGAGCTGGGGCATATGTGTCATGGGAATTTTGCGGGCAACGATTACGCCGATCGAACCACCAATAAGTATCCCGGTGAATATCCAGCCATAACTTTTCACCTCGGGAAGCTGCAGGGTGACAAGAACAGCTATCAACATTCCGGCAATACCAAAAATGTTTCCGCGTCGCGAAGTTTCCGGACCGGACAGACCCTTCAGGGAAAAGATCAACAAAACTGCGGCTGCCAGATAGGACAGCTCTACTATATTTGCTGATAACATGGTTGTTACTTCCGCTTTTTGAACATGGCAAGCATTCTCTGTGTCACCATAAAGCCGCCAAAGATGTTAATGGATGCCAGGGTGACGGCAATCGTCCCCAGTACCATCGCCAGATTTCCTTCCCCGGGGCCTGCAGCCAAAATAGCACCAACGATAACAATGCTGGAAATGGCATTGGTCACACTCATCAGGGGCGTGTGCAGAGCCGGCGTCACATTCCAGACAACATGATAGCCCACAATAATAGCAAGAACAAAAACCGTGAAGCTGAAAATAAAAGGATCTACTGCTGTGTGGGCCGCGCTTTCCGCCACCCCGGCAGCATCCAGACCTGCCTGCGTCGCACTCATTTTTTGCCTCCCTGAGTATCTAAGTGAGGAATAAGGATATCCTCGTCCTTACACAGTAATGAGGCCTTGATAACCTCATCTTCCAAATCGATGTTTAAGGCTTCGCCGCCTTCAGTCAGCATCGGCTTGAGAAAGTTAAACAGGTTCCTGGCGTAGAGCTGACTTGCATCTGTCGCCATAAGCGCAGGAATATTGCTGAGACCAATCAAGGTTACATCATGCTTGACCACGACCTGATCGGGCTCACTCAACTCACAATTCCCACCCATCTCTGCCGCCATATCCACAATAACTGAGCCGGGTTTCATTTCACGTACTGTATTCTCACTGATAAGCCTTGGCGCGGGCTTTCCCGGAATTAAAGCTGTAGTAATAATGATGTCAGCTTCGATAGCATGTTCCTGGATCAACTGCGCCTGTCTTTGTTTATACTCTTCAGACATCTCTCGCGCATAACCGCCGGAAGTTTCCGCATCTTCGGCAGCTTCTGTTTCAACCTCAATAAACCGTGCTCCCAGACTTTCAACCTGCTCCTTCACTGCAGCGCGGACATCAAAGGCCTCAACCATGGCACCAAGCCTGCGAGCCGTTGCTATGGCCTGTAACCCTGCTACCCCGGCACCCAGAATCAAAACCCTGGCTGGTTTCACAGTACCTGCAGCTGTCATAAGCAAGGGGAAAAAACGTTCATAATACTGAGCCGCCAGCAATACTGCCTTATAACCACCGATATTAGCCTGACTGGAAAGAACATCCATATTCTGGGCTCGCGAAATACGGGGTAACAGTTCCAGAGAAAAACAGGCCAACCCCTTTTTGGCATATGCTTGAATCAGTGGATTGGTGCCCGGGGCAAGCATTCCAACAAGAACGGCATTCCCGGCCATCTGCCGGAGCTCATCCTTATCGGGGCCTTTTACTTTAAGAATGATGTCTGCCTTCCCATAGAGTTCAGCACTGCACTCAACAAGCTTTGCACCCGCAAGCTCATAATCTGAATCCAGAAAGTAAGCATAGTTGCCCGCCCCCTTCTGCACCAGAACCTGATAACCGGAAGCACAGTATTTCTTTACCGTCTCCGGAGTTGCTGCCACACGTTTTTCACCAGGACTTACCTCTGTTGGAACAGCGATCAACATGCCAGACATCCTCCTGCGTTTTGGATTATATTACCGCAAAGTTCAAGTGGCGCGGAGTGTAAACTCACACATGCGATTTACAAGCGCAGGTCCAGGGATTGTAATTGTTCACTTGCTGAAACAGTCGGCTTCAGATGAATCAGATCCAGTGCCGGCTGATAAAGATGCGCCAGGTAATACAGATCTCTGTCCACCATCTCATCCTCCATCATCAACAGATCAAGATCCAGGGTTCGGGGTTTCCATGAACCTTGTGAGCGGTCGCGCTCATGATCCGCCTCAATATCCTTTAGCCAGCTTCTTACTTCACTGACTGACAGGTCGGTTTCAATCCGGCAACAGGCATTCAGAAAATCAGCCGCATCCATGCCCACGGCCCTGGATCTGTACACTTTCGAAAAAACAACGTGCGGAAACCGCTGACGAATTGAGCTGGCTGCGAGCAGGAGATGGTGCTCCGGATCGATATTGGACCCCATGCCAATCAGGGCCGTTCTCAGGAAAGCTTACCCCGCTCAATGATTACGGCCACGTTGTCCGATCCACGTACTGCTCCGGGCTTGGAAAGTTTCAAACGAAGCCATGGCGCCTGAAATTCCGTCAACACAATCTGAGCGCACTGTTCCGCCAGAGCTTCAATGAGACCAAAGCTTGATCCCTCAACATATTCAGTTAAGCGTTTGGCAACGGCTTTGTAGTTCAGGGTATGGCAGACATCATCCTTTTGGGCAGCCCTGGAGATATCCCAGGCGACTTCCAGATCAAGGCAAACCAGCTGGCGAGTTTGACGCTCCCAGTCATTGATGCCAATCACAGTATGAACCTTTAGCCCCTCGATACAAATTTTGTCATAAGAAACTTTCACATCTTCTCCCTGCCGTTTTCAATTCAACAACTTGACAAAACACCCCTGCTCAACACAATGCGCCTTCCAAAATCGCACGCTGGGGGAACCATGAGCAAAGATTCGATTCATGTCACCGAAAATATCGCTTCCTGCTCGGATGATGGCCAACATCCTTTAGTCTATATCAGGCTGCAGGATGGTAAAGGCATGTGCCAGTATTGCGGCCAGACATTTGTCAGCCTGAAATCTGCAACGCCTAAGCAGGAAGAGAGAAAAACAGGGACATAAGTCTGATCAATCCAGACGCTGGCGCACAGCCTCAAACAAGGCTACGCCTGTTGCCACGGACACATTAAGCGACTCAACCTTGCCCGACATCGGGATGTGAACCAAAACATCACATGTATTACGCACAAGCCTTCTAAGACCCTTATCTTCCGAACCCAGAACCAGTCCGGTTTTACCCAAAAGATTCGTCTGAAATAAAGATGCCTCTCCTTCCCCCGCCAGACCATAGATAAAAAAGCCCCGCTTTTGCATTTGCTTTATTGCGCGCACCAGATTATTCACATAAACAACAGGCAACCGTGCCAGAGCACCACTGGCAGCCTTGGCAGCTACGGACGAAAGTGATGCAGAACGATCAGAAGGAACGATGACCCCGCAACAACCTGCAGCGTCTGCCGAACGCAAACAGGCACCAAGGTTGTGAGGGTCGGTAACCGAATCAAGCAACAAAACCAGCGGATTATAATGTATATCCAGGGAGGTGAGCCACGCGTCAAAAGATGGAGATGGCTTTGCACGCAATTTTGCAATCACCCCTTGATGCACAACACCCTCTGTCAAACGATCCAGATCCGAGCGTGGCAGAAAAGAGATACGCACCCCTGCCGTTTTGGCCAGTTGAATCAATTCGTCCAAACGAGGCTGACTTTTCCCCTGCTCAATAACAAGTTCATGAACAGGCTGTCGCTCTTGAAGCGCATGCCTGACAGCATGAATACCGGCGATAACCTGGCTCATCAGCGTATCTTATGGATCACAAAAGCCTCAGTCAGCAATTCAATTCTGAGCAAAGCTGCTTACATAGTGTATTTTCAGCCATCTTCAATACTTGGGCGCAATTCTGCCGAGGTCAGCTCCCTTGGTTGCGCCTCCACAGGTTCCGGCGAGGGCAATGATGCCATTTCCGGTGAGGTCTTGAGCACCTCAAACTTGCGCGCTCCGGACAGCACACGCGCCTCCAGCGAACCGGTTGCATCATTGTAGGCACTTACAGTACGTCCAAGATGACGCCCCACGTTGGACCAGTGTTCGGACAATTTCTGGATTCGGACATACAGCTCCTTACCAAGCGCCGCCACTTCCTCCGCGTTCTGTGCCAATGCCTCATTCCTCCAGCCATAAGCCACGGCCTTCAGCAAGGCGATCAGGGTCGTTGGAGTGGCGACAATCACTTTCTGCTCCACGCCATATTCGATTAAGCCTCCATCAACCTTCAATGCAGCACTGAAAAAATCCTCACCGGGGACAAACAACACAACAAATTCCGGCGTTTCGCCCAGCTCTTTACGGAGACGATCCCAATAGGCCTTCGTACTTAGCCCTTTAATATGGGTCTTGAGTTGCGTGGCGTGGCGGGCAAGCAAGGCTTCGGCCTCATCTCCATCGCTTTCCATGGCATCCAGAAAGGCGGAAAGCGGCACCTTGGAGTCCACCACAATATGTCGTCCAAGCGGCAGGTTCACAATCATATCCGGCCGGACCGCGCGTTCTTCCTCTTTTCCGGCAACATGCGTCTGTTCGGTGAAGTCACAGTGATCAAGCATGCCTGCCATTTCCACGACCCGTTTGAGTTGCAATTCTCCCCAGCGTCCCCGCGCCTGTGGCTGGCGTAATGCGCGAACCAGATTGGCTGTTTCGGAGCGTAGTTTATCCTGCTCGCCCGCCATGCTGATGATTTGCTCCCGAATAGCCGCATAGGCGCCTTCGCGCACCTTTTCCAGTTCGCCCAGGCGATGATCCATTTTCTCCAGTGAGTCATGAACCGGTTTCGCCAGTTGCTCAATCTCTTTACCCCGCTTATCCAGGTCGGAAACAGCGCCTTGCTGGAATCGGGAAAGGGTTTCCTGGGCAAGATTCAGAAATGATTCATTGTTGGTTTTCAATGCTTCGGAAGACATGGCCTTGAATGCATCATTGAGCTTTTGTTTGGCATCCTCAAGCAAAGCCAGTTTCTCGGCAGCTCGCTGTTGCTCTTGATCCAACCGCTCATTTAATGTGGCTTCATCCGAATTCAGTTGCCGGATTTCATCATTCTGCAAGGTGATTTTTTGTTTCAATTCATCTTGAGCGGCCTGAAGATTCTTTGTTTGTTCCTCAAGCATTTCATTCCTTGCGCTCAATTCGGCAATGCGCTCGCGATTCTCTGAAATCTCCCGTTCAACTTCAGTTCCCAGACTCTTTCTCAGCCACAACCAGGCAAATATTGATCCAACAATAAACCCTGCAATCAATCCGCCAATCAGTATATCCATGCGCTAACTCCCAATCTCATGGCCGCGTTAGCCTGTGGGACAGAAGATTCTGCACATCACGGCGACCATCGAGAATAGCATGAATTAGCACATCGTTGCCATCAATCTGGTAGATAACCCGCCACGGGCCATGAATGATTTCCTGATAGTGCAATGAGTCAATCTGCGCCAGTTCCCGGGGGACATGCCTGCGTTCGGGGAACTGTGCCAAAGTGGCACAAGCTGATTGCAGTGCGTCCACGATCTCTGCCGCACTCTGTAGTGAATCATGCTGCCTGATATAGGCATAAATCTCTTTCATATCTGTTTCGGCATCGCAAATCAAACGAACCCGATAGCGTTTCACGGGTTTGCATCTCTCTGAATCCGGGCATGCATTTCTGCAAATACCTCATCTGCATCACGCACCTTGCCTCCCTGCAGGCTTTTGGAGCTCATAGCCAGTATTTTCAGCATCGCCAGTGTCTCCTGGTTCTGTTCATATTCCTCAACGCTCTGCACCACGGCCTTGGCTTCTCCATGCTGAGTAATCACATACGGGGAACGACCTTCGGCCACTTCCCGAATAATTTCAGATGTGTGTGTCTTCAGATAACTGATGGGCTTGATGGATTCACTGTATTTCATGGCTCCTCCTGTTTAGCACCATAAATAGAGCCGAATATAGCACCAATGTCAATCGGCTAAAAATGTGATTTGTCTTCAATAGCCTTAAAAAGGCTAATACCAGCCCTTTTCCTTGAATGACAACACCTCTTTACCGGCAAGCAGAAAGTGATCGAGAACTTTGATATCCAGAGGCGTGCCAGCCTTGACTATGGCCTGAGTGAGATCGATATCCTCCTGGCTGGCGCTCATTGTACCGCCGGGATGGTTGTGGAAGAGGATCAAACCCTTGGCATCCAGCTCCAGGGCACGTTTTATCAGATTTCGCGGATAAATGGCGGTTCGATCCACCGTGCCCTCAAATATAATCTCACTGGCAAGATGCCGATGCTGCTGATCAGTAAAGACCGCTCCAAAACACTCCATGCCACGTCCCTGCAACAGGAAACGTAAATGAGCCTTGACCTTGTCGGGCCGGTCAAAAACGGATTTACCGGGAAGTTCTGAAGCTAGGTAACGAATCTCCATATGGCGAATCAGCGCCAGAAAGACGGAACCCTTCTCGCCGATTCCTGCCACCTGAGAACGCTCCGCCACCGTTGCGTCAAACACACCGGCCAATGTGCCAAATTCTTTGAGCAAACGTTTGGCCAGAGGCTTAACATCCACCCTGGGAATAGCATAGGTCAGAAGCAGTTCCAGGACTTCGTAATCATGAAACCCGTCAAGGCCATGCCTGGCGAAACGCTGCCGCAAGCGCTTGCGATGCCCTTGTACGGTGTCAACAGGATGATGATTCATTAGAGCCACTTGCAGAAGGCTGAGTGGATGAGTTGCAATCCCA
>CAYLYU010000096.1:4075-6864 GCA_964387725.1 uncultured Zetaproteobacteria bacterium | reverse complement strand
GACGGGGACCAGTGGATTCTGACCGGTATCCATACCGTGAATCGCATCTGTTTTCTGGTCACGGAAATCCCGCATGAATGGCGGGAGATTGAGTGCCGCATACCGCGCAGGGGATATTCGTTAACACCCGTTGGTCTGAAGCGGCAAACAAACAGAACCACTGGATTTATGTCCCTGAAACTGTAGATGCTGTTTGGGGATATGTTATGGCGATAAGCAGAGGTAAGTTAACCTATGATGCTGAAGGCATGGAGGGCGGGCGTTATCACAGCCGGGTTCTGCATGTGCCCGGGGCCACATCCGGACTGACGATCGGGCGTGGTTACGATATGAAGGAAAAGTCGGCTGAAAAAATCCTGGCTGATCTTCTTAAAGCCGGTATTGATGCGCAGGTTGCCCGTACCATGGCCGGGGCGGCGGGGCTGAGCGGGGATGATGCCCGTCGCTATATTGCCGGACATGGACTTGAAGTGGCTGAAATCAGCACGAATGAACAGGAGCGTTTATTTACCGCCACTTACAATGAGATGGCTGCGGACGTACGCCGCATCTGCAATAAGGAAGACTGTGTCAGAATTTATGGGCCGGTGGACTGGGACGAGTTGGATCATGCTATTCGTGATGTGCTCGTCGATCTTCGCTTTCGCGGTGACTATACACCGAATGCAAGGAAGAAGATTCAGAAGCTGGTATCTGCCAACGACCGTCAGGGCTTTGCAGCGGTGCTTTCAGAGCGTGCGAACTGGACCAATGTGCCACAGGACAGATTTGAACGCAGAGTAAAATATCTTGATCTGGATAGCGGTTAAGCAGTTTTTTTGAAAAGGAAAACCACCGGATCAATAATATCTGTAAGTCATAGAAGGGGTTGTAACATAATCTCCCCACAAGATTTGTTGGTAAATGCGCTTGCACCTGCTATAAATAGTACTATATTGGTGCCACTTTATTTCAGGCAGGTGAAATGTTCAGGATTACGAAGTTAACAGACTATGGCGTGCTGCTGATGACCGAGTTTGCGGCAGAACCGGAGCGCTTGCGCAATGCCGCCGGTCTGGCTGCGGTCTCGCACTTGTCTGTGCCCACGGTCAGCAAGGTTTTAAAGCTGCTGTTGAAGGAAGGCCTGCTTGAATCTATCCGGGGTGCGGGAGGCGGTTATCGTCTGAGGCGCAGTCTGGAGGACATTTCGGTGCAGGACATTATTGTGGCCCTTGAAGGGCCGATTGCCCTGACAGAATGCAACCTCGGTTCCGGCGATTGCGAACAGCTGGCGCATTGCTCTGTCAGTGGAAGCTGGCAGCGCATCAATCACGCTGTACAACATGCACTGGCGGACATCACCCTGGCTGATATGGTGCAACCGCATTTTGAGCCTGTGATTCATTTACAGAAACAGATTCCGAACATCATTCCAATTAGCTCCGGAACAGGACCTGGATAAAGATGGCTTCCAACAAACAGGTTAAAACGCTGATCGAGAGCGAATACAAGGCGGGTTTTGTAACCGATATTGAGTCCGATACGATCCCGCCCGGTTTGAGTGAGGATGTGATCCGGCTGATTTCAGCAAAAAAGGAAGAGCCGGAATTCATGCTCGAGTGGAGACTGAAGTCATATCGTCACTGGCTTGGTATGAAGGAGCCGGACTGGGCACACCTGCAGCATTCGCCTGTAGATTACCAGTCGGTTTCCTATTATTCCGCCCCGGGATCAAAAGATGACGCTCCCAAAAGTCTGGATGAAGTTGATCCCAGGCTGCTGGAGACCTATGAGAAGCTCGGTATTCCCCTGCATGAGCGGGAAATTCTTGCCGGGGTGGCCGTGGATGCCGTATTTGATTCGGTTTCGGTGGCTACGACATTCAAAGATAAGCTGGCCTCGCTGGGAATTATATTCTGCTCCTTTTCAGAGGCGGTTCTTGAACATCCCGACCTTGTGAAGAAGTACCTGGGCAGCGTAGTGCCGCATACGGATAATTTTTTTGCCAGCCTCAATTCCGCTGTCTTTTCCGATGGTTCCTTTGTCTATATCCCCAAAGGTGTGCGGTGTCCCATGGAGCTTTCGACCTATTTTCGCATCAACGCCATCAGCACGGGGCAATTTGAGCGCACGCTGATCATTGCCGATGAAGGCTCCTATGTGAGCTATCTGGAAGGATGTACGGCTCCGATGCGCGATGAAAATCAGTTGCATGCCGCAGTAGTGGAGCTCATTGCCCTGAAGGATGCACAGATCAAGTACGCCACGGTTCAGAACTGGTATCCCGGAGATGAGAACGGGAAGGGTGGCATCTACAATTTTGTCACCAAACGCGGTGATTGCAGGGAGGCCGGCGCCAGAATCTCCTGGACACAGGTGGAGACCGGATCTGCCATCACCTGGAAATATCCCAGCTGTATTCTGCGGGGTGATAATGCAGTGGGCGAGTTCTACTCCGTGGCTCTGACCAATAATTACCAGCAGGCCGATACCGGGACCAAGATGATCCACATCGGTAAAAACACCAAAAGCACCATCATCTCGAAGGGAATCTCCGCCGGGCATGGAAGCAACGCATACCGGGGCCTGGTAAAAGTATTGAAGGGAGCTGAAAACGCCCGCAACTACACCCAGTGTGATTCCCTGTTGCTGGGCGACAAATGCGGGGCGCATACCTTTCCCTATATGGAAGTGAAGAACCCGTCAGCCCGGGTGGAGCATGAGGCTACCACCTCGAAAATCGGGGATGATCAGCTCTTTTACTGTCGTCAGAGGGGGTTGTCCGAAGAAGATGCGGTCAGCCTGATTGT
>CAYLYU010000096.1:0-3975 GCA_964387725.1 uncultured Zetaproteobacteria bacterium | reverse complement strand
CACGCCATCATGGGCCCGAATGGTTCAGGTAAGTCTACCCTGTCGAATGTTATTGCTGGCCGGGACGGTTATGAGGTTACGGGCGGCAGTGTGTTTTTCAGGGGTAAGAACCTGCTCGATATGACTCCCGAGGAACGTGCCCGGGAGGGTGTATTTCTTGCCTTTCAGTATCCGGTTGAAATACCGGGCGTGAACAATATATATCTGCTGAAGGCGGGTTTGAATGCCATTCGTAAACATCACGGCGAGCCCGAACTGGATGCGATGGATTTTATGGCTGTGGTCAGGGAGAAGATGAAACTTGTACAACTGGATGAGTCCCTGATCAGTCGCTCGGTGAATGAAGGTTTTTCCGGAGGAGAAAAGAAACGAAACGAGATTTTTCAGATGGCGGTGCTGGAGCCGACGCTGGCTATTCTCGATGAAACCGACTCGGGTCTGGATATTGATGCCTTGAAAATCGTCTCTGATGGCATTAACAAGCTGCGTTCGGCCGATCGCAGCATTGTACTGGTGACACATTATCAAAGGTTGCTCAACTATATTCAGCCGGATGTTGTGCATGTGTTGGCTGAGGGCCGGGTTTTGAAGTCCGGAGACAAGTCGCTGGCATTGGAGCTTGAAGAACGCGGTTACGACTGGGTGAAAGAGGAGGCGGCAGCGGCATGACAGGATTGAACTCAGCCATCCTGTCTCTGTCGGGTTCCGGTCACGATATGGTGCGCCTGCATCGTCAGCGTGCTGCAGGTATTTTTTCGGCGCTGGGATTACCGACCACCCGTGATGAGGACTGGAAATATACCGATGTATCCCGCCTGACAACGGCACTTGGAAAAGACTGGTGGGAGGCCTCTGGCCAGTCAGAAATATCCGCGCCGGTTCCGGGGGAGATTGAAGCCCGGGCAATTCCCGGACTGGATGCCTACCGGCTGGTGTTTATTGATGGTCGTTTCAACAGCGGAGGTTCATCGATGCCGGAAGGTGTGACAATTCGTCCGCTTTCCGATTTGCTGGAAAGCAGACCGGAGCAGGCCCTGGAGCCGCTTGAACTTGACGAAGATGCGCCTCTCTATAGCGGCTTTGTGGCCCTGAATGCGGCTATGGCAAGCGATGGCATCTGTGTTTGTATTGAAGACGGTGTATGTCTGGATAAACCTGTTTATGTGTTCAATCTCAACACGCATGTGGCACATACCCGGCATGGAATCGCATTGGGTCGCAATGCCAGCGCAACCGTAATTGAACACTTCGGCGGTGCTTCAGATGATGCCGGGGTGACCAATACTGTGATGAATATTCGTTTGTCCGAAGGCGCCAGGCTGTCGCATTACCGTTTGCAGCAGGAACCCGGGAAACGCTTTCATTTCGGGCGTGTTGAGGTCGAACAGAGACGGGGCAGTTATTTCGATTCCCATTCGATTGCGCTGGGGGCATCTCTGTCGCGTACGGATATCAGCGTTAATCTGGCAGGTGAGGGCGCTGAGTGTATGTTGAACGGACTGTATATTACCGGTGGTCGTCAGCATACCGATCACCATACCCGCATCAATCACGCCGTGCCGAACTGTACAAGTCAGGAGGTGTACAAAGGCATATTGGACGGGAGCTCGCGGGCTGTATTCAACGGCAAGGTGGTTGTGCAAGAAAATGCGCAGCAGACGGACGCTCAGCAGTCCAATGATAATCTTCTTTTGTCTGCTAAAGCCGAGATTGATACCAAGCCGGAGCTGGAAATTTATGCCGATGATGTGAAATGCGCACACGGCGCTACTGTCGGCCAGTTGGATGAAGATCAGGTTTTTTACCTGCGCACGCGGGGTCTGGATGAGACAGATGCGCGCAGTGCGCTGACCTTTGCTTTCGCTGATGAAGTGCTGATGCGGATACCCTTGCTGGCCGTGCGATCCTGGCTGGAGCGTGTTGTGCTGGAGAAACTGCCGCAGAGCAAGGCACTGGAAGGTTTGTGATGAGTTTCGACATTCAGACAATTCGGTCAGATTTTCCGATCCTGAAAAAGGAGGTGTACGGCAAGCCACTGGCTTATCTCGACAATGCCGCCACAACGCAAAAACCTGAAGTTGTGATTGATGCCATCAGCCGTTACTACGCCGGGGAAAACGCCAATGTGCATCGCGGTGTTCACTTTCTGAGCGAACTGGCAACGGCAAGTTACGAATCTGCACGTCAGAAGGTGGCCAGCTTTATCAATGCCCGCAGCACGAAGGAAATCGTGTTTGTGCGCGGTGCTACAGAAGCGATTAATCTTGTCGCCTCGAGCTGGGGCGGGATGAATCTCGGTCGGGGTGATGAGGTTTTGATCAGCGAGATGGAGCATCATTCCAATATTGTGCCGTGGCAACTGCTGTGTGAGCAGGTTGGTGCAAAGCTTGTTGTTGTTCCCATCAATGATGCCGGCGAGATTATAATTGAAGAATATGAAAAATTGCTGGGCCCCGATACTAAAATTGTGGCTCTGGCGCATCTTTCCAATGCCCTGGGAACGATTAATCCGGTCAAAGAGATGATTGATCTGGCGCACCGGCATGAGGTGCCCGTTCTACTTGATGGCGCCCAGGCTATTGCACACATGAAAGTCGATGTTCAGGAGCTGGATGTGGACTTCTATGTTTTCTCCGCCCACAAGATGTACGGACCCACGGGCATTGGTGCATTGTACGCCAGAGAGGAATTGCTTGAGGCCATGCCCCCGTATCAGGGTGGCGGTGATATGATTTCCATGGTGAGCTTCAAAAAAACACGTTACAACGTTCTTCCCTACAAATTCGAGGCCGGAACGCCAAATATTGCCGGCGTTATCGGTTTTGGAGCAGCCATTGATTACCTGACAGATATTAATCCGGATGAAATAGCAGCGCATGAGGCATCGCTTTTGAGTTACGCAACCCGGCAGGCTGAAGACGTACCCGGAATGCGTCTTATCGGAACTGCAGCGCATAAGGCAAGTATTCTTTCTTTTGTTCTGGAAGGCATACATCCGCATGATCTGGGAACCATTCTGGACAGGCAGGGAATTGCTATCCGTGCCGGGCACCATTGTGCCATGCCGGTCATGGAACATTTCGGGGTGCCTGCCACGACGCGGGCATCATTCGCGGCTTATAATACGAGTCAGGAAGTGGATCGTCTGTTTGCCGGCCTGCATCGGGCCAGGAAGGTTTTTCTCTGATGTTCGATATTCAGGATCTGTATCAGCAGGTTATTGTAGATCACAATAAAAGCCCCCGAAATTTTGGGCCTCTGGATGGAGCCAACCGAAAGGTGGATGGTTACAATCCGCTGTGTGGTGACAAGTTAACCGTATTCATGAGCATCGATGACAGAAACATCATTGAAGGCATCAGCTTCGAGGGTTCCGGCTGTGCGATTTCCATGGCTTCGGCTTCCCTTATGACCGAAAAGGTAAAGGGGTTACCTGCGGAGGAGGCTGAGAAAATCTTTCAGCGTTTCCACGATATGGTGACCTCTGATGTGGACGATGTTGTTAACGATGAAACGATGGGAAAGCTTGCCGCTTTTTCCGGTGTGCGTGAATTTCCCTCACGCATCAAATGCGCAACCCTTTGCTGGCATACCATGCATGCCGCTATGGAAGAAGGGGGCACTGTCGTGAGTACTGAAGGTGGTAAAGACGACTTTGAGTGATGAAATGGTAAATGATGCTGTGAATCCGGACGGGGAGGATCTGAGAGGGCGTGTTATTCAGGCACTTCAGACCATTTATGACCCGGAGATTCCGGTAAACATCTACGAGCTTGGTTTGATTTATGAATTACAACTGGATGAACAGGGCAGGGCAAGTGTTCAAATGACACTGACATCACCTGGTTGTCCGGTAGCCCAGACGTTCCCGCTCGAAGTTGAAACCCGTCTCAGGGCTGTTGAAGGTGTGACGGAAGTAGCGGTGGAACTGGTGTGGGATCCTCCCTGGGGACCTGATCGCATGACTGAAGCAGC
>CAYLYU010000095.1:0-6864 GCA_964387725.1 uncultured Zetaproteobacteria bacterium | reverse complement strand
GTTAATCAAGCCGGTAAATTTCGGTGTCTTGAGTCAGAATATAAGAACGTTATTGAAGTGAAGGCATTGCAGTCATCGGGAAAATAAGGGGTTACATTCGGCTTAAGCCAGATTCAGCACATCCCTCATGTCATACCAGCCGGTATCCTGATCCATTAGCCATTTTGTACCGCGAATGGCACCGCGTGCAAAGGTCATACGGTCAGTTGCTATATGCTTGATCTCCAGGCGTTCACCTGCTCCGGAAAACATTACTGTATGCTCGCCCACAATATCACCGGCCCGAATCACTGAAAAACCGATCGCCCCTGCCTCTCTGGCTCCTGTAATGCCCTGTCGCACATAGATGCCCTTATCTTCTAACGAAACGCCACGACCTTCAGCTACTGATTTTCCCAGAGAAAGGGCTGTTCCGGATGGAGCATCCACCTTGTGCCGATGATGCGCATCGACAATTTCGGCATCATAATCCGGGCCAAGAACCGATGCAGTACGACGTGCCAGTTCGATGGCCAGGTTAACGCCAACGGAATAATTTGAGGCCATGAGTACAGGTGTAGATATCAATATCGACTTCAGTCTGTCAAGCTGTTGCGGGGAGAATCCGGTTGTGCCAATCACCATTCGCATACCTTGCTCAGCAACAAATTGAGCATGTGCTAAAGTAGATTCAGGGGCTGTAAAGTCCACCAGGACATCGGCCCCGGAACAAGCGTGCAAGTCCCTTTGAATTACAATGCCAAGCGTACCTACATCGGCCAGTTCACCGGCATCTCTTCCCAACACGGGCGAACCCTGTCGTTCCGTAGCGCCAGCAAGCTGTATGCTCTCCTGTTCACCAACTGCGCGAATAAGACTCTTACCCATGCGCCCGGCAGCTCCCACTACAGTTACAGCTGCACTCATTTTGACTCCCCTGCCAGATCATCCCAAAATCTTTTGGCTATGTTCAAAAAGGAAGAACGTTCCGGATAAACGTCATCACCTGTTGCGGTCGCAAAGGCCCGTAGCAAATCCTCCTGATCTTTTGATAATTTCTTGGGAACCGAGATGTGTATATGGACATACAGTTCTCCCGTGCCATTGGCTCGGATATCCGGCACTCCATGTCCACGCAGTCGCAACACCCGTCCGTCTTCTGTACCTGCGGGTATTTTCACCTTCACCTTACCGCTCAGGGTTGGAACTTCCATCTCTGAACCCAGGGTGGCCTGTGGAAAGGTAACTGGCACAGTACAATGCAAGTCATTCCCCTCACGCGTAAAGATAGAATGTTTGTCCAGCGTGATAACGATATATAAATCGCCCGGAGCTGAGCTGTGAGGGCCGGCCTCACCCTCACCATTAACGCGAACCTGCGCGCCTTCATAGACACCTGCGGGAATACGAACCTTAAGTTTCTTGACCGTGCGCTCTCTTCCTGCGCCTGCACAGCTCGGACAAGGTGACTCAATGCGTTTGCCCGACCCATTACATGCCGGACAGGTTCGTCTGACCGAGAAAAAACCCTGACTCATCTGAACCTGACCATGTCCACCGCAAGAGCGGCAAGGAACAGGGTTTGTCCCGGTCCTGGCTCCACTGCCACCACAACTTCCACATTGCACATGTTTGGGTATATCTAACTCAACTTCCTTGCCTCTGGCCGCTTCTTCCAAACCAAGATTAAGCTGGTACCTGAGATCAGCGCCTCTGGCCGCCTGTCGCCCTCCACCAAAACCAAAAACATCCCCAAAAATATCGCCAAAGACATCGCCAAAATCTCGAAAGGCATGTGAATCCTGGAAACCACCACGGGACCAGAAATCCTGCATCTGATCATCGACACCTGCATGTCCGTACTGGTCATAGCGGGAACGCTTTTCCGAATCAGAAAGAACTTCGTAGGCCTCAGTAACCTCACGAAATTTTTCAGCCGCAGCAGAATCATCCGGATTTCGATCCGGGTGATATTGCATAGCAAGCTTGCGATAGGCCCTTTTTATATGATTTAAATCGGCATCACGATCTACGCCGATCACTTCGTAATAATCTTTCTTGGCCACCGCCACTCCCTGATTTTAGTGTGAGGGGTAAGGCGCAAGACGTTTGGTATATAATCCCGCTTTGCGCCTTACGTTTTACTTCTTGTCGTCTACAACCTCGGCATCAACAACATCGTCGCCCTTCTTTTGTTCGGCAGAAGAAGCTTCACCCTCTGGCTGCTTTCCAGCATCTGCTTCCTGGGAGCTTTCTTCCTGCATTTTTTTATAGATCACCTCACCCAGCTTCTGTGATTTCTGGGTAACTTCTTCCTCTGCTTTTTTGATCGCTTCCATGTCAGAGCCTTCCAGTGCCTTTTTCAATTCTGCAACTGCAACCTCAATCTCTTTACGGGTAGAATCGTCAACGGCATCACCATGCTCTTTCAATGCCTTCTCAGTAGAATAGACCAGGGTGTCAGCACGGTTTCTGTTCTCAATAGTCTCACGCTGCTTCTTATCTTCATCAGCGTGCTCTTCAGCATCCTTCTGCATCTGGTCAATTTCATCTTTGGAAAGGCCGGAGCCGGACTCAATGCGAATAGAGGTCTCCTTGTTCGTACCCTTATCCTTGGCATGCACATGCATGATACCATTGGCATCAATATCGAAGGTCACCTCGACCTGCGGCATCCCTCTTGGTGCGGGCGCAATACCCTCAAGGTTGAACAGACCAAGCAGTTTGTTCTCACCGGCAATTTCACGTTCACCCTGACACACCTTGATGGTTACAGCTGTCTGGTTATCCGAGGCTGTGGTATAGGTCTGACTCTTCTTGGTAGGAATCGTGGTATTCTTCTCAATAATACGGTTGAACAAACCACCCTCAACCTCAATGCCCAGAGAGAGAGGCGCAACATCGAGAAGTAACACATCCGTTACTTCACCGGTCAGAACCGCGCCCTGAATTGCGGCACCAATTGCCACAACCTCATCCGGATTTACACCCTTGTGCGGCTCCCGGCCAAAAAACTCCTTCACCTTCTGCTGAACCAGCGGCATACGCGTCTGACCACCCACCAGCACAACCTCGTGCACGTCGGAAGCCTTGACTCCCGCATCCTTCAGTGCCTGCTTGCAAGGCTTGATTGTGCCTTCAACCAGATCGCTGACCAGATCTTCAAACTTGGCCCTGCTCAGTTTGATGAGAAGGTGCTTGGGACCAGCGCTGTCGGCAGTAATAAACGGCAGATTAACTTCTGTCTGTTTGCTTGATGAAAGTTCGATCTTGGCCTTTTCTGCGGCTTCCTTGAGGCGCTGCAGGGCAAGCGTATCAGCCATCAGGTCGACACCATGCTCCTTTTTGAATTCATCAGCCAGGTACTGAACCAGACACTGATCAAAATCTTCACCGCCGAGGAAGGTGTCACCGTTGGTCGATTTGACTTCAAAAACACCATCGCCGATTTCAAGTATGGAAATATCGAACGTGCCACCACCCAGATCAAAGACAGCAATCAAGTGGTTCTCCTCGGTCTTATCCAGACCGTAGGCCAGCGCAGCTGCTGTTGGCTCGTTGATGATGCGCAGTACATTCAGGCCAGCAATCGACCCTGCATCTTTGGTCGCCTGACGCTGAGAATCATTGAAATAGGCAGGAACGGTAATCACGGCATCACTTACCTTTTCACCAAGATAATCTTCCACTGTCTGCTTCATCTTCTGCAACACAATGGCGGAAACCTCCTGCGGAGCCATCTTTTTGTCGTCTTTTTCTACCCAGGCATCACCATTGTCAGCCGATACCAGTGGATAGGAAACAAGTCCGGCATGGTGTTTTGCTTCTTTGGAATCAAATTTTCGGCCAATCAATCGCTTCACCGAATAAAAACTCTTGGTCGGATTCGTTACCACCTGACGTTTTGCAGCACCACCTACAAGGCGTTCATCGTTATCGGTATAGGCCACTACAGATGGAGTGGTATCAGAACCTTCACTGTTGGCAATGACCTTGACATTATCTCCCTCTTTGATGGCCACGCACGAATTGGTGGTTCCCAGATCGATACCAATCACTTTCTTCATATCTTTATCTCCGTTTCCTGTTGTTTAAATATTTTAAAGGCTCGAGTTAAAATTTCTCAGAGCATCCACACTGGGCAGTATATGGGGCCGGTACAAAACAGATTCAAGCCCCTTTTTTATCCTTCTTTTGGTGGACCGCTGGAAACCACGACTTTAGCCGGCCGCAGCAAACGTCCATGCAAGGTGTATCCACCTGCATGCTGGGCAACAACCTGCCCGGCATCAGACTCGTGCGGCACCTGAACCATTGCCTCATGTACATGCGGATCGAAGGGCTTATTTGTAGCATCAACGCGTTCCAACCCAAATTTACGCGCCACCTCATACCATGAGTCCAGAGTCATTTGCACACCTTGTCTCAGATCATCTTCATTGCCCGTCTCTACCGTCAGGGCACGCTCAAGGTTGTCCACCACCTCGATAATAGATGCTGCGAACTTGCCAATGGCGTATTTCCCCGCCTCGTCTATTTCACGACGGGAACGTTTTCTTACATTTTCCAGTTCCGCATATGCCCGCAACAGATTGTCCTTAAGCTCTTTGATGTCGTCATTGGCCTTGTTCATAGCTTCTTCAGACTCCGCCTGGCTTTGGTCAACTTCAGGCTGCACATCCCCGGCAGCAGGCATCGTTTGCGCCTCAGTTTCAGCTTTGCCTGATTTGGTTTGTTTCTTTTTCTTGCTCACCAGGATCCTCCCAGCATTGAACTGACTCGCCTGGCTGTATATTCCACCAGTGGAACCACACGTTCATAATGCATTCTTCTTGGTCCAATAACGCCCAGAGTACCAGACACTCGTCCCGTACCCTGATACCGGGCCAGTACCACTGACACCTGCTCCATATGCACCAGAGCATGTTCACCTCCGATAAAGACCTGAACATTGGTGCCTGCCTGCTCTACCTTATCGATCAGATGCATAAGCGACTTTTTGTCATCGAATGCCACCAGTAAAGAGCGTACCGTATCCACTACACCCAACTCTGGAATATCCAGCAATTGTTTTTGGCCACTAACGTATAATTCAGCTTCATTTTCAGATGAAGTGTCGGCCCAACGGGACAGACTACGAATCAATTTGCGAATACGAAGTCGATCCACTTCCATTTCATGCCGCAAACGAACCCGAGCCTCACTCAAACTACAGTCTGTGAGCAATTCAGATAACAGATAGGATATCTCGGCCAGGCGCGCATCGGACAATGTTGCATCACGCGGCAGAAGCTGATGATGCACATCTCCGAGAGAAGATATAATCACCGCCAGAATTTGCCGTGCCGAAACAGGAATTAACTCGACCTTGCTTATTCGATCAAAGCCAGTTTCTCGAATGGATGCCATGCCTGCAAAATGTGTTTGGTTAGCTAGCTCTTTACTAGCCAGATGCATGATTTCATGCACGCCGGTTGCCGCTTCAATATCTTCGACAAGGGTTTCCTCAAGCTGATAGCGCAAGGGTTCATTCGTAGTCATCAGCGTATCGACAAAATATCGCAGACCCAAGTCGGTTGGAACCCGACCGGCAGAGGTGTGCGGTGAATACAGCAACCCCATTGCCTCAAGAGCAGACATCACTTTACGTATACTGGCGGAGCTTAATTTCAGCCCGGATATGTCTGAAAGTGTCCGCGAACCAACAGGCTCGCCTCTTTGCAGATAAAACCGAACAATCCAGCCCAAAATTCTGTTATGTCGTGCATCCAGCATGTATAAGAAACTCTCAGTCGATTTTATTTTTGGTGCTCTAGATTAAAGATTGTCACATCCTGCGTCTGTTGCCATGGCTGTCAATCCCGCCGACGAGGCCCTTCGAAGTATGCTTGCCGGGGACAGCCAGGCTGATGTAGGTTTCGAGCATCGTTGCATCATCTTGCTGCACTATGCCGAAGTGGCGGAATTGGTAGACGCGCTGGACTCAAAATCCAGTGGGGGCGACCCCGTGTCGGTTCGAGTCCGACCTTCGGTACCACTTGAGTGTTTTATAACGTCCTATAAAGTCATTTAATCATTGTTTTTATAGTCTTTTTTCTTGCTATCCTATCCTGGTTCATTCTATACTATTCGAAGAAGCGCCAACAAATTGATGGTATTTCTGTTGGTGCTTTTTTGCAAATGCAACCTTACCAAAAAAAGTACCAACAAATCGGAGGTGTCTCAATGGCGTTATCTGATGCAAAAGTAAAAGCTGTAACGGTTCCGGAAGGAAAGAAACAAGCTCGTCATTCTGATGGTGGAGGGCTTTATCTTCAAGTTGCCCACACAGGAAAATACTGACGCATGAATTATCGCTTTGGCAGCAAACAAAAAACTCTGGCTGTCGGGGTATATCCGCAAATCACATTGAAAGAGGCCAGGGCTCGACGTGAGGCTGCAAAGAAACTGCTTGAACAAAAATAGACCCCAGCCAAAAGAAACAGGCGGATAAACGTAGGGCGGGAGTTAAATCCAGGGCCGTAACCTTTGAAGGCGTAGCTACCGAGTGGATGGCCAAACAGTCAAGACAGTGGGTTCAGACAACCATCGCAAAGCAGGCAGAATAGAATCGAGCTGCTACAAGTATTTCCAGGAAGAGCTTCAAAAAAGGAAGCGTCCCCTTTACCTTTATGTTGGGCAGACTCATTATATTTTCAGGCTTATTTCATATTGGAAAAGGCTTCAGGTTCGATCAAATGTATTTTTCAAAAAATGAAGAAAACACTGAATGGTGTTCTGTTTTTACTTCTAATAAGAATACTTTAATGTCAGAACTAGTTGCAGGAAATCTGTGTAATATAGAAAAGGTTACTTGTAGTATTTGTTTCTATTGTTACGTTTTAG
>CAYLYU010000094.1:0-6973 GCA_964387725.1 uncultured Zetaproteobacteria bacterium | reverse complement strand
CTAGAAAGGGAAAGGCTGCACCGGCAAAGTTGGAACCGCCGCCGCACGGAGCGAAAATCACATCCGGATAGTCGCCTGTCTTTTTAAACTGTTTCTTAGCTTCCTGTCCGATGATGGTCTGGTGCAATAACACATGATTTAGCACTGAACCCAGGGCGTAATTGGTATCCTGCCGCGTCACTGCTTCCTCTACTGCCTCCGAGATGGCAATGCCAAGGGAACCTGGTGAGTCGACATCCTGCGCCAGAATGGTACGACCTGCCTCTGTCCTGTTTGTCGGACTGGCAAGGACTTCGGCTCCCCATGCCTGCATCATTGAACGACGGGAAGGCTTTTGTTCGTAGCTGACCTTCACCATGTATACCCGTACTTCAAGCCCGAACATACTTCCGGCCAGTGCCAGGGATGATCCCCACTGGCCGGCGCCAGTCTCGGTGGTCAAACGCTTGATACCTGCCTGTTTATTATAATATGCCTGAGGGATTGCCGAATTTGGCTTATGTGATCCGGCGGGACTTACTCCTTCATGTTTGTAATAAATCTTTGCAGGGGTTTCAAGCGCCTTTTCAAGTTTGTGAGCTCGAAATAGTGGTGAAGGTCTCCACATTTGAAGGGCGGCACGCACCTCATCGGGAATTTTTATCCAGCGATCTGCCGACATTTCCTGCTCAAGGATTGCAGGCGGAAAGATCGCTGCCAGCGCAGCCGGGTTTATCGGTTTCCCGTCAGGGCCAAGAGGTGGTGCCGGCGGGTTCGGCATGTCTGCGATCACATTATACCAGTGTGTTGGAATTTCAGATTCATCAAGCAATATCTTTGTTTGCACAGTCCATCTCCCCTGGCCGGAATCTCGGTTCACCGAGTATGGCACGGGGCGTACGTGAAACAAGATCAGGACTTCATTAAATCCCGATTGGTGCGGATCATGCTCTGAATATCCCGAACATAATTCAGGCCACGTGAAGAGTATTTATCCAGACCGTTTGCAAGTGAAATTGCATGGATCGTCTTACCACTCTGCCTGGCGATGAACCTGAGATGACGGAGTTTTCTGTAGGCCTTGCTGGAATTCAGGTTGTGAATATAATTGCGTACGGATTCGTTAACGGAATCATAGGCGGCGACCTCATGGCTGGCTCCTGCTTTTCTCTGCCTGGGGACAAGGCCACATCCCTTGCTGTAGCACCATTGGCCAAAATAATTGTTTCCCTCCCGGGCAAAACGGGAACGACCCCAGGAAGATTCATTGGCAGCCTGAGCCAGGGCAAGTTCCACAGGTACAGTATCCACACGCATGAGTAAGTTTCTCCAGAAGTTATCGCTGCTAAAATCTTTCTGTTTCAGGCTGTACGCATTGGCGAGATTACGGAGCCATGCCTGATCTCGCCGGGAGAGTTTATGATCGATATCATGCCTGGCCTGCAATTTTTGAACTTTTTTACGCTGGATCATCACCGTATTGTTTTCAGCCATAATCACTGGCCGCATAAAATCAAAAAATTTACGTTTCTTCTCAGTCACATCCTGATTCGGCGATTCAGTCTGAATTGCTTTTTTCTGAGTCGGATATAAAGACTTCTTGCTAGCGCAGCCGCTGATAAGGACAAAGGCCAAAATCAGAAGAACTGTTGAAGCCGGGGTCAGCAATCGTTTTCGAACATTGGAGTTCAATATCATTGCCGGGAATCGTGGGGATTGCACCGACTAATTCCGTGAGTGCCGTCACTGAGGCAGTAGTGCAAGCAGTAAGGAGATTGTTTAGTCTCTCCTCATGACTATTCGTTATACTATTATTGCAGCATTGAGTGAGAACCGCGTTATTGGGAGAAACGGAACCCTGCCATGGCGAATGCCGGCTGATCTCGCTCATTTCAAACGCCTTAGCATGGGGCACCCCATTCTCATGGGTCGAAAAAACCATGAGGATATAGGCAGGCCCCTGCCAGGTCGCAGCAATATCATTCTAACACGCCAGGAGGGTTTTCAGGCACAGTCCTGTATCGTGGTACATCATTTGAATGAAGTGGAAAGCGTCGTGCCCGATGACTCCGAAATCATGGTGATTGGCGGTGCCGAGATTTATGCCAAGTTGATGCCCAGAGCCAACCGTATTTACTTCACCATCATTCATGCCAACATAGATGGCGATACCTTCTTTCCCGAATTCAACCAGGCTGAATGGGAAGAAACAGGGCGTCAGGATCACCTGGCGGACAAAAAAAATCCCTATCCCTACAGCTTTGTTACCCTGGAGAGAAAAAAGGGTGGCTGCTGATGCTACAGAAAACTTTCATTTTCCAATGATCTGAAGATTGACTGTTCGCTTTTTTGGCCCATCCAGCTCAATCATCATCACGGCTTGAAAAGTGCCAAGCTGGAGCTCACCTTCGAGGATGTGTACAACCTCACTGCTGCCAAAAAGGATAGCTGCAATGTGTGAGTGCGCATTTTGCGGTTCACCCGGAGGAACACCTTCTCTCAAATCCAGATCATTGTGGCGGTATTTCGCATTCTTCGGCACGAGTTGTTCGAAAAATGTACGGATATCTTCCAATAACAAGGTTTCATATTCGTTGATACATAGCGCCGTAGTTGAGTGCCGTGACGTAACAGTAACAAATCCGTTCTGAATGCCGCTTTCCTTAACATATTTGCAAATCATTGGCGTAATTTCGTGAATACTGATTTCAGCACCTGTCCCGATCTCAATGCTATGATGTTTAATTTTCATGCGCCCACCTTCCAAACCGGATTTCTGATAAGAATATCAACTTTATCGTCATTCAGGGTGGATTTCCTCCATGTATTCGGCATCAGGGGCTGGTAGGTTTCACAGCATGCATATCGTTCGTTCATGGCGGGCAGCCGCAGGGGAACCATCTGTACAACGTGGAGCCGTTACCGTCGGTAACTTTGACGGTGTGCACATGGGCCATCTTCAGGTTCTGGCCGAGCTTAAAGGGCATGCCCTGGCAACCGGAGGCCCGGCCGTGGTTGTAACCTTTGAACCCCACCCCCGCGCCCTCCTTTATCCCGAGGAAGCGCCGCGACGTTTATGCCATTTGCACGAGCGGCTTAATCTGATCAAACAGGCAGGTGTGGACGCGGTATTATTGATGCACTTCAACCTGAAGCTTGCAGCCTGGACACCTGAGCAATTCATCCGTGAACTTCATACCAGCATTCACTTCCGGCACATGCATGTCGGTTATGATTTTGCCTTTGGTCATGATCGTGCCGGCCATATCCATGATCTGAGAAATGTCTCCGATGAGCTTGATTATACAGTCAGCGAGGCGTCCGCCTTCGAGATGCAGGATGCCGTGGTTTCCTCCAGCCGTATCCGTTCGGCTATCGAAGCCGCCGATTTTGATTTGGCCAGCGCCCTTCTGGGGCGGCCATTCAGTATCAGTGGCCATGTGGGCAAGGGCGATGGCCGGGGACGCAAGCTGGGCTTTCCCACGGCAAACCTGGACGTAAAAGACCTGGCGCACCCACCACCGGGCATCTATGCCGCACTTGCCGAGTGTGAAGGCAGGAGTTGGCACGCTGCCGCCTACCTTGGCATGCGACCCACCTTTGCCGGACGCACACTGATCCTTGAAACCCATGTTCTCGACGATGCGCCAGACTTCTATAATAGGCGGCTAAACGTTACCTTTGTGCGACGTATCCGTGAAGATCGTGCCTTTACCGGATCTAATGACCTTGCCCAACAAATTGCCAAAGACTGCAAGGCGGCAAGAAATATTTTAAACAAAGATTAACACTGATGGATACAGACTATAAATATGCGGATCTAGCCGAGAAGATCATACGAGAGGCATTCGCCGTCCATCCACCGGCAACACCTATAAAAGTTTGGTTTGAAGATGAAATTGTAGGAGAGTTCGCTGCTGATTAATTCTGACCGGAAAGTAGATGTGCAGCGCAGTGTTGATACACCGGAATGATTCTTTCCCCTTCATCTGCGCCTGTCTGCGTTACTCTGTGTCTAAATATTGGAGAAGGCCTTGGCTGACCAGGAAAAGTTTGATTACCGACCGACCGTATTTTTGCCAAAGACGGAGTTCCCGATGCGAGGGAACCTGCCACAGAATGAACCGAAGCGGCTGGCTCAATGGAATGATGAAAAGCTGTATGAACAGTTGCGCGAAGCAAGGAAAGATGCGCCGAAGTTTCACCTGCATGACGGGCCACCCTACGCCAACGGTAATATTCATATTGGCCATGCTGTAAACAAAATCCTGAAAGATATCGTTGTGCGTTCGCGTAGCATGATGGGCTTTGATGCACCGTATGTACCGGGCTGGGATTGTCATGGTCTTCCGATCGAGTTAAAGGTTGAAGCAAAATTTAAAAAGAAAAAGCGGAAAAAGGAGGGTATCAGCGATTCGGAGTTTCGCGCTGCCTGCCGTGAATACGCCAAAGGCCAGATTGATGTGCAGCGTGAAGAGTTCAAACGCCTCGGTGTGATTGGTGACTGGGAACATCCGTATGTCACCATGGATTACCATTTTGAGGCGAATACCGTGCGTGAGATTGGCAAGTTTCTGGACAGTGATAGCCTCTATAAAGGCGCGAAACCGGTACACTGGTGCGTTTCCTGTGCTACTGCTCTGGCCGAAGCGGAAGTGGAGTATGAAGACCATACATCGCACTCCATCTTTGTAAAATTTGCCGCTGGCGAAGATCTGGGAGATGTTGATCCTGCTCTGAGCAGAATCTCTTCCGGACAAATTTCCATTGTGATCTGGACAACGACGCCGTGGACCATCCCCGCTAATCTGGCTGTATCTGTGGGGCCGGACATCGAATATTCAGCTGTAACCATTACCGATGTCGGCGAAAACACCAATCTGAAAGCAGATGAAATCCTTATTCTGGCAGAGGATCTGAGAGAGAAGGTATTGGCTGAAATCGGCGCAAACGGTCATATTTTAGCACGTTTTAGTGGTAAAATGCTTGATAATCGTAAGTTTCGCCATCCCTACCTGCATCAGGAAGCTCCTATTCTGGTCGGAGATCATGTGACGCTGGAGGCGGGTACCGGAAGTGTACATACCGCCCCTGGCCATGGTCAGGAAGATTATGAAATAGGCATGAAATATGGTCTGAAGGCATTCAACCCGGTCGGCAGTACCGGTGTTTTTGAAGCGGGAACGCCTGTGGTTGAAGGCCGGCATGTTTATCAGGCCAACGCCATTATGGTTGAGCATTTACAGGCCTGCGGTGCCCTGCTGGAAACCAGTCAGGTAAAACACTCCTACCCGCACTGCTGGCGCTGTCACAAACCGCTTATTTTCCGGGCCACGCCGCAATGGTTTATCTCCATGGACAAAAATGCTTTGCGCAACAAAGCTCTGGCTGAAATTGCCAAAACAGAATGGACGCCGGAGTGGGGTGAGAATCGTATCCGGGCTATGGTAGAGCAGAGACCGGACTGGTGTGTATCGCGTCAGCGAAACTGGGGCGTGCCGATCACAGCTATTCACTGCGCTTGCGGTTCACACAAGGTTACCACGCCTGAGGTTGTTGAAGGCATTGCCCGGCAGGTAGAACAAAACGGTGCTGACGTCTGGTTTGCGAAGGATGTCTCTGCCTTCTTGCCTGACAACGCGAGATGCCCCGATTGCGGTGGAAATGATTTTGAAAAAGAGACGGATATCCTGGATGTCTGGTTTGATTCAGGGAGTACCCATGCCTGCGTGCTGGAACAGCGCGAGGATCTGGATTCACCCGCTGACCTCTATCTGGAGGGAAGCGATCAGCACCGCGGCTGGTTTCAATCTTCTCTGCTGGAAAGTGTTGGCACGCGTGGTGTTGCCCCGTTTAAGGGTGTGCTTACGCATGGTTTTGTAGTCGATAAAAACGGCAACAAAATGTCAAAGTCTAAAGGCAATGTGATTGCGCCCCAGAAAATTATCCAGCAGATGGGAGCGGATATTTTGCGTATGTGGGTCGCCTCCAGCGACTATTCAGCTGATATTCGTATCTCGGATGATATTATCAAACAATTAGCCGAAGCTTATCGCAGAATTCGAAATACCATCCGTTTTCTGCTTGGTAATTTGAACGGCTATGATCCGCAGCGTGACTCGGTTCCGCTTGAAAAACGCCAACCGCTGGATCAATGGGCTTCGCATCGTCTGTCACAGGTTTCACACAATGTGCATGAAGCCTATGCGAATTACCAGTTTCATCGTATCCATCAGGAAGTACACAACTTCTGCGCCGTTGAACTGGGGGGCTTCTATCTGGATGTCATCAAGGATCGCCTTTACTGCGATGCACAGGGCTCGGATCGTCGCACCTCAGCCCGGGCCACGCTTTATGATCTCGCCGATACACTGATTCGGCTGGTGGCACCTGTTGTGGCTTTTACAGCCGAAGAGGCATGGGGACACTTGCCGGGATCGGATAGGGAAAGCATTCATTTACAGCAATTCCACCCCGTAGCCGATATCCAGATTGATGAAGTGGCATGGGAACAATTTTTTGAAGTTCGTGAGCATGTCAACACTGCACTTGATCAGGCCAAAAAGGATAAGGTGATCGGATCCTCCATTGCTGCTATAGCGACCGTGCCGAAGCTGAACCATGCCTTTGCCAAATCACTGGGAGAAACATATGAGCAATTGTTCATCGTAGCCAAAGTAGAAGAAGGCAAAGCTATCGCGGTCAGTGCAGCGGATGGCATCAAATGCCCGCGCTGCTGGAATGTGGGCACGCCTGCTGAATCGGAGCATGCCGAACACAATGAATTGTGCACTCGCTGTTTTGAGGCGCTAGGAGCCTGTCGGACTTAGGGGAATCTAGGCCGCTGTCCCTGCCGCCTGTCTGCGTGTGGCTCACCCGCACAGGCAGGCGCAGTAGATTTATCATAGGTCCGACAGGCTCCTGATTGAGAAGATCCCCTCAATTGTCAGTATTTATATATTGCGTCCCCGGAACTTTTCGAATCACCATACAC
>CAYLYU010000093.1:0-7023 GCA_964387725.1 uncultured Zetaproteobacteria bacterium | reverse complement strand
CTGACCTTATTATGTGTGACATTGATGAACTGCACATCTGATGCTAACTCACGCATCAGTTCGCAAAAACGGCCAACATTGGAATCATCAAGCGGGGCGTCAACCTCATCCAGAATACAGAAGGGTGCCGGCTTCATACGGAAAATAGAAAATACCAGGGCAACGGCAGTAAGAGCCTTTTCGCCACCGGAAAGCAAACCAATATCCTGTAATCGTTTTCCAGGCGGCTGGGCTACGACGTCTACACCTGCAGAAAGAGGATCATCCGAGCTTAATTTGAGCTCCGCCCTTCCTCCTCCAAACAGACGTGGAAATGTTTCCTTAAAAATGGCATTGGTACGATCGAATGCCAGTTGAAAACGTTGCCTGGTTGTTCGGTCAATACGGCTGATTGTATTCGCGAGTGTTTGCAGGCTAGCCTCAAGATCTGTTGACTGCGCAGCCAAAAACTCCTCGCGTTCAGAGGATAGCCGGAATTCCTCAATAGCCAGCAGGTTTACCGGGCCAAATCTGGACAATCGATCCTCCAACTGCTGTGCCTTTTCGATGACTTCCTGAGCATCAGGGATATCTTCCATATCATCCAGGTTCCGAACAAGTGATTCAGCTTCCACGTGACACTCACGCAAAATTTCAGCAACCATATCTTCAAGTCTTGTTTGCGCTGCTGTCAGACGCACCTGTATTTGCTGGCAGTTCATCGTTTCCTGATTCACATTATGCTGTGACTTTCGTTGAGATCCTTCGATATCCCAGAGTTCCTGCTGCAATTTACTTCCGGCTTGCCGTTTTTCATTCAATGTCAGATAGGCGGTATTTACCGTGTCGGCCGCTTTGCTCAAGGCCTTATCCAGGGTTTTCCTGTCTTCGGTTTGTGCCAACTCTTCCGTAATTTGATGCAGGCGCTGATTATCCTCGGATAGTTGATGACACAAAGATTCCTGTTTCTGCTTTATACGCTGAATGTCCTCCTGATCGGAGTTGTATGTCTGCTGCCTTAAGGCCAGTTTCTGACTGGCGGCGGACATTTCAGACCGGGATTTTTCCAGGGCTTGTTCTGCTTCCTGCCACGCCAGAGTTTGAGCCTCCAGTTCCTGCCCGGCGGTACGTAGAAAATCAGGATCAGAGACACCGGGATTCGCAAGCGCTTTCCGTGCTCCCTTTTCTTCTTCAGCAAGCTCCTCCTGTTCGGTTTGCAACCGCAGTTGTAAAGCATGCAGGTCGGACATGGCGGACTGCTGGCGTTTCATATCTTCTTCCGTTGTTGCCAACAGGCTCCGGGTCTGAATAAGCGTTATCTGTGACTCTTCCAATTCCTGTTGTTGTTGCAATTGTGCTTGTTCGGCTCGCTCAAATTTGCACCTGGATTTTTCAGCCTGCATACCAGCCTCGGATGATTCCTTTTCCAGAATCTGCAAGCGTCTTTTCAACTCCAGTTTGTGAGCGGTTTGTTGCCGGGAAGGCGGGGTTAGCCAACCGTCCCGCCCGAGCAGCCATCCATCCTTACTTACCACGGAATAGCACTGTGGTTGTTGTTGCATAAAAGCCGGCGCATCTGAAATACCATCGACCACAGCTACGCCGGAGAACAGTTGCCACAATGGATGCTGCTCATCCAGTGCAAGGGTCTCTGCAAGGTTCGTTGTAACCGGGCCCGGGCTTTCCATAAAGACGGCAACAGGAGCATCTCCAATCTCTTCCTTAAGCTTTCGAATCGCCTCTGAAGAAACGGCATCAGGCCACAGTGCATCACCAGACTGACCTCTCAGAGCTGCTGCAACCGCATGTTCAAAACCTTGTGGAACCTGCACTTCCTCATCCACCCACATCAAGCCTCTGGAACGCAGTGCCTGTCTCAGGTTCTCATCAACATTGCCGCTGGAGAGCCGGGCAGATAACTCGTGAATCTCACCCGACAGCTTACGGGTCTGATCCCTTATCTTTGCAAGCTCTGTCTCCATAGCAGCCCTGTGAATTCTACTTTTTTCCAAAGCAGTCTGCTTTGAGCTATATTCGAACTCAGCCTGCGCACAGCCTTTGTTTGCTTGTTTCACAGCTGATTCTCTCTGTTCTAGCCGGGTTCGGATATCTTCAAGCTGTCGCATTATCTGTTTCTGTTGTTCTGTAATAGCTTCGTTGCGCAGTGCCAGTCGATTCAGGGAGGACTGTGCAAACCTGTGACGTTCGACAACGGACTGACGTTCATTTTTCAGGCGTTCATATTTAGCCAGTGACTGATCTCGGACAATGCCCTGCTTTTTGTGCTGTGCCAGCGTTACCGCAACGGCTGTCTCTGTTTCCTCAAGTTTATGTTCAAGCATTGTTAAATCGTCTTTGTGCAGGCGGTTATTCAGATGGTGCCGTTCCTCATCAAATTGATCGGTTCGTTTCCTGTTCTCGACCAGACGCTGTTCCAGATGTTTTTTTCGCTCGATTAGCAGACGGTACTGGCCCTGGCTTTGCTCGATTTGCCTCTGAATTTCAGCCTGTTGAAGTTCCTCTGTCCGGACTGCATCCTGCGCAGCTTGAACATCTGCCTCATACCGGACCATTTCATGGCGTTTTTTATCGAGTTTATGCTCAACAGTTGTTTGTAACTGGCCGGCCTCAGCCTCGGCAAGTCTGGCTTTCTCAAGTTCTTGCCCGATGCGCGAACAGTCTTCCTTCATCTGCTGATAACGAAGCCCCAGGCTTATGGATTTAAATTTCTGCCAATCCTCCTGTAGGGTTTTAAAACGCTCTGCTCTTGATGCCTGCTGCCGTAGGCTGCGACTTTGTGAACGCACCTCATCCAGAAGATCCATAGCACGTTCAAGATTTTGCTTTGTCGTATTCATTTTACGTTCGGTTTCCCGGCGTCTCGAACGATATTTCATGATGCCGGCAGCCTCTTCCAGCATAAACCGGCGTTCCTCGGGTTTAGCTGTAACCATGCGGGCAATCGAACCCTGTTCCACAACTGCGTAGGCATGGCTGGAAATGCCTGTGTCAAGAAACAGATCGATAATGTCTTTCAGACGCACCATCTTGCCGTTGATGTACGCATCCGAACCGATATCTCGGTTAAGGCGCCGGCGTACACTAATTTCCTCCACTTCGTGATAGGGAGGCGAAAGTTGACCGAGACGAATAGCAAAGGTTAGCTCTACATCGCAAAGTGCAACGGCAGGACGGGTTTCCGACCCCTGAAAGATCATGTCATCCATGACTCCGCCTCGAAGCTGTCTGGCTGAGTGCTCCCCGAGTACCCAGCGTACGGCATCAATAATGTTTGATTTGCCGCAACCATTGGGACCAACGACAGCGGTAATGCCATCGCCAAGTTCAATCCGGGTTGGATCAACAAAGGACTTGAATCCGGACATGTCGATGCGCTTCAGTCGCATATATGTCTTCTTTGCTGCCAGAGCAACAGATATCGGGTACCTATACAGGCCGTAAACGTTGAGGCAACGATCATATACAGCACGATCAGTTGTGCCCCCGCAGCCTGAATCGGATCAGCTCCGGCCAGTAACATGCCGACAAAAATTCCCGGCAGGTGTACCAGCCCTACCACGCGCAAGCTGTCTACTGGAGGGATCAGCGCTCCCCGGATACCGGTAGCAATATCCTGACCGCTATTGATGCGATCCAGCATGAGAGATACCGCATTCATGGCATTGGCTACTACCATACTGGCCAGAGGAATCAGGGAGCGAGTCTCATGATTGATAGCTCCGGTCAAAACAAGCCAGGGGAGCGTTACCAGGCAGGCCCCGACCAACCCCACTGCAGCTGCATTCCAGGCAGGAAATGTTGCAGAATAGTGACCGGCACTTACCCGTGCTGCAATCAGGCAAAGCAACAAAATGATACCTGCCTGGGCTGCTACGTGTTCGATATCGAAGATCAGATGCAATATGGATGCGATCAGCAACAGTTGCAACAGACCGCGTAATGAGGCGCCAAGAATACGTTTTGTCAAACCAAGCTTTTCTCTCCCCGCCCACAGACTGACAGCAAGCAGAAGTAACCATGCTGCCAAAAGCCCTGTCAGAGTTTCGGCATCCGGCCATACCATCAATGGCGAGAGAAATTAGCTACACGCATTAACAGCGCGTGCAGACTGCTCAACAGTGCCAGTCGATTATTGCGGATATCCGCGTCATCCACCATAACCATGACATCGGTAAAGAAACGGTTCACCGGTTCGCGCAGACTGGCAAGAAGATCAAGCTCCCTGTCAATTGCATTGACGGGCAGTGCGACCTCCACAGATTTCAGCGCGGCGTAAAAAGATTTTTCAGTCTCGAATTCAAACAATGTGGCTGAGACAGGCTGTGTAGCAACCGAATTTTTCTTCAGGATGTTGTAAGTTCGTTTGTGCACTTCGGCTACTGCCTGGCCAACATCCGTTTCGATGAATTTCATCAGCCTGCGGGCTCTGGACAGGGTTTTGTATAAGGGGCGATCCTGGCTGGAGCCAATCGCTGCCTCGATTGCAGTACGGGATAGAGACAGGCTGTCGGCCATGCCGAGCAGGCGCTCTAAAATAAACGCATACGCTTGTTCCAGTGTCTGATTTGGAATCGCAATGGTAATGCGCTGTTGGTTCCATTGTCTGGCGGATTCTTCCAGTGCTTGCTCCAGTGACATTTCCACGGGCACCTTCTCATCGGCAAGCAGGCGAATCAGCCCGATGGCAGAGCGACGCAGGCCAAAGGGGTCGGCACTAGCGGTTGGAACACGGCCAATATGAAAATAACCAAGCAGCTTATCCACGCGCTCGGCAATACTGATAGCACGGGCAATCGGGCTTTCGGGCAGGGCATCATCAGCACTTACTGGCAGGTAGTGCTCTGCAATGGCAGTGGCTACATCTTCCTGCTCACCATCAATCTGCGCATAGATACCACCCATATATCCCTGCAACTCCGGAAATTCTCCGACCAGCCCCGTGCTCAAGTCGGACTTGCAAAGATAGGCTGCACGTTGTGCTACGTTTGCATCCAAATCCAGCTTGCCGGCGGTATCGAGTACAAATGTACGTATTCGACGAACCTGATCACCGACCATGCCAAGCCCTTCCTGGAACACAACTGTATTAAGTTTCTCCACACGTGTTTCCAGCGACTCTTTTGGATCACGATCAAAGTAGAAGGCGGCATCGGCCAGTCTTGCATTCACCACACGAACATTGCCATCAGCTACAATGGATGGATTTGTCGATGCGATGTTGGCGACAGCGAAAAACAGATTACTGGTACTTCCGTCTGAATTTCTGGTGGCAAAACAACGCTGATGATGTTTCAACTCGATACGACTGACTTCCGGGGGCAGACGGAGAAACTGTTCATCGTAGCGTCCACCCACCACCTGCGGCCATTCGGTCAGATCAGCAACTTCCTCCAATAGTTCCTCATCGGCGACAGCGACAACCTCTGCACGTTTTGCAGCTTTCTCAATTTGTTCTCTGATGGAGGCGATACGCCGCTCGCGATCAGCAATCACCCCCTGCTCCAACAGCCAGGCAAAAGGATCCGATATATCCAGTTCTCCCGTGCCGCCATGCGTGCGGTGACCACGACTTTCCTTACCGGAAACTATACTAGCAAAAGAAAAAGGAATAACGGCATCCCCGATCCGGGCAACAATCCAACGCACGGGACGAATAAAAGAATCATTCCTCGTTTCTCCTTCCTGCCAGCGCATTGCTTTTGGGCTCGGTAACTTGCGCAGGATGTCCGGCATGGCTTCAGCAATGATGTCGGCGACAGATTTGCCTAGGGCATTACGAATTGCCTTCATATAGCGTCCTTTGCCATCACCCTTGTCATCCAACGTGCAATCAGCCAGAGACAAACCAAGTTTATTGGCAAAACCCTCGGCGGCCTTGCCTGGCTTGCCATCTTTGAAGGCAATACGTTCGGGAGGCCCCCATATCGTCTCCTCACGGTCTGCCTGCATGATCGGACAGGTTGGCACATACAGAAGAAGCCGACGTGGCGTTACACCCAGCTTGATCCTACTTGTTTCAATACTGGCAGAGGCAAGCAATTTGCCAACCGCAGTATGCAAGGCCTTACCCATAAGGGGGGCTACTCCGGCAGGGATTTCTTCGGTGCCAACTTCTATCAGCAGGGGGGCCATTTCGCTCATAATTCCCTCCCTGCATAAGCCTGGGATATAGCTCTGGCAAGTCCTCTTACACGGCCGATAAAACGTTGCCGTTCAGCCACTGAAATAGCGCCGCGAGCATCGAGCAGGTTAAATGCATGGCTTGCATTCATAATCTCCTCATAGGCAGGCAGTGCCAGATTCCGGTCAAGTAAACGGCTGCATTCTTGTTCAGCGTGATCAAATTGTTCATGCAACCAAATCGGATCCGCCTCGTCAAAATTGTAGCTTGAGAATTCGACTTCATTGCGGTGAAAAACTTCTCCGTAGCTTACCTTTTCACCCTGAGGCGTTTCCACCCAGGTCAGGTCAAAGACATTCTCTACACCCTGCAAATACATAGCCAACCGTTCCAGGCCATAGGTGATTTCACCCGGTGTCTGACTTAACTCAATCCCGCCAACTTGCTGAAAGTAGGTGAACTGGGTGATTTCCATACCATTGAGCCACACTTCCCAGCCAAGACCCCAGGCACCCAGTGTAGGAGATTCCCAATCATCCTCGACAAAACGGACGTCATGCACCTTCGTATCGATGCCAATTTCATGCAGAGATCCCAGATATTGATCAACAATATCATCAGGTGCCGGCTTTAGAAGCACCTGAAACTGGTAATAATGCTGCATACGATTCGGGTTCTCGCCGTAACGCCCGTCAGTAGGACGCCGGCAGGGTTGAACGTAGGCCGTATTCCAGGGTTTATCATCCAGAGAACGCAGGAAGGTAGCAGGATGGAAGGTGCCGGCACCCATGGGCCGATCATAGGGCTGTTGCACTACACAGCCATGTTTAGCCCAGTAGCGCTGCAAGGTCAGTATCAAATTCTGAAAGTTCACGCCGCAAAATTCTCCCTTGGATATTGGT
>CAYLYU010000092.1:5806-7079 GCA_964387725.1 uncultured Zetaproteobacteria bacterium | reverse complement strand
GGCTGAATGAGGAGATACGCAGGCGTGAGCGCGTGATCCGAATCTTTCCCAATGAGGCATCAGCCATGCGCCTGATCGGCGCACTGCTGGCCGAACAGCATGAGACATGGAGTACCGGAAGAAAGTATTTCGACATGCAGGAATACTTTGAATGGAAGGCCAACCAGCCTCAACAGGCTGATTCGAAGGTACGGAGTATCAAATGAGAACACCGAACCTAATGGGAAATGAATTTACAGCAGACTTGGGACTTGATCGTGATTGATACGGAAGGATCGATGAAGCATGATTGCATTCACAGTGAACAAAAATGAACAATTTGGGAGTGCAGTCTTGATTAGTCGGACTACAGTGAGTCTTGGAATATTTTTTAATTGTGGTGATCAGCTATAATGTCTGGGAAACCCGTTACAGTTACTGAACTCACAGCCAGAATCAAACAAATCCTGGAACAGGATTTTTCCCATGTTGAAGTTCTGGGAGAAGTGTCAAGACTGAACAAACATGCTTCAGGCCACGTGTATTTTACCATCAAGGATGCAAATGCCACATTGGCAGCCGTTATCTGGAGATCGGCTCATCTTCGCCTTTCCATCAAACCGGAAGAAACCCGGCAATATATCTTTTCCGGTTATATCAGCCTCTATCCACCCAGAGGCAGCTACCAACTGATCGTAACCGGGCTTCAGCCAGCCGGTGAAGGTGCGCTGGCAGCTGAATTCGAACGCCGCAAACGCATCTTTGCCGAACGCGGCTGGTTCAATACCGAACGCAAGAAGCCTGTCCCGTACTATCCCCACCGCATTGGCATCGTGACATCACAAACCGCAGCAGCCTTTGCAGATGTCAAAAAGGTTCTGGCGACCCGGCCAGCCTGGCTGCATCTCCTGCTGGCCCCGTGTCGGGTTCAGGGAAATCAGGCTGGTGTTGATATTGTCCACAGCATTGAACGTCTGCAATCTCTTCCTCTTGCGCAAAGACCGGATGTTCTTCTGCTTGTTCGAGGCGGCGGCAGCATTGAAGACCTCTGGTGTTTCAATGAAGAGACAGTGGTGAAGGCGATCGTTGACTGCGATATCCCGATGATCACAGGTATCGGGCATGAAGTGGATACAACACTGGCGGATCTGGCTGCGGATATACGGGCGGCCACACCGTCCAATGCAGCCGAACTTGTCTGCCCGGATCGGGACACGCTGAGGCAAAGGCTACCCGGATCCGGCCATTTACACAGACTGGCGGAAAATGTACTCGCCCTGGCCTCAAGAAAGCA
>CAYLYU010000092.1:0-5706 GCA_964387725.1 uncultured Zetaproteobacteria bacterium | reverse complement strand
CGTTTTCACGATGGCAAGGCGGGGGCAAAAATACTATCAGCGGCACCGATCGAAGCAGGGTAATCAACATGAGAAAATTATCCGTTTTCTTCATCATTGCATGTTTGTCGCTATTCTTGTTTACAGAAGCGGCACATGCCCAGGCCCTGCATACTAAACAAGGGAACATTCTCAAGGTTGAGACCTCGATTCCCTTGCAGACAAAAAGCCTTACCGTTCAGGCCTTCGGCAAAATATGGCCGCATCATCTGAAGGCCAATAGCATGATGCGAACCTGGATCGGCATTGATATGGAAACCCGACCGGCAACATATTCGTTAATGGTCAAAGGGAAGCTTGCCGGCGGAGAAACCTGGCAAAAGAAAATTGAATTTGTCGTGCAAAAAGTTGACTTCCCCGCTTCCTACATCGAGGTAAAAAAGAAAATGGCAGAATTTGATACCAAAGCTCTGGCTCGTATCAAAGCCGATCAGGAAGCGTTAAAAGAGACTTACAGGATGCAGGTAAACGCCAACCCGGAAATTCGTCTGTTTCATATGCCGGTTTCCGGAAGGATATCCACCCGATTCGGGGCTCGCCGTTTTGTCAATGGCAACCCACGTTCCCCTCATGCAGGTGTCGATCTTGCTGCGCCCGCAGGAACACCCATCCTGACTCCGCTTTCAGGTCAGGTTCTTCTGGCCGAGTCCATGTTCCTGAATGGAAATGCCATTGCTATTGGCCACGGCAATGGCCTGGTTTCAGTTTACACCCACCTTCAAAAGCTTGAAGTCAACAAAGGTCAGTGGCTAAAAACCGGAGATATCATCGGCGCCGTCGGCCAGACCGGCAGGGCTACCGGCCCCCACCTGCATTGGGGAGTTCGCTACATGAATGCACGAATCAACCCCATCTCGCTGCTTGAAAGCAACAAGATGTCAAATGGGGACACATCATCCCTCTTAAACCGTTAAATCTATGGGCAGGCTACCGCAGTAAAAGCTATAGGTGTAACAGGAACAGGAATTGCTCCATTGCTTGGAGATATTGAACAGGCCCCACCCAGTGCCGGCAAAGTGAAGCTGCATACAGCGACACTTGAAGAAGTCCCCGCTGCAAAAGCACTTGCTGGATCCGTAAGGATAATTAAACCCGCATTTATTGTTCCTGCTGCCACATCCTGTGCTCCGCTTCCGGTAGCGTATCCGATCACAACACCAGCAGGATTGGAAAGCGTGCCACTAAAACCAAGTTGCTGAACTGCACCTGGTGCAGTTTGCTGGGTAATCGCTACATCAAGCATAAATAAGCTTGGGGTTTGCCAGCAAAAGCGACCCATATCAGCTGCCAGGCTGGTCCCAACAAAGCCTACGCATAATACAAGCGCTAAAGACGTCATTATAATTTTTCTCATATAAAATTTCTCCTCTTGCTTGCCCTTTGACTAGCGATAATGGATGTCAAATAAAGCTCATCCCGAACTGGGAAATACTCTCAATCAATTTATAATCTGTCTACAGGCTTCTGCTAAAGCACAATGACTGGTATAAATCGGGAATGACAGTAAATAATGTATGGATCGCAAAAAAATCTGAATATCGCCTGATTCTGATTACGACCGGAATCTGTATCGCCTTTGTTATCACCGCCCTGATATGGCCTGAACCATCTAAGGAAACAGACCCTGCCGAGCCTGAAGTGGGTCAGGCAACAATATTCAAACTGCCCCCGAGACCGATTCAACCTCTCCCCCCGGAAGAAAAAGAGATTTCAAAAGAACCTGAACTCCAAACAAGGGACATTGATACCCCGAGCGTTGAACCTGTAAAAGTTGCAAAACCTTCCCCTGTCGTCAAACAGACCCCCATCGCTAAAACTCCCCGGCATGGTTTTTATATCCAGGTTGCTGCCTTCAAGGATCCGGCCAGAGCCAGGGCACAGGCGGGAAAATTGAGGCAGAATGGATGGAAGGTGGACATTGTTATCAAAGGCGGAGACATGCATGCTGTTTGGGTTGGCCCCTGGCAATCCCGTACTGATGCAGACAAAGGCAAAGCACGTCTTCTGAAGGAATTAAACCTTAAAGGTTTTATGATCAACAAGTGACCCGCATGAATAAGGGCGGGATGGTTGCTGCCGGACATAAGGAAACTGCAAAAGCCGGTGCCGAAGTGCTGCGTGCCGGGGGCAATGCAGTGGACGCTGCCGTTGCCGCTGTCTGCACCTCTTTTATTGCCGAGCCTGTACTAACCGGCCCGGGAGGCGGTGGCTTTCTTCTGTTACGGGAACCATGCGGCAAGTCGGTACTATATGATGGTTTCGCCAGCATGCCGAAATACCGTTCCAAACAATTAAACCATCTGAATTTTCGGGAGATTCCCGTGGATTTCGGAGATACGGTTCAAACCTTTCATATCGGTCAGGCCTCGGTGGCAACACCCATGCTGATGGCCATGTTATTTCAGGTACAAAAAAAACACGGCTGCATGCCCATGCTGGAAGTCGTGCAGCCGGCGATCAACGCAGCCCGGCAGGGAGTCATACTCAACCAACTCCAGGCGGGGTTCATTAAGTTGCTTGAGCCTATTCTCACGCCCGGAGAGGGTTGCCGTACACTCTACGCCCCAAATAGCACTTTACTGAAGAATGGTGAGAACTTCCGCAACAACGACTGGGCGCATTTACTTGAATTACTGGCACTGGACGGAATTGATGAGATGTATCACGGGGATGTCGCTAAAGCCATAGCAAAGGCCTGCACACCCGGAGGCCTGTTACGCCTGAATGATCTGTCCGGTCAACGTGTCCATATCCGTTCCCCTCTGCAACAGGAAGCTGCCGGTGGCATCCTGTTAACGAATCCCCCACCATCTTCCGGTGGATGTTTGATCGCTTTCAGCCTTCATATTTTTGAGGAACTACAAAAAAGGATGCCAACTTCGAGTCCGATGACCTTACTAGTGGAGGCATTGCGGACAGCAAGCTGTTCCCGCAGCCTTAACTTTGACCAGCGTATCCATGAACACGAAATCGCAAAAATGTTCCTGTCCCCGGAAAATTACCATCAGTCTATTAAAGAGGCCGTACAAAGGCTTCATTCATCTGGGGCACATCGTCAGTGCGAACCGGGAAACCGCCATGGCAGTACATCCCATATCAGCGTCGTTGATCGAAATGGCAGTGCGGTATCATTAACGACAAGCAATGGGGAGGGTTCCGGTATCGTCGTTCCCGGAACAGGCATTCATTTAAATAATATGCTGGGTGAAGAAGACATCAATCCCTGCGGCTTCCATAAACTTTTACCGGGAGAAACACTCTCTTCGATGATGGCGCCCACTATCTTTGTCCGCAACGGAAAACCAGCGCTGATTCTGGGCAGCGGCGGTTCTAACAGGCTTAGAGGGGCAATCCTGCAGGTGTTTTACAGACATATTCTGGCTGGTAAGAATATAAAAACTGCTGTTTGCGCCCCACGTATCCACAATGAGAATCGTGTCCTTGACTGTGAACCCGATGCCCTGACAGATGCCGAACGCTCTTTTTTGCAAAGCATCGGCTGGGAACTGCGTGACTGGTCGAAACAATCTGTCTATTTCGGAGGAGTGCATGCCATCAGTATTGATGACAGAGGCAAATTATATGGTGCCGGAGACCCGCGACGGGGAGGATCTGTAGCGTGGGCCTAGTGCTTGTCGCCATGGGAGGAAATATTGGTAATGTTCGCGATTGCTTTACACGGGCACGAACCGATATAGAAAAGTTTGCCGAAACTCATCTGTCAGGCAGTTCGATGCTCTATTGTAGCCCGCCGCTGGGCCCTCCGGAACAAGCCGACTACCTCAACGCCATGATACTTCTGAAAACAGAGTTGGCTCCTCTTGATCTGCTCCGGAACCTACAGAGCATTGAGATCAGACACGGGCGCATCCGTACTGAACGCTGGGGGCCACGCACACTGGATCTGGATCTGATCATGTACGATCATATTATCCTTGATACCGGCAAGCTCACCCTCCCCCACCCGCATATGCACAAGCGTATCTTTGTGCTACAGCCAATGTGTGAACTGTTACCTGGCTGGGTACATCCAGGACTTGGAATGTCTGCATCTGCCATGCTTAATTCCCTTGTCGAAAATGGTGAGAAGCTTCTGGCAAAGGGCGAATCGTGGTAGAAAGTGTTTCTGGCTTAGTCCGGAAAAAATATGATAGTGTTTGTCGAATAAAATTTCATAAAGAGGGTGTGCCATGGCTTTTGTTGTAACCAGACTTTGCAGAGATTGTGTCGATAGTGCCTGTGTTAGCGTTTGCCCGGTTGACTGCTTTTATCAACCCAATGAAATCAGCGATGAAAATCCCAATCAGCTTTACATCTCTCCGGAAGAATGTATTGACTGCGCTGTCTGCGAACCGGAATGCCCCTGGGAGGCGATTTATCCGGAAGAAGATGTTCCTGAATCTTTTTCTGACGATATTGACCTGAATGAAAAGAGTGATTCCGATCGCGATGCGTTCAAGCTGGCTGAAGCTGCGGAACATGAGCCCCCCAGCGCAGAAGAAGTGGAGCAAAACAAGACTAAATGGGGCATCTCCTAGTCTAGAAGATCACAGGTGCGGATTCATCCGCACCTGAATTCTCAAATGATTCAAACCGGAAAATCCATCACCCTTAACCCGTTTCTTGCGGGCAAAACCCGTGAGGATCTTCAGGAATTATGCAGACAAACAATGAACAAACCTGTGCATGCCAGGCAATTGTTTTCCTATATTCACCGTCACCGTATCTCTGATCTTGCGTTTATTCCTGACCTGCCAAAATCTCTGCATACACATTTGCAAAAGCATCAGAATACCATGACAGCTACCCTGCTGGATAAACAACGATCACAAGATGGTACCCAAAAGCTCCTGCTGAGAATAATGGATGGGGATCTGATCGAAACCGTACTGATTCCTGCTTCAGGAAGACTTACCCTGTGCATTTCCACCCAGGTCGGCTGCGCTCTCGGCTGCCACTTCTGCCTCACTTCGATCAACGGATTAAAACGAAATGTCAGGGCTGTAGAAATGATTGCCCAGATTCACATGGCACAGAACCAGACAAGAGATGAAATAAGGAATCTGGTACTGATGGGGATGGGAGAGCCACTTCATAACTTTGACGCGGTTTCCCGCTTTGTACGTATCGTCACAGACCCTCTTGGCATGGCCTTCTCACCAGGGCGGGTTACCGTTTCCACGGCGGGACTCGTCCCTGGAATCTATAGAATGATTGAGGAAAAACTCCCCTGCAACCTTGCTATTTCACTTCACGCCACAACGGATGAGATACGCGATAAAATTATGCCAGTCAACCGGCGCTACCCTATCAAAACCCTTATGCGCGCCAGTCGCGACTTCAGCAAAAAAACCGGCAAACGCCTGTTGATCGAGTATGCCATGCTGGCTGGAATCAACGACAGTAATGAAGATGCACAGCGTTTGGCCATATTACTTCAGGGACTGCCGTGTACGGTAAATCTATTGCCTCTCAATGAATCAAAAAATATACCTTACCTTCAGCCGGATGAAGAAAGGATATCTACCTTCCGCTCTATTTTATCCGATGCCGGCTTTGTTGTAGTCGTTCGTGAGAGTAGAGGTGAAGATATTCTGGCGGCATGCGGCCAGCTTAGGGAGCCGCTGAACAAACCATGATTCGCGATACTGCGATCAAAACAAGCGA
>CAYLYU010000091.1:0-7169 GCA_964387725.1 uncultured Zetaproteobacteria bacterium | reverse complement strand
CCTCACTGGTGATAAGCGTTTTTTCCGTTTAGCAAAGCGAATCAAGAGCTTGTGCCATGTGGGTGCTTCCAGCTGAGGTTTCTAGGATTATTCAGTTACGGTGGAAGATGCCTCCTCGAAGCAAGCCGGCAAGGTCTTTGATTTCTTCCACTGTTGACCATTTTGCCCCCGCTTCAGGCAGGCCTGATACTCCGCTTTCCATGATCAGAATTCCCCCGGACTTGAGCCAGTTCGGAGCTTGATTTAACAGTGTATTGAGATATTTCAAACCTTCTTCCTCATCAGTTAGCGCCAGCCTCGGTTCAAAATAAAGTTCTTCTTCCAGCTTGAGATATTCATCAATGCTTACATAAGGTGGGTTGGTGAGAATGGCATCAAAGCATTCATCCCCATTTTTCATAACAGCCAACATATCACCTTGCCGGAAGTGGATTTTTTCGAGTACCCCGTGCCGCATCGCATTTTCCCTGGCGACCTTCAGGGCCCTGGAGGAAATATCTGTAGCGGTAACGAGGGCGTGTGGATATTCACATGCCAGGCTTATGGCAATGCAGCCTGACCCTGTTCCCAGATCGCAAAACCGAAATTTTCCTTCTTTGTCACTGAAATTGGCAAGCGTGGCTTCGATCAGGTGTTCTGTTTCGGGTCTGGGGATAAGCACATCCGAATTAACAGAAAAAGAAAGTGACCAAAATTCCTTCTCTCCGAGAATGTATGCTACCGGTTCTCTTTTCCGGCGTCGTTCAATCAGCTTGTGATAACGCGATATTTGTTCAGTTGAAAGCTTGTTATCTGAACATGTGATCAGGCGGGATTGACTTAAATTGCAGACATGCATCAGCAAAACTTCAGCATCGAGTCTCGGGGTTGCGCAGCCGGCAGTTTTTAATTCATTTGTTGCTTGAAGAAGGATGCGCTTCAGGGTCAAACGTTTTCTGCCGCCAGTAACTCAGCCTGATGATGGGTGAGCAGCGGTTCAATCAGTTCATCCATTTTCCCGGACAGGATTTCTTCAAGCTTATACAGGCTGAGATTAATTCTATGATCAGTAATTCTTCCCTGTGGAAAGTTATAGGTTCGGATCCTTTCAGAGCGGTCGCCACTGCCGACCATGCCCCGTCTGATCTCAGCTCTTTCCTCATGGGCCTGACACTGGGCAGCATCATAAAGACGCGCCTGTAACACCTTCAGTCCCTTCGCCTTGTTTTTGTGCTGGCTTTTTTCATCCTGGCAGGTAACAACGATGCCGCTGGGAATATGCGTGATGCGAATGGCTGAGTCTGTTGTATTGACACTCTGACCGCCGGGTCCGGAAGCGCGAAACACATCAATTCTCAAATCATCCGGGTTAAGGTTGACATCCACTTCATCAGCCTCTGGCAGGATTGCCACCGTACATGCCGATGTATGAACCCGGCCCTGAGTTTCGGTTAATGGAACACGCTGCACCCTGTGTACGCCGGACTCGAATTTAAATTTTGAAAAGGCTCCGTTACCACTGATCTGGGCAATAATTTCCTTGTAACCATGTATGCCGGTTCTGTTACTGGAAAGAACCTCTACTTTGTAAGCATTGCTTTCAGCATAGCGCTCGTACATCCTGAAGAGGTCAGCAGCGAACAGGGCCGCTTCTTCACCACCTGTGCCGGCCCGAACCTCAAGGATAACATTACGCACATCATTCGGGTCTTTGGGGAGAAGCATCAGACGCAACTTCTGTTCCATTGCCTGTTCTTCCTCAGCAAGTTCCGACAGCTCTTCTTCGGCTATTTCTTTTAACTCGGCATCACATTCAGCATCTTCGACAAGGTCACGGTTATCCTGTAACTGTTGTTGAATTTCTTTTAGTTCTTCCACCACTGTAGCGATAGGATCAATCTCGGCATATTCTCTACTCAGGGACATAAATATTTTCTGATTTGTGGCCGTGGCGGGGTCGGCAAGTATTTGGGTTAGCTCCTGACTGCGAGCAAGAATCCTATCCAGTTGAATCTTCATTATGCTCCCGAGGATCCCGGGCGGGTTCTGCATCGAGGTCGAAGAGGTAGCGTGCAGCCCCCATCAATAAATCACCTTCCATATCTTCGGGAAGTGTTTTCAGGGTTTTCAGTGTCGGGTGCGCAAACCTTTTCATCAGGGCGCGGGAGAAACGTTCAACTGCTTGCCTTTGTTCATCATCAAAGCCCTTCATATAACGCAAGCCTTTTACAAGTTCTTCATTTCGAATCACTTCCATCCGTTCCTGAATGCTCCGAATCAGGGGCAGCGTTTCCAGTGCTTTTAGCCAGACAAGAAACTGTTTTGTATCTTCCTCCAATAAAGACTGACCAATCTCGGCCTCTTTTTTTCTGCCCTCGAGGTTTACATCGACTACCTGCTGAAGGTCATCAATGTCGTAAAGATACACACCTTCAAGTTCTCCCACCCGGGGATCAATGTCCCGGGGCACGGCTATATCCACCATAAAAACCGGCTTGCCGGAACGTTTAGCAATAGCGGTAGTGACTGGCCCGGGCAAGAGAATATGGGTACTTGCTCCTGTACTGGTTAAAACAATATCTGCCGAGTCCAGGTAGTCACCCAGTTGATCCAGACTCAGGGCATGACCGTTAAACTGACGAGCGAGCATAGTGGCGCGCTCCGCCGAGCGGTTGGCTACCAGCACATCTTTGACACCATTTGAACGAAAGTGACGCGCTGCCAGTTCAGCCATTTCGCCTGCGCCGATCAACAAGACAGTTTTGCTGCTTAATTCACCGAAAATACGCTTGGCGAGCTCTACAGCACAGGCCGAGATGTTAACCGCCTGACGACCAATGCCAGTGTCGCTTCGAACCCGCTTGGCTGCTGCAAAGGTAGCCTGGTACAGGCGATGCAGGATGTGTCCTGCTGTATCGGCGGCCAGAGCCAGTTCATAGGAGGATTTTACCTGACCAAGAATTTGGGGTTCTCCCAAAACAAGAGAATCCAGACCCGATGCTACCGAGAACAGATGCTGAATGGCCTCATCGGTAGTAAGGGAGTATAAATATCTGTTGATATCTTCAATGTTTAGTCCGGCCTTTAAGGCAAACCACTCGTACACCGATGCAATGGCGGCATCGGGATCGTGGGTAACCAGAGTGAATTCAACCCGGTTGCAGGTAGATAACAGGGAGGCTTCACGAATCGCATGATGACCAACCATAGATTGCAGGATGGTCTCAACCTCCTGATCACTTACGGCCAAACATTCCCGAATTTCAACCGGAGTTGTGCGGTGGTTCAGGCCAACAATACAAACACGCATAGGCGAAAACTAGCTATAACCCGGATAATGCACCAGTAAAGAAGAGGGTGTGGTCAATTCACCATCTAATATATTGGAACGTTTTATCATTTTCACGTTGACAATAGTAGTCTGCTTTATTCATGACACGTCGTGATGGTTGTGCCGGCTTTTTTTAGGATGATATAGCCTGATGATCTTCAAGCATTGCTACAGGTAGTTCAAACAAGCCCTCCGTTTGTTGAAAAAAAGCGCGAATTTCCAGTCTGCCCCTGGTATCCAGGCCGATTATCAGATGCCAGAGGTTTTGTAGTCTGTCTTGGATGCCGGGACGTTCCCGGAGAAGATCCCCAAGGATGTCCGACAGGCTTTGAGTCTGTGGGGAGTGAGGGTGGGGCGGTGTGTAATAAACGCCTAACCAGTTCATATTGAGGTTATTCCAGCTTTCAAGGATTGTTAAGGATTCTTTCCCATCCAGAATGCATTCCTGATTTTGGTTTCCTGAGATATCATTCACAGGTAAGGCAAGTTTAATCTGATGATTGTTTCCAGCGCAGAGACCGCAGCAGACAGATGATTGTTTGACCAGAGCATGATGAAGGATGGATTGTACCGCATGCCGACTGATCAACAAATTCATCAGACGTTAAACCTGAAATGCATCACATCGCCGTCTTTAACAATATATTCCTTACCCTCCAGGCGAATCTTGCCAGCTTCTTTGGCCTTTGATTCACCTCCAAAATGATCAAAGTCTTCATAGGCAATCGTTTCCGCACGGATAAATCCTTTTTCAAAATCTGTATGAATAACACCGGCCGCCTTTGGTGCTGTGTCGCCACGGTGAATGATCCAGGCACGTACTTCTTTCTCGCCAGCCGTGAAATAGATAATGAGATTGAGCAGTGTATATGCCTCGCGGATCACTGTATTCAGCCCCGGTTCGGAAAGGCCAAGGTCTGCCAGAAATTCTACTCTGGAGGCATCATCCATTTCAGCCAGTTCCGATTCGATCTGGGCGGAAACGATAGCCATCCGGGAATTCTCCTGCGATGCCCATTCGGATACACGGCCGGAATATGCGTTGCCACCGGGTAGTGAGGTATCATCCACATTGGCCAGATACAATACCGGTTTGGCGCTAAGCAGGCATAGTTCCCGAATGTGTGTAAGCGTGCCGCTACCCAGCTTCTGACGGCGTACAGGATGCCCGTCTTCCAGACCTTGTTGAACTTTCTTCAACGATTCAAGTTGTGCAAGCATATTCTTGTTACCTGTTTTGGTCTGTTTTTGCACACGGGTTATCGCATTGTCCAGTGTATTCATATCCTTGAGCATGAGTTCAGTATCAATGACTTCAATGTCGGATAAAGGATCCACCTGACTGGATACATGGGTGATGTTTTCATCATCGAAACACCTGACAACATGGGCTATGGCAGCACATTCACGGATATTTGCGAGGAATTTATTTCCCAGCCCTTCACCTTTGGAAGCTCCGGCAACAAGTCCAGCTATATCCACAAACTCTACAGTTGCATGTTGTACACGTTGTGGTTGCACGATCTCGGTCAGGCGATCCAGACGCGGGTCAGGGATGGGCACAACCCCGACATTTGGGTCAATCGTGCAAAAGGGGTAGTTGGATGCTTCAGCACCACCTCCTGCAAGGGCATTAAACAGGGTGGATTTGCCTACGTTTGGCAGGCCGACAATACCAATAGCCAGCGCCATCAGCTTTCCCCTTCAGGTTTCCGGGCCTCGGATGTTTTTCCTCCACGGAGGCATAAATGGATTTTATTTGCGGCCATGGATAAATCCCCTGCCAGAATTGAAGACAGGTTTTGAAGCAGACAGGAAAAGACCTTGTCTTCCGAAGCCCTCTCAGCCGGAGTTTGATGGCCGAGAACCCATGATGTGACATCACCCTGTTCTGGCCTGCCGATTCCAATTTTAATGCGTACATACTCCGGGTCGGCTAGATGTTGATTTAATGATTTGACCCCGTTGTGACCGCCATGCCCGCCACCACGTTTGATACGAAGTTTCATCCCCGGCAGATCCAGATCATCGTATATGACGAAGATGTCATGCGTGGAGACACGATAAAAATTACTCAGTGCAGCAACTGATTTGCCACTCATGTTCATATATGTCAGGGGTTTTGCCAGTAGAACCTTTGAATCACCACTACGCCAGCTGGCAACGTCTGCACAAAAGCGTGAGTTTGTGGAAAAGTCGAGCCCCAGATGGCCAGCAAGCAAATCAAGAAAGCGGTAGCCGACGTTATGTCGGTGATCCTGATACTGCTTACCCGGATTTCCCAGGCCGATGATCAACTGCAAAGAGGCTCACCCCTGACTATTCCTGAACGATTTGGGTCACGCCTGCTTTTGAATTGCAAAAGGCTTGGCTACCAAAAGAGTCAGGGCTTAGTGCTCTATTCAGCAACCTCTTCCTCTGTTTCCTCCTCTTCCTCTGTTTCCTCCTCTTCCGCAACAGTCGGTGCCAAAATGGTTAACACAGTGAAGTTGGTGTCGTGGGGAACCTCAACTCCATCAGGCAGAGAGATATCCTCCACATGGACAACATCGCCAATATCCATCCTGGAGCAGTCAATTTCGATACTGTCAGGAATAAGATCAGCCCGGCAAACCACTTCAAGGCTATGCCGAATGCTATCAAAAAATCCGCCTTTTATAGCGCCCGGACATTTTTCATCGCCGATGGTAACAACAGGAACTTCAATATGTACGGTATCCTTGGATGAGACCCGGTGAAAATCGATGTGTACGGGATTGTCTGTAAGCGGGTCCCACTGTATATCTTTCACCAGGGCGGTGTTCTTTCCGGATGAACCTTTAATCTTCAGTTCCAGCAAGGAGGTGTGGAATCCCGCATCATCAACCAGCTTGGAAAGTGTAAGGGAATCTATGCTCAGCGACACTTCGGGTTTGCTGCCCCCATACAAGATGCCGGGTAATTTCCCGTCACGGCGCAAACGGCGTGCGTTGCCTTTGCCTTTCTGTTCTCTAACCTCGGCTTCCAGGGTATAGCTGCTCATCATTTCCTCCTAAAATCAAAAGAGTGCAATGCTCAGACATCACACACTTGCCATTCGATATTATACGCCAGACGCCCCGTTTTTTGGGCGCGCAATGATGCAACGCCTTTCCTAATTAAACAAGCTGCTGACTGAACGTTCTGAGTAAATACGATTAATCGCTTCGCCAACAAGCCCGGCAACGGAAAGAATGCGAACCTTTCCAGTCGTGGTAATCTTTTCTGGCAAGGTGATCGTATTGGTAACCACCAGTTCACTCAACCTGGAATTTGCCAGGTTCTCGGCAGCTGAACCAGAGAGTACACCATGTGTAGCATAAGCCGAAACTTTGCTGGCGCCACGTTCCAGTAAGGCATCTACAGCACTACACAACGTACCTGCAGTATCAACCATATCATCCACCAAAATACAGTGCATACCTTCAATCTCACCAATAATGTTCATTACTTTGGCTTCGTTTGGTGCCGGGCGGCGTTTGTCCACAATGGCCATTGGTACATGCAAACGCTTGGCTAACTCGCGCGCACGCACAACGCCGCCAACGTCCGGAGACACAATCACTGTATTTTCCAGCGGTTGTTTGCGAATATCTTCCAGAAATACGGGTGTTGCATAAATATGATCTACAGGAATATTGAAAAACCCCTGAATTTGACCTGCATGCAGATCCATAGTCAAAATGCGGGTAGCTCCGGCCATGGTCAACAGGTCAGCAACAAGCTTGGCTGAAATCGGCGTTCTGCCAGCAGTTTTCCTGTCTTGCCTGGCGTATCCGAAATAAGGCATAACCGCACAGATGTGCCGGGCTGAGGCGCGTTTGGCTGCGTCAATAAAGAT
>CAYLYU010000090.1:1774-7173 GCA_964387725.1 uncultured Zetaproteobacteria bacterium | reverse complement strand
CGCGACCTCCGGCGTGACAGGCCGGCATTCTAACCAACTGAACTACCACTCCATATGGTGGGCGAAACAGGGATCGAACCTGTGACCTACGGTGTGTAAGACCGTTGCTCTCCCAGCTGAGCTATTCGCCCTTGCGGGCGGTTAACCCAACCCGCCCGATCAGAAATTAATTTTTTACAGCGTCTTTCAGTGCCTTGCCAGCCTTGAACTTCGGTGCCTGCGACGGACCAACGTTGATGGTTTCACCGGTACGTGGATTGCGAGCAGTACGGGCAGCACGCTGGCTTACCGAAAAGGTACCAAAGCCTACCAGGCTAACGCTACCACCACTTCCCAAAGTGCCCGTGATTCCACCAATAACTGCTTCCACTGCACTTGCAGCATCGGCCTTTGTCAAGCCGGCAGTTGCGGCCACATGATCTACTAATTCAGATTTATTCAATTACTTCCTCCCTTGCTAGGTTATTAGGATGCCGGAATATAAGCGTTTTACCCCATACTATGTCAACCGATTTTTTTGTTAATGGGCCCTTATGCCATCCTTGTTACAACGAATATCGGCAATCACCTGAGAAACCACTCCCGGTGTAGCCCGCAGACCGGAAGGAACGTGGCACAAAGCATGCTCAAGCACATCGTCCATATCAGACACTGTATGAATTTGAAGTCCTTTGAGAACATTGTCGGGGATCTCTTTCAAATCCTTGGCATTATCCTCAGGGATGAGCACTGCAGCCAGACCACCACGGCGTGCAGCAAGGAGTTTCTCCTTCAGGCCACCAATGGGCAAGGCTTTGCCACGAAGTGTAATTTCCCCGGTCATGCAAATGTCACGTTTCACAGCTATGCCGGTTAAGGCTGATGCAATGGAAGTAGCCATGGCCAAACCGGCAGAAGGCCCGTCCTTGGGGATAGAACCCTCGGGAACATGCACATGAAGGTCGATCTTTTGATGAAAATCCTGCTTCAGGCCTAACAAATCGGCTCGCGATCGAACGTAGGTCAGAGCTGCCTGAACCGATTCCTGCATGACCTGTCCAATCTGTCCGGTAATCGTTAACTTCCCCTTCCCAGGCATAAGTGCAGTCTCAATTTGCAGCAATTCACCACCAACCTCCGTCCAGGCCAGACCAGTTACAACACCCACCTGATCTTCATTTTCAGCCAGACCGAAACGATGGGGCCGTACGCCGAGATACCGTTCCAGATCTTTTGCCTGTACAGATACAAGCTTGCTTTTCTTGCCAGATAACACGACCTCCTTGGCAGCCTTCCGGCAAATCTTGGCCAACTCACGGTCCAGATTTCTGACCCCGGCCTCTCGTGTGTAATAACGGATAATATCCAGAATAGCTGGTTTGCCTATTTTAAGCTTCTTTTCAGTCAAACCATGTGACAGAAATTTTTCCGGCAACAAATGCTCTCTGGCAATCACAAGCTTCTCATCCTCTGTATAACCATGAATACGAATCAACTCCATTCGATCAAGTAACGCTGAAGGGATGTTCAGTGAATTTGCCGTGGTGATAAACATAACCTCCGACAAATCGTAATCAACTTCAAGATAATGATCATTAAAAGCATGGTTTTGTTCGGGATCGAGCACCTCCAGCAAAGCTGACGAAGGATCTCCACGAAAATCCGCTCCCATCTTGTCAATTTCATCAAGTAGGAATAACGGGTTTTTCGCACCTGCTTTTTTCATCGATTGAATAACCTTGCCGGGAAGGGAGCCAATATAAGTGCGTCTATGCCCACGGATTTCAGCCTCGTCCCTGACACCCCCTAAACTCATGCGTATAAACTTGCGATTAGTAGCCCTGGCAATCGATTTACCCAGCGACGTTTTCCCCACTCCAGGGGGGCCAACAAAACAAAGGATTGGACCTTTCATCTTCCGAACCAGGTGAAGTACTGCCAGGTATTCAACGATCCGTTCTTTCACCTTTTTCAAGCCGTAATGATCAGCATCCAGAACCTCTGCCGCCTCAGCCAGATCGCGACGCATCCTTGTCCTTTTCTTCCATGGAATTGAAACCAGCCAGTCAATGTAATTCCGTACAACTGTAGCTTCAGAACTCATTGGCGGCATCATTTTCAACTTCTTGAGTTCAGACTCGGCTTTAGCCAATGCTTCAGACGACATGCCGGCAGCTTTGACTGTTGCCTCAAGATCTTCCAGCTCTGTCCGCTCCTCTTCTTCCCCCAGTTCTTTCTGAATTGCCTTCATCTGTTCGCCCAGATAGTACTCACGTTGGCTTTTTTCCATCTGTTTTTTTACACGCCCGCGAATTCTCTTTTCGACCTGGAGCAGCTCCATCTCTTCTTCCATCAGGCCATATAATTGTTCAAGACGCCCGATAACCCCTGAAACACCAAGCAGCATCTGTTTATTCTCGATTTTCAGATCCAGATGTGAGGCAATGGTATCGGCAAGCTTACTCATATCTTCTACGGAACTGACAGCCGCCAGTACTTCCTGTGGTATCTTGCGATTCAGTTTGACGTAGGCATCAAACTGCTTCAGTACGTTTCTGGCCACCGCAGCGATTTCACGCTCATTCTCAGCTTCTTCAGGCAGTATTTCATAAGCTGCCCAGAGGCAGTCATTTAGCTGCTGAATCTCTGTTGTCTGCAAACGGGCACAACCTTCCACCAAAACCTTAATCGTGCCATCCGGTAGTTTCAGAAGCTGTAGAACATTGCCAATTGTCCCGACGCCGTAAAGATCATTCTGCCCAGGGTCATCACAGGAGGGGTCCCTTTGAGTTAAGAGAATAATCTGCCTGCCTGTCTGCATCACTTCATCAAGTGCCTTCACAGACTTTTCCCGCCCGACGAACAGAGGCACTATCATATGAGGAAACACAACGATGTCGCGCAGTGGAAGTATCGGCAACATTTCCTGTTGATTATCAGCTTGATTCATTATTTCCCCAATTCGGACTAATTTGATTACGCAATGATAGCGTGTTCTTTCAGTGAGTTATAATTATTCACAAGATCGTGGAGAAACAGCGCAGCATAGCTATTTCTCATGGTGAAAAAGGTCAGGACCCAGCTTCGACCAGGGCAGCATCGTCCTCAAAAAGTAACATAGGTTTGGTTTCGCCACGGACCGTTTCAGCCTTGACAATGCAGCTCTTTACATTGCCCAGAGAAGGGATGTCATACATCACATCCAGCATGACCGACTCCAGGATAGCGCGCAAACCGCGAGCACCTGTTTTGCGTTCGATAGCCTTGTCGGCGACCGCCGCAATGGCATCCTCGGTAATTTCAAGCTCGACGCCCTCATACTGAAGCAGCGCTTTATATTGTTTCACAAGCGCATTTTTAGGCTGGGTAAGTATTTTCAGCAAGGAATTCTTTCCAAGTTCATCCAGGGCAGCTATCACTGGCATCCGGCCAACAAGCTCGGGGATAAGTCCGTATCGAATCAGGTCTTCAGGTTCAACCTGACGGAGAAGTTCGCCGATATCACGTTCCCTGTCCGTCTGTACCTTGGCACCAAAACCGATGCTTCTCTGCTTGCTTTTAGCCTCAACAATTTTCTCAAGACCTGAAAAAGCGCCACCAAGAATAAACAGGATATTTGATGTATCAACCTGTAAAAACTCCTGTTGTGGATGCTTACGGCCACCCTGAGGGGGTACGGATGCTATTGTGCCCTCAATAAGCTTCAGCAATGCCTGCTGAACACCTTCACCGGACACGTCACGGGTAATCGACGGACTGTCAGACTTTCTTGACAGTTTATCGACTTCATCGATGTAGACAATGCCACGCTGGGCCTTCTCAACATCGTAATCGGAGGCCTGCAATAGTTTTAAAATAATATTTTCGACATCCTCGCCCACGTAGCCGGCTTCGGTCAGCGTTGTCGCGTCAGCCATCGTAAAGGGTACATCGAAAACTCGCGCCAGGGTCTGTGCCAGCAAGGTTTTACCGCACCCGGTGGGGCCAAGCAGCAAAACATTGCTTTTGGCAATTTCCACATCCGATGCTTTATTGTGTTCAATGCGCTTGTAATGATTATATACCGCCACCGAAAGCACACGTTTGGGCTTCTCCTGCCCGATGACATAATCATCAAGAAATGCCTTTATCTCGGCCGGGCGCGGGTTTCCCTTTTCACGGTCAACCGGAGATTTATCATCCCCGAGTTCTTCCTGAATAATTTCATTACAAAGCTCGATGCATTCATCGCAGATAAAAACGGTCGGCCCCGCAATAAGCTTTTTGACATCATGCTGGGATTTGCCACAGAACGAGCAATACAGGGTACTATCATTACCTTTATTTTTCGTCGCCATCCTTACCTCCACCGCTGGAACCATCCAAAGCGGCAACCTCTGACCGCCTTGTCAATACCCGATCAATCAAACCGTAATCCATGGCCTCTTCAGACGTCAAGAAAAAGTCACGTTCAACGTCCTCGCTTATCTTCTCAACAGGCTGACCCGTATGCTCGGCCAGCATCGCATTCATGCGATCCTTCAGCTTGATAATTTCACGTGCATGGATCTCGATATCACTTGCCTGCCCCTGAAATCCTCCCAGTGGCTGGTGAATCATGATTCGTGCATTTGGCAGGGCAAAGCGCTTGCCTGACGTGCCTGCTGCAAGTAAATGTGCTCCCATGCTTGCCGCCTGACCCAGACAAAGCGTAGCCACATCACTTCGGATGTATTGCATGGTATCAAAAATCGCCAAGCCTGATGTAACGATTCCACCTGGAGAGTTGATATAAAGAAAAATATCCTTATCCGGAGCCTCCGACTCCAGAAACAGCATCTGGGCAATAACAGTATTGGCAACCGTGTCATCTATTGTCCCGACCAGAAAGATAATTCGCTCCTTCAGTAACCGTGAATAAATATCGTAAGAGCGTTCTCCCCTTGATGTATGTTCGACAACGACGGGTACTAAATTCATACAGACTCCCTGGCTTCGTTCTGTTTGGCCTGCCACTCGCCGAGGCCTATGCTCACCTGTTTTACCTTGGCCTGGGAAAAGATGAAATCAACACTTTTTTTCTCAAGCAACCGATCACGTAGTGCACTGATCTGCTCCTTCTGCCCACGAACCCATCCCTTGAATTGATCTTTCTGATCCTCAGGATATTCCCCGGCCATGCGATCGATCTCTTCATTTTCCTCTTTATCACTTACCTCAAGGTCGTGTTTTTCCCGTATCGCACCTACCAGCAGGGAAAGCTTCAGACTCCTTTCCGAGCGCCGCCGAACTTCATCCTGAAATTTTTCATCCCTGAATATACCGGGATCAGGTTCCTGACCCTGATCGTGGGCGGACTTAACCATGCGTTTTATGGAAGTCTGCATATCCTGCAGAATCAAGGCCTCGGGAAGCTGTAATTTATGCGCCGCAATCAAGGC
>CAYLYU010000090.1:0-1674 GCA_964387725.1 uncultured Zetaproteobacteria bacterium | reverse complement strand
CATCACCTGATTTTGCACCTGTCAGACCCTGTTCAAAGTCGGGAATGAACTGCCCCTGGCCCAACACCAGTTCAGCATCTTCACCTTTTCCACCTTCAAACGGTTCATCGTTCAGAAAACCAATAAAGTCAATGCGTAACTGATCACCCATCTCAGCCTGACGCAAGTCATCCGATTCATAACGAACCTTTGTTTCAATGACTCGCTCAATCATGTCTTGCACATCTTTCTCATTCACCTTGACCGATGTCTGCTTGAGTGAAAGTTTACCAATTTTCTCCAGCTTTACCTCGGGCCAGGTTACAACCTTTAGAATAAATTCAAAACCGGACTCGGGCTGCTCATCCGGCATCACTAATTCCGGCTGGATTGCAGGTGCAAGAGCGCTCTTCTCAATGGCTGTGGTATAATGGTTCTGGACCAGTTCAGAGACGGTATCTTCGTGTAGCTTTCCTGAAAAGCGCTGCTTGATTACATGTTTGGGTGTTTTACCGGGACGAAATCCCGGCAGCTTCACCTGGCTTAGCAGTTTATCCAGTTGAAGAGAATAGACCTGGTCAAAATCTTCCTGCGGCACACGTACGTGTACTGCATGTTCATGTGCTCCAAGGGCCTTTACTTCTGTGTGAATCATGTAGTTTCTCCATAAAATGAATGCCGGCGTTCGCTCATGGTGCGAGAGGGGGGAGTCGAACCCCCACACCAAGGGTACAGGATCCTAAATCCTGCGCGTCTACCAGTTCCGCCACTCTCGCAATTTGATTTATCTACGGGAAAGAGTACAGGCCAATCCCTGCACTGTCACGAATACGGGCTTTTTTTCTTTCGTGAACCCTTGCCGAACAGAGCTAAAATCTCCAGCTAACACCAACCGCAATAACCGGGTACCAGGAAAAATTATTCAAGGCATCATCCAGTCGCTGCTGCTCTATTGCAAGATCGGCCGGAGCAACACCGGGCGCAATAATAGAGGTATTGGGTGATCCCTGATACAGTGCTCCCAATTCAAAATTAAATCCAATCGGGCTACCACTGGATATGGCATCTCCCCAACCAATGCCGACATACGGAGCAACCTGATTAAAATCCACCGTAGTAGTGATGCCGGGATTTAAATATGCGTTCCCGCCAATGACAACAACCCCTGTTTGCTGAGAGTTCAGGTCTAACTTATTGCCGTTGTAATAGAGACCAGCCGTAATGCGAAATTTTGAGGCAAAGGGATAGACATCGCCTAATAAACCTACCGAACCCAGCTTTAATTGCCCGTCGTAAGTTACATTGGTATCCGTAATCGTGGTATCGTAATTAAAAATATTCCCCTGCAAACGCAAGTTAACAAGCATCGGCACAACATTTGTTACAGCCTCCACACCAAAACCCAGCGTTCCCACTTTCGCACCAATCGCTAAATCAGCTGCATAAGCATGTGGGTTGTACCCGAGCAGCACAAACACGGGAAACAACCATCCGATTCTCCTGAGAATTTTCATCATATCCTCCACTGGCCAGGTGCTATTCACAAATAATGCAGGCTTCTCTAAATTTGGCCGGAAGCGTAATTTTATATTACCACAGCAGCAAGGCTATATATCGTTAGTGTTAGTCCAAGATTGTAATATCCGCTTTCTGCAAGATAGAAATGGCGATCAATCAATCAAAGGAAAGCGTCCC
>CAYLYU010000089.1:0-7231 GCA_964387725.1 uncultured Zetaproteobacteria bacterium | reverse complement strand
CTTAGTAGTTATGAACCCCTGATATTGAAACATGAAGCCCACCATTTCGGTATGGGGGCACATAACTCCAGGCTTCGATGTGTGACCGGATGAACAAACCGCAATCTCCAGGCATGCAAAGCCATACCTTTACCTCCTATGCGGCGGAATAAATCTCTTGACGATTTGGGTGCATATTTGTGATCCCCGAAAATGGCATGGTTCTCATGCTGCAGCTGCACCCGCAACTGATGTGTCCTGCCACTTAGCGGCATAAGCGCCAGAAAGGAAAATTCAGTATCCTGACAAAGGACATGCTGGATTACCTGGTAATCGGTTACCGCTTTCTGGCCTGATTCATCATGCACAACCATACGTTCACCCCCCATCGTAACACCTTTACGCAGGAACGATTGCATTCGCCCAGCGGTTGGAATCATGTGCCCGGTCACCCAGGCCAGATAGGTTTTATGCATTCTGCCGCTGCGAAAGTCTTCGGCCAGGATTCGTAATGCCGGCAGAGTTTTGGCCAGAAGCAGGCAACCGCTGGTATCACGGTCAAGACGATGCACCAGCCGGAGTTCCGGTAACTTTCTGACCTCACGTAATTGCTCAATTATGCCAGCACGATAACCACTCCCGGAATGTACAACTACACCGGCAGGCTTGTAGAGAATAAGTATATGATCATCCTCAAACAAGACTCGCACATTAGCCAGGCTGGCTCTTTTTCCTTTCGCCCGCTTAGCATCAGGTTCTTTGCCGACACGAAGGCTGGCCGGCAAAAAAATACTATCTCCCACATGCAAGCGCTGATCAACTTTTGCCCGCTTACCGTTAACGCGTACGTTACCTCGCCGGATAAGACGCATAATAAGCTGACGCTTTTCCTGGCCAACATGCCTGAGAAGAGCACGATCCAGACGACTTCCTGCTTCGGCTTCATCAATATGTATACGACTGACATCTATATCCAAACTTGCCAATTGGGCTCTCCTTTCGATAGTCTGTTTGCCAACAGTTAGTTCCGCAGTCTTGGAATGATACAATCCGGGATGATATAATCATTAAACCGGAGACGGGCCAGAACAGGCTCTGTTTGTGATGTTGTCCTGATAACAGACTATCGAGGGCAACAGACTATCAAGATAACCACGGCTGTGTTGAGCAAAAATAAAATTGTTCCGTTTGTAAGTTCACACCGATCTCGCGCATCATTATGTTCTTCGAGAATCGGCAGGAAAGTTGATGTGCCTCCCTTGATTTGAGTGAGGCATGCGTGCGCGCTGTAACCAGGAAACAGTGAACGTACCGACGGTGGGTAGGGTGCAGCGTGGAAAGAAAAGTAATGTTAATCAATGCCTTGCACGAAGAGGAAAGCCGGGTTGCAATTATTGAGAACGGCAAATTACAAGAGCTGGACATTGAATCGGCACAAAAAATCCAGAACAAAAACAACATTTACAAGGGCGCTATCACCAAGGTTGAGGCCAGTTTGCAGGCTGCTTTTGTGGAGTACGGCTCCGGCAGACAGGGCTTTCTACCATTAAATGAAATTCACTCCGATTATCGAAAAAAGGATGCAACGGGACAGACTGATACACGCAGGATTAATATCCAGGATGTCGTAGAGCGAAAACAATCCGTACTGGTTCAGGTTGTCAAAGAGGAGCGGGGTAACAAGGGCGCTGCATTAACTACGCACATTTCACTGGCCGGACGCTATCTGGTTCTTAACCCAAATGATCCCCGGGGTGGCATATCCCGAAAATTAAACGAAAAAGATCGACGAGCAATGAAGCAGATCCTGTTAAAATTACAGGTTCCTGACAATATGGGACTTATTATAAGAACAGCCGGGAAGGATCAAACTCTGGAAGCCCTGGAACGTGATTTCGCCTTCCTGCGTGGACTTTGGGATGAAATTGTGACCAAGGCGGAAAAATCACCCGCACCATCATTAATCTATCTTGACGGCGACATTGCTTCCCGAGCTATCCGTGATCACTTCACAACCGATACCAGTGAGATTTGGGTTGACAACCATGGGCTTTACCAACGCACTAAACAATTTGTGCATGCCGTTCTTCCCGGAAAGGAAAAACGTGTCAAATTGTACAGGGGTAAAAAACCTCTGTTCCGTCACCACGGTATCGAAGATCAGTGCGAAGAAATCCATGAGAGGCAAATCCGTCTTCCGTCCGGTGGCTCCATCGTCATTGACACGACAGAGGCACTAACCGCTATTGATGTCAATTCAGCCAGATCTACCGCTGAAAAGCATATCGATGATACAGCCCTCGCCACCAATCTTGAGGCAGCGGCAGAGATTGTCAGGCAATTGCGAATCAGGGATATCGGTGGCCTGATTGTTATTGACTTCATTGATATGGCTTCTCGTAAACACTCGCAGCAGGTTGAGGAACAATTACGAATCTTCTGCAAACCGGATAAGGCACGGATACAGCTCGCCAGAATTTCGCGATTTGGCCTTCTCGAAATGTCCAGGCAACGCCTCCATCTCTCTGTTCGGGAATCTACTACCGGGGTTTGCCCAAGATGTCAGGGACGGGGCCGTGTGCGAACAACTGAGTCAATGGCCCTGCAAATGCTCACCCGTATGGAGGATCATGCAGAAGCCGGGAACAAACCGGTACTTACCGTTCAGGTGCCTGCCGAAACCGGCGAATACCTCATGAACAACAAACGCTCACATATCTCACGCATCGAATCACTCTATGATATCCAGATTAATTTACAGATCAGACAGGACTTGGTTATCCCTCATTATCGCATTGAGCGACAATGGCTCGATGGCAATCAGCAACGGGTTGAGGTTCTGGAAGACACTGGCAAATACAGAAAACCTGCAAAAGCCGGGCGTCGTCTGAAGCCGGGGGATCCGATCATGGCTATTCCACCTTCGGTCGAGATACAGGATAAACCAAAACGCTCCGGTGTTGGCAATTTTCTGGAAAAGTTATGGCGTGCACTATCAGGTGGAAAAGAGGCTAAACCGGAACCTTCCACACCCCCGGAAAAGCCCCGGGATGCATCAAGACCTCGCAGACGACAGGGCAATCGTCCGAACAGGCCTCGCCGACCGCGGCCTGATCGGCGTCCGCAAGAAAACAGAGAGAAGACTCCGGCGCAGGCAAAGACATCAACGGCCTCCGGAAACGACGACAAACAGAATGCTGAAAGCACACAGGCAAAAAAACAACCGAGGCGGAGACGCCCCCGTCAGCAGAATCGCAATCGACGGCCTCGCCCGACCTCCGGGGAAAAGCAAACAACGGAACCGGTCAAAACCGGAAAAGATGATTTAACCGGCACGTCTGAAGCCAAGCCCGTACAGTCTGTAGAGGGGAAGCCTGCACAGTCCCCTGCCCCGGCTGACAAACTCGCAAAACCAGTTGTGTCATCCGCCGAAAAGCCCGGGCAAACGAGTGAATCAGATGCAAAGACCAAACAGGCTGCGGCATCAAATGAGAGATCAAAACAGACCTCCGATAATTGAAGCGACAAGCTTTCCCTGCCGGCTGTGAGTGCACTCACAAGGAGCAATGGGCCTGTTCGCCGGAGTCTTGCAATTGGATCTTGAGGTAGTAATCGATCGTAAACATCACGGGCAGCGTCTGGACAAGGCGCTGTCAGATCTTTCCGGCTTATCCCGAAGTCGTTTGCAGCAACTGTTTAGTGAGTTGCATATCATCACTGAATCGAACTATTCCAAGCCGTCAGCAAAAGCACAACTCGGAGATCGTTACATCCTGAATATACCCGATACTGTTGATCTGGATTTAACTCCTGAAAATATCCCTCTGCATATTTTGTTTGAAGATGAATACCTCATTGTTGTTAATAAGCCCGCCGGAATGGTTGTTCACCCTTCACATGGTCACGCTACCGGCACATTGGTACATGCCTTGATTCACCACTGTCCGAACCTGCCTGTCATCAATGGAGTTCACCGTCCTGGTATTGTTCACAGGCTGGATAAAGGGACATCCGGAAGCCTCGTAGTCGCCAAAAATGCAGTTACATATCAGGCCTTGCTGGAAATTTTTCAGGCGCACCGGATTGAGCGGCAATATATTGCCTGGGTACGCGGAAACCCAGGCTGGACAGAGAAAAGGATTAACCTGCCTCTTGGACGTCATCCCCACACACGCCTGAAAATGAGCGTTCGGGACAAAGGAAAAGAAGCAATTACCGAGGCTGTAGTGGCAAAACGGTATGGTGCGTTTAGTCGGCTACGCTTACAGTTGCATACAGGCAGAACTCATCAGATTCGCGTTCATTTAAGCCATCTGCGCCTGCCAATCCTCGGTGATCCCGACTATGCCCGGGCCTACAGCCCGGCAAATAACATTCCCGAAGATGTTGCCAAGTGCATCCTGGAACTGGGGCATCAGGCTCTGCATGCGGATACGCTTGGGTTTATCCACCCAGACACAGGCAAGGAAATCCTCTCCCATGCACCTCTTCCGGCTGATTTGCAAAAACTTTCCGATGCGTTGGACAGGCTATGACTGAATCTATTTTTCAGAAAAGCAGCTTGCTGGCCAATTACGGATTTTCAGGGCTGTTCAGCCTGCGCATCGGCGGCGTCAGCACAGGATCCTGTGTCAGCCTTAACCTTGGATGTGGCCTGGGGGATGCGCGGAAAAATGTAGAGCGGAACCTTGCCCGTCTGATGCAGACCGCAGGCCTAAACGGGCAACCTCATCAGGCGCAACAGATACATGCTACCGGCGTACTCCTGTGTAACGGGCCGGGGGGAATGCATGAGGAAGAAGCTGATATTCTAATCTCATCGGAACCGAAAAACACCGTAGCCGTTCGGGTTGCAGATTGTCTCCCTATCCTTTTGGCCGATCCCGACTCCGGAACGGTTGCGGCAGTTCATGCCGGCTGGCGTGGAACTATATTGAATGTTGCCTCACAAGCGGTTCAGGCTATGCAGACCATGGGGGCAAGGCCCGAAAACATACTGGCTGCGCTGGGCCCTTGCATCGGGCCATGCTGCTTTACCTTACAAAAAGAAGCTTGGCAGTTGCTCCGAAGATGCTCTGACAACCCGGAAAGTTACCCATCCGTTGAAAAACACTATGTCGCTGACCTTGCCGCCATCAACAGGGATCAGCTTGTCCAGGACGGCCTGCTCCCATCCCATATAGACAGGCTTCAGGCATGCACATCCTGTCAGTCTGAATCCTTTTTCTCTCACCGTCGTGATAACGGAAAAACCGGGCGGCATCTTGCCATTGTCGGCTGCTCGACTGATGCATAGAGTACGCGGATGCTAAAATATCTTCCTCTCCTTCTGTCGCTGCTCCTGCTCTCCGCCTGCGCCAGTAACACCGAACTGACAGACAGTCCGGCAAAAGACTATCAGACAGTAAAAAGTGAGGTGGAAAAGGGCCGCTATGAAAATGCCAACACCGTTCTGGACAAATTTCCAGCCAAACACCCGTACAGTCACTACACGATTCAGACCGAACTTCTTCGTGCCTACTCCGCCTACAAGCTTGAGCAGTACACCCTCACCATTAGCATGTGTGAGGAATTTAGCCGGCGTCATCCAAGACATCCGGATGTAGCTTACGCGAAATACCTGCTTGGCATGTCCCATTACAAGCAGGTATCCGGCCCGGAAAAAGATCAGCAGGAAACGTTGTCTGCGATCGATGCATTTCAGACATTAATTGCCGAGTATCCGGAATCTAGCTATGCCGGCGATGCAAAAAAACGCCTGCGCAAACTATATACAGCTCTGGCTAAACACGAACTGCAAGTTGGAATGTTTTATTATGACCGGGGCCGATATGTGGCGGCAGCCAACCGTTTTCAGGTGATTATGCGAGACTATCAAACCTCGGTAGTTATTGAAGAGGCGCTCTATTACATGGCTTCCTCTTACAAGGCGCTGAATCTTGATCGCAATGCCCGCGATACAGCTATACTACTCCGGCACAATTATCCCAAGAGTGAATGGAGCAAGAAAGCCAAAACCTTTCTATAGCTGATCATCTCACCATGGCTTAGAAAAGCTTTATTGCCGATGCGCCATCTGATGTGAAAAACCGAATTGTGCCCGCAGGCTGTAAACCCAGACATTGGCGGAAACAGTACCTGACGCGCTGGATGACAAGCTATTGGGATTATGCCAGTACTGCACATCCGGTGTGATGGCAAACCAGTCGGTGATCTGCCAGCGATAATAAATCTCAGCCAACAGGGGATTTGCAAAAACGTCAGGTGCTACTGCCGTGTTTCTGAAATCATTGAACACTTTCTGGTAAGCAATGCCAAGACCCAGTGCGGAATCACCGAATGGATGTTCAATGGATGCTGAGGCAAAGATATCCACCCCGCCTGTTATGTCAGATCGTCCGTCATTCCAGCCAAGACGGGCCGACCAGGAGGTATCGTTCAAAACAGCATCGATATTTGCATAAAAGCCAAAGGAATGACGCTTTGTGCCAAGACCGTCAAGGCGATCCAATTCAGATGAACTGTACCACCCGCCCAGGGTTGTAAGCATTTCCTGCCTGTCACCGTGAACTCGTACCTCTGCCAGGGCAAACAGACCCTTGTCCAGTCCTGCATCATTTTTGCCAAAGTTAAACAGGTCACCATAGTTTGCACTTGCATTATCACCCAGCCCGTAAGCGTTGGCAGCCATCAGTGTCCACTGCAATGCATCCGCAGCTCCATAATTAATAACCAGCGCCGGAGTATAATCAGGAAAAGCAATCGTTGGATTATTGACCAGTGAATCAGCCAGAAACTGTAACGTTTCATCGTTTGCCGTGCTTGTCGCATCGGCAAACACAGTCAGATCCATCACACCTATATTAGAATTCAAAGTACCGATATCAGCCCCAATCGATAGCTCGGAAAGTTGTATGCGCCCTCTTCCGCTGGCGGTGAGCGCTGTGCCAGCATCAGCATTAATACCAGCTACGAGGCTGGATGGGCCAATATCCGGTGTAGTCGATGCCTCGACATATGAATGTATGGTAAAACCACCGAAATCAACATCCAGGGTAAGATCAGCACTACCTGTCACCGGCTTATCAATCTCGGCATTTTGTTTACTCAGCCTCTGACCTGCGACCGTCGCACCGCCCTCGATGCTTACCCCGTTCTCACCAAGTGCGAATCCACTGTTGGGGAAACCGAATGCAAAAATAATTGTAGTGATCAGGCTGTATCTCAATAATCTATTCATGTGAGTTTCCTC
>CAYLYU010000088.1:0-7429 GCA_964387725.1 uncultured Zetaproteobacteria bacterium | reverse complement strand
CTTGTTAGAGCTTGGGTAACGTCAAAGGAGCTCTTGCTAAGCATTTTTTTTTCCGGTCTGATTATCAGTTTGTGTTTACTGGCTCTTAATCGGGAAATATTACAATATGCAGGTTTCTCCGGTATTCTGCATGGCATATGGGTTGTTGGCGCACTTGCCGGTATCAGTGCCAGACGCGGAGAAGCATATTTTCTGATGGCTATCCTTATCTCCAAACTTGCCTGGGAACAACTATCGGGGCCACTTCCAACCCCGGTCAAAATGTCCGGCAACTTCATTGCAGTGGATGCCCATTTGTATGGGGCAATTGCAGGGCTTATGGTAGCAAGTCTAATGTTACACAGAAATACACTGTCTGACTGAACAGGGAATCGACAGCAATTGATTTTCAAGCTGAAAACAAGTTTGCTCAGGCATCCGGACCATCCTTCGCGCTTCCTTAAAACCCGACCGACAGGGTGTCGTGGCGTTTTCATAACTTGCGGCTCACAGTGATAACAAGCAATATTCGAAACCAGTTTGTTGAGGAGAAACAATGCGCCTATTAATTTTTATATTCACTATGCTCACATCCAGCCTGGCTATTGCCGGTGACAATGCTGATGCTGGTAAAGACGTCACAAAAAAAATTCAAGCGGCTTTTCCGACCATTACGGTTGATGGTGTTCGCAAAGCACCTGTTTCAGGTCTGTACGAAATCCAGTCTGGAAAGGGTGTATTCTATAGTGACCTTAACGGTGAGCATGTGATTTTCGGTGCGCAAATCATTGAGCTTGCAACAAAACGAAATTTGACGCAGGAACGAATGATAGAGCTCAGTCGTATAGACTGGAATATCTTGCCATTAGACAAAGCCATTGTCTCCGGTGATAAGCATGCCAAATTAAAAGTGGCGGTATTTACCGACCCGGATTGCCCTTACTGTAAACAGCTTGAGGCGGAGTTAAAGCACGCCACAGGCATAAAGATATATACATTTCTGCTACCCTTGTCATCGTTACATCCAGGTGCCCGGGCCAAAGCGGAAGCGATCTGGTGCAGCAAGAATCAACATGCAACCATGTTGAAAGTAATACTGGACGGTGCAACCCTGAAAAAAGCCAAATGTGACACGCCGCTTGACGACATTGCAGCACTCGCCAAAAAGATTGGTATTAACGGTACGCCTACTTTAATTGCAGGTGATGGTCGTGTTTCTCCCGGTGTTAAAATGGCTGATGATCTTAAGGTTTGGCTGTTAAACAATAAGCATCATAATTAACCCCGGACTGTTTGAACTCTTAAGCTGTACTCATTTCAGATATTAACCAGGAAAACTCTGAATACATGTCTCCATTCACTGGTTCAGTACGTGAAGGAAAAAGGACACTTTTTTCTTCACTCAAAAAATCAAGCACTGACGCTTTTGATTTTGGCGGTCCATGGACGGACCACGCGGATAACCTGACTTTTTCAGAGCATCCCCGGGAATTAACCGCGTTGTTTACAGAAATCCATTAAAGGGAAATCAGATTGAAGCTTTTAACTATTTTGAGCGTTATGGTCTTTGCAGCAGCATGTTCGGGTCCAATATCATCGGAATTAAATTCCGGAGATAACGCCTTAATCAATGTTGATAATCAAACCAGCGTTCGACTCATTATCAAATTTTCCAGCCCTCTTCTGTTTTCAACTATTGAAAAAAAATTACAGGAAATATCTGAACAAACAGGTATTGAGCTTGTGTACGTGAGAGCAATGTCCAATGATGCTCATGTGATTGCCGCCCAAAACATTTCAAGCGCTGGAAAAACAACAGATCTGATCAACAGAATCAAACAGCGAGATGATGTTGAATATGTTGCAATAGATGCATTGGTTCAGCATCAGAATGACCGAAGAAATTCAATAAAACAAGGACAAGGTACAGCGAAATGAATCAGCGTTCAATCCTGTTTACAGGGAGTATTCTTGTAGTGTACTTGTGCAGCATTTCCACAGCGAACGGTGTGGAACCGGTGCCAGGCACCGTAAACATGCTAGCGGCTCAAATACAGACTCAAATGCAGCTCACAGACCGGCTGATTGTAAAATTGCGAGCACCAAAAGCTCAAGCCGCCGCTGTGTCCCCTTTACGCAGCACCCAGATGCAGAAAATGACTGCCATGGCCGGCATTACTCTAAACTATCTCCGGCCCATGTCCGGTCAAGCGCATGTGCTCATGCTGCCATATAAGATGACGCTAACGCAGGCAGGCTTCTTTGCAGCCGCTCTCACCAAGAATGTGAGCATAGCCTATGCTGTGCCGGATATCCGGGTTCAGCCCATGAAGATTCCAAATGACCCGCTTTATGTTAAACAATGGCATTATAAGGCCGCTATAAAGCATGGTATGAACCTGCCGGCCGCCTGGAATATTACGACAGGTTCCGCAACAACAGTCACGGCTGTCATTGATACAGGCATCCTGCCTCATGCCGACCTGGACCCGGCACGCATCGTGCCCGGATACGATTTTATTGCTGACCTGGCGACAGCCAATGATGGCAATGGCAGGGATCCGGATCCAACCGATCCGGGTGACGGCGTTCCATTCGTACGCAACAGCTCATGGCATGGCACGCATGTGGCAGGCACCATTGGGGCATGGACGAATAACGGCATAGGTGTTGCCGGTATCGACTGGGCTGGAAAGATACTCCCTGTACGCGTGTTGGGCGTTGGTGGCGGATGGACCTCGGATGTTGTGGATGCCATCGTCTGGGCAGCAGGAGGCATGGTTCCGGGTATTCCTGCCAATGCCAATCCTGCGCATGTGATAAATTTGAGTCTTGGCGGTGCTGGAGCCTGTGGACCTGTCTGGCAAAGTGCCATTGATACTGCGGTCGCAAAGGGCACTACGGTGGTCGTTTCAGCCGGTAATTCATCTGCTGATGCTGCTGCTTTTACTCCGGCAAGCTGCAAAAATGTGATAACCGTTGCAGCCCATAACAATATGAGCGCCATGTCCTATTACAGTAATTTTGGTGCCGCTGTAAAAATCATGGCCCCTGGTGGCGAACAGTTTTTCACAAATGACCCGGGCGGGGTGTTATCCACGCTGGATAGCGGTGTCATCACAGCACTGGGCGACAACAGTTATCAGTTTTACCAGGGAACCAGCATGGCCGCCCCGCATATTGCAGGGCTGGCAGCGCTAATGCATGCCGCGAACCCGGCACTTACACCTGCACAGATATCAACGGCCATTCAGAATAGTGCCCGCCCATTCATTCCGGGTAGCTTGTGTTTATTAAACCCCGGTCGTTGTGGAGCAGGCATTGCTGATGCGAAAGCAGCTGTTCTTGCAGTCACCCCTCCTTTAGCTCCGAGCAAGCAGATTGCAACAGCAGTGTCGGATACACAAATCGATATGACATGGACGGATAACGCATCCAATGAAACCGGTTTCAAAATAGAACGTAAAACCGGCGCAGGAGGCATCTATCAGCAGATAGCGACCACTGCAGCAAATATCACCTCTTTTAAAGATACAACCGGCAGTGAAGGCTTGACATATTACTACCGTGTCAGGGCCTACCATGCCTACGCCAGTTCGCCCTACTCCAACCAGGCATTTGCAACGATGCTCCCGGCTGCACCCGCTGCGCTTTCCGCCAGTGCTGTTTCAGCCACTCAGATTCAGTTGAGCTGGACTGATAACTCTGCGATCGAAGCAGGATTTAAGATTGAGAGAAGCAGGGATGGGGTCAACTATACCCCGTTTACAAAAACAGCTGCAAATGTCACATCATATACGCATAGCGGTCTAAGCCCCTCAACCACCTACTATTATCGCGTGAGAGCCTTTAATGCCGCTGGTAACTCATCTTACAGCGATGCCAGTTCAGCAACAACCGGAGGCATAGGAGGAGGAAGCTTTGGCTCAATCCTGTTTCCGCTGGCATTGCTATGGATGATCAGCTTCTCTATCCGGCGTAAAAAAGGGACTGCATCGTAATCAGGATCATTCACAACAAGCGTTTTCAGTTGTTATCGAGCCAGGGTCTGTTCACACGTGTCTGACCGTAGCGAAATAGCCCTTTTTGTTGCGCTGCAAGGCCATTCAGCGTTGCTTGTCGTTTATTTGGATTCACCAAACTTGCGTATGATCGCATTATATTGTGCCCGATCTCTAAAATTCATGCCGAACTGCTTGCCGTCGGTGATCCACTTTTGTGCCTGTTGAAGGTTTCCGTCACGGATATCCATTGTATACAGCAGATAACGAGCCGGAAAATAAGCCGGGTTTTTCTCCAGTGCCTTGAGCAATTGTACTCTGGCATCCGCCTCGGCATGATCCAGGCATTGCCCTGCCATGAGTTCCAGCTGGGCAACAAATGCATATAACTCCGGCTGATAGGGAGAGTGCGCAACCGCATCCTCAAAACGACCCAATGCCTGACGGACACCGTCACAGTTGTTTTTCTTCAATGCACATACACCTTCAACCATTGACAGCGCAGGCATTCCGGGGCGCCAGCCAACCAGTTGCCCTGCCTGTTTACACTGAGCTTCTGTAAACGATGCCTGTATGCCCTGCGACATCAATGGTTGCTGCAACGCTTGTGACTGGTAATCCAATATCAGCAACAACGCGCAAGAGCCTGCAAATATCCCCACAGGCGCACGCACTGCAGCCCGCAGCTTGCTTACAGAGGCATCCCCCGGCATATCCCTGTGCACATGCAGAAAAAGCAGCCCCAGATATAAAGCAACAACAGATAGAATCGATACATTATAGAAATTAAAATTCACACTGGCATGAGCCGCCGCCAGCAGGATAGCCAACCCCATAGAAAACAATGGCATATCAACAGAACCACTTGCTGCCCATAACTTGCGTAAATATGGCACCGTATACAGAACCAGAAGCACGACCAGCAGCAGCATCGGCCATCCCCCTTCCAGCAGCAACTGCAACGGGTCACTGTGAACATAGCCGCCAATCGTCTCGGTCTCTTGCAATGAGCGCGTCTGCGGATAAAGCAATGCAAACGTACCCATCCCTGTTCCCCACCAGGGTGCCTTCTGAATCAGTTGCAAGCAGGCATCCCAGATCAAAAAACGCGCTGATACACTGGGGTCATGCAGTGACGTAAGATGCACCCTTTGCGCCAGTTCACCATCGGTAAACAACAGGCTTTCCACCAGCCAGGCCAGGGCAATAGCCAGAGCCACCAAGCCAGGCTGCAAGCGTCCTCCCCTGCGCCATGCCAGCACAATCAATAGCACAATCCCTGCAAGCATAATCAGAATACCCGCCCGCGATCCGGTTGCACAGACCCCCCCGGCCATCAAAAACAATGCCAGCCATTGCAGATAGTGATATTTCTTACTGTGCTGTTGCATAATCCAGGCTACAGAAGGTAATAAAAACAGGTTAATCAGGCCGGCATAGCTATTTGGGTCGAGTAATGTGCCCGGTGCCCGATATCCATACGTTTCAATCTCCAGATGAAACTGATAAATTGAAAGCAGTGACAGCAATGCCCCGGCAATCGGAATGATGAACTTCAGATGGTCGGCTTGCAGGCTTCGAACTTGTACAATGATAAAAAACACCACCGGTAATGCCAGCCAAACCCAGCCATATAACCATGACCGATAAGGCGCCACACTGAATAACGGGGCACAAAGCAGCCATGCTACCATCACCAGCATCAGCCATGGCAGATAATCATGGCCCGTCAACGGGTTCACTACAGGCAGAAGCAGATATGCCGCCAGCAGTACCGCCAATAACAATACGGATGCAACCAGCAGGATCGGTACATTCAAGCCGGTAAAGTAAACCTGAATGAACCAGCTGGCCGCCAGTAACAACAGTACAACCCATTGCCCCGGATTAAAAGAAACAGCGGGGTCAGACCTATACATTAAACTTTTTAACCAGTTCTTTCATTTCTTTATCCCAATCAGCATCCAGCATTGCACGATGAATCTGGGAAACCCGGCCTTCAGAAATGCCAGTCATCGATGCAATTTCTCTGAGCGGCGCATTGCACGCCCGTCTCAATAAGAAAATCAACTGCCGGAATACCATTTTATTACGTCTGTCCACCACCTCATGCCTGTCCATTCCGTAGTGTTCCATGACAGCGCGAACTACATCATCCACAGTAGCACGACAAGGATAGCGTTGTTCAAAGGTAATATCGCGATCAAATGCATGACTATCAATCCTGGACTGTAGACCATCTATAAAATCATCACCACCCAGATATATTTGCCCTCGAAGCTGCTCCCACGGCGAACCGATGTGGATGCCTTCTTCCACAAACCGTTTATAGTGATTAATCGCTTTCTTTGCAGACGTTCCGAACAGTGATTGAACATGCTGCACCGCCAGCCATGAATCATGCTGCTCACCACACACCGCTCCATAACTGCTCCACGGCCACTCACCCGCTGCCTTCGCCATGTTTGCCCGCACCGGGTTCAGCACCACATACCGGCATAATTCCCGCAGATGTGCTTCTTTTTCGACCAGTATCGCTTTGTAGCGCCCCTGAAAAAGATGCCCGACACGATGGTGATAATGATTGAAATACTGCGTGTAACGCCCATTGAAACGCTGCATACCCTGGCTAAGATTGCCTTCAGGCGTTTCAAACAGCAGATGGTAATGATTATCCATCAGACAATATGCATAGCAAATCCAGCCCTGATGCTTCACCTCCTCCTGCCACATCTGAAGAAACCGCTCTCTGTCTTCATCGCAAAGGTAAATAGCCTCGCGGGCATTACCACGGGATGTCACATGATATAACGCCCCAGGGTATTCAATACGCAATGGCCTGCTCATGCTTCAAGCATATCACCATCAAGCTTAAAGTATAGGTCTGACCCCTTGGGGGGGAGAATGAAAATGGACAAATAAAAAAGGGAAGGCCGAGGCCTTCCCTTTTTGTTGAGCGATTAAGCTAGTCGCTGATTATTACAACGCGGTGATACCAGAAGAGTTCGTTGTGTTGATAATCAGACCCTTCACGTTCTTCTTGATGTGTGTGACATCAACATTTGCACTTTCAACATTGAAGGAGATACGCTTAAAGCCAGGGAACGCAGCCTTCAAAGCAGCACCTTGAATAGTCAGGGTTGCACCAGCGGCAATCGTTGTCGGCAGTACAGTACCTGGAACCTGTGCAATCGCAGCACCGGTAGCATCGACAGCTGTATAGAAGATCGCTGAAGCTACTGCATCGTTGTTGGTCATGAGAATCCTGCTTGCTGCACCCAGACTATTGGATGCGACAGTAGCGCCATTACGGGAAATCACAAACACATTGGCAGGCGCCAAAACACCGGCTCTGGCTGCATAATTACCAGCGGCAAGCAGATCAGCACGGAACGAACGCTCGAGGGGGTGGGCGCTTTTCTGATGAAAGAGGTGAAGCAGATTCTGGA
>CAYLYU010000087.1:0-7621 GCA_964387725.1 uncultured Zetaproteobacteria bacterium | reverse complement strand
AAGGACAATTGAAATTGTTTTGATACTTCGGGGCTCTGCCCCGGGGTAGTTCATTCTTTTGATGTTGTGGATTATGAAATATTTTACCTGTATAAGGGTAATTCGGGCCAAGATATTTGTATTCACCTCCTCCAAGAAATTCGAAAATGTGTTTATCGAATCTTATTCCATTATTAATGCGGTTGTAGCGCATACCCTCTCTGGTAATCTGGAATTTTAAACAGCTTGTCTTCGACAATTTCCTCTATTGTCAATAAAGAACTCACAATGTTTTCCGTTGCCATGATTATTAAGAATGAATGAGTTATAGGATCAAATTTAGAACTATTGTGGCAGTAATTCAAGCTGAACTGTTGTTTCTAAATCCAATCCTCCTCACTGTTGAATCCAGCTTCTCCCCGGAACAAAACCCGGCGATATCCTCGAGACAGAGTCTTCGTTGATGGATGATCTGGCTCAGGATCACTTTGCTGGCAACGTTGGCGATATGCCCCCCGGAAAAAGGGAAACGCTCTGACAATTCGATGGTTTCAGATGACTTCAAATGAGGAATGTGCTCCTTCCAGATCTTTGCGCGTGTTTCGGTTGTGGGTTCCCCGAACCTGACCTTGTAGAGGAACCTGCGTTCGAAGGCTTTGTCCAGGTTGCTAGTAAGGTTGGTAGTTGCGATCATGATGCCCTTGAGAGTTTCCATTTCCTGGAGGATGATGTTCTGCATAGCGTTTTCGGTCTGGGCGACACTGGACCGGGTCACATCCTTTCTTTTCCCCAGCACTCCGTCGGCTTCATTGAACAGCAGGATGGGGGTGTTGGGGGTGTTTTTCACCAGCAGGTTGTACCTGTCGAAAAGCTGTTTGATGAGTTTCTCAGATTCACCGAAATAGAGGTTCTTGGTCTGGCTGATGTCTACGGTCAGTATCTTTTTGCGAAGCGACCTAGCCAGCTGGTATACAGCCTCGGTCTTCCCGGTACCCGGGGGGCCGTGTAGCAGGATGGATATACCTGAAGGCAGGTTGTTCTGTTCCAGTTCACGGATGATCTCCCGGTAAGATTGTTTCGAGAGGGATCGCCTGATCAGTGACAGCTGGTCCGCTTCTGCCCGATTGAAATAGAGCGTTCGCTTACCGATCTTTTTAGGCTCGATGATGTCCCTGTCACCCGGGGAGTTGTGCTTCTGCGGCCCGGAGTCCCAGTCAAAGAGTGCCCGGAGCCCTTTTTCGGTGAGGTATACATACCGGTCCGATTTGAAGATACCGGCTTCCAGGCGGAGCAACCCTTTCCTGACCAGGGGATGGGTGCCGCTGATCAGGTCCCGCTTGAATCCGAATTTATCCCCTTCGTCGCTGAAGACGACCGCCAGGACATCCCCCAGGTCGATCTCATCGGTCCCCTTAACGTATTCGGTGCCCACGGAAAGGATGAAAACTGTATTATCCCGGGATAGACCGTATTTCATAAGGTTCTTGCAAGTGTAGTGTCCCGGATTTTCGCGGACCATGTCATGAACCTCGTCGCGGTATTCATCCTGGGTCAGGACTTCCTCTTCCACCATTTTCGATAGTTTGCTGATCTTTGCGAACAGGCTGACAGCATCGGTTGGCGGACTGTAAACCAGCTCCGATGCATCCCCGTTCGAAATGGCTTCAAAAACATGGGAGGGAACATAGAACTGCAATTCGGTGATCCCTTTCTCCCTGTAGTAACGACTCCTGCGGATCAGCCCCTTTCGCTGCAAGCTACGCAACACTCTTAATATGCTGATCAGTTCCATGGGCTCCTGGCCAAGGTGTTCTGCTATGTTGCTTATTGCCGGGGGATCATCGGTCACCGATAGGACGCCGACGAGTACGAAGAAGAACGCTTCTTCACGGCTGCAGCAAAGGAATTCCTGGATGTCTTTGAGCTCATGGATGGAGAGGCTTTTACGGAGTCCCGCTCCCTTGCTTTTCCTTCCTATGGCTTTCATTGCATCCACAAGATCAGTGGACTGTTTCTGGTCGGTTTTATTTTTCATGAGTTGGATTTTTCTCAATATTATGCTGAAGGTGCGTCAAAGCTTGACGTAGATTGGTATATTTCTTAATTTCATGGTGAATATGGCACTCCACAACAAGGTACTCAGGCATTTCCTGATCATCCGGAAGGTCCGGGAGCAGGGCTTCCCTGGATTCCGGGACATCAAGGAGATGCTGGAGGACCATGGCTTCAGTCTTTCAGGCCGGACCCTGCAGCGTGACATCGAGAACATTCGCGGGGATTTCGGGATCGAGATCCGATACAATTCCTATCACAACGGGTATGACATTGACCATGAGCACTCGGTGGACATGGGATCGCTGATGAAGTTCCTGGAACTGGCCGTAATCACCAGCAATTTCAACGAAATGTATAAGAACCCAGACCAGGCCCGAACGTTCATATCCTTCGATTCGGAGGATGCTGTAAGGGGTGTGGAATTCATTTCCAGAATCCTGTTTGCATTGAAGAACTGGCGGGAGGTGAACATTACCTACCAGCGTTTCATTGATGAAGCACCCTTTCAGGTCAAGGTGAAGCCCGGTCTTCTGAAGGAGTACCAGAACCGCTGGTACCTGATTGGAATTCACTCCGCCAAAGGGGAAGTTCGCAATTATGCCCTGGACCGGATGAAGAACCTGGAAGTGGGAGTTAGCCAGTTCAGAGGCAATGAGATTGAAGGTATCAGGGAAAGGTACGATCATGTGGTGGGTATAAGCGGTTCAAATCTAGATCCCATGCTGATCAAACTGACCGTTAGCCCTGATCAATCGGCTTATATGGAGACCCTGCCCTGGCATCCTACCCAGGAAGTGGAGAGCGAAACGGAAAAGGGGACCGTGTTCAGCCTTTTTGTGGCGCCCAATTACGAGTTGATCAAGTTGGTTCTGGGTGAAGGAGGGCATATCTTGCACATTGAACCTGAATCGTTCAGGAACAGTGTGGATGAAGCAAGAAAAAGACAAGATACGACATGAATTGTCACGCCCCTGTCGTATTATGGGGTAAAAACTAGCATTAATATGGAATTACTGACGAATGAGTCGAATCAAGAGATCCTGAAAAAGAGGATCTCAGGAGCCACTTCCGAGATCATGCTTTGCTCGGGTTGGATCACCTCCGGCATGTTGAGAAGGGTGATCGACAAAAGTACTGCCAAAAAGATCCGCGAAGGAAGACTGAGACTCAGGGTGATGATCCGCCTGGGGGATCCTGTGGATGTGAAGATCACTGATCCGGGGGTGTTCGGGTTCCTGGATGAACTGGGTCCGGGTGCCAGCCTGAAATACCATCCGAGATTGCATGCCAAGATGTACATGGTAGATGATAGCTGGGCGCTGGTAGGGTCTTTTAACCTCACGGGAGGCGGATTCGGGAGCGAAGAATACCCGGGAGGAAATCCTGAGACGGGTTTCGAGTTTACGGAACCGGGGGCCCTGAAGCAGGTGCGGGAAAGGTTCGATGAACTGTGGAACCGGGAGGATTTACGCCCTTTATCCAAAAGTCTTCTGGGATTCGTAGTTACTCCATCCGAGGCCGCACAGTTCTGGATGCTTGGAATAAGAGACCTGCCATTAAATCATTTTGTGCAGGTGAAAACGGCTGATAATGAACTGGTCGTTGGAAAGGTGGTAGAGTCGCAGAAACAGGACCTGAACTATTACAATGCCAATATCGCTGAGATGGATCCTTCTCTTCGGTACGACCTTATGGACACCTTCGGGCGAAGCGACAGCGGGGGACAGGCCAAGGCGCTTGCCAGAGTTCCGGGTGAGAATCTGCAGCTGAAGCTTGCACGGATCAAAGTGACCAACAAGGTGCATCTATCCGGGGATTTTATTGAGCTGACCCAGGCCGGCGTCCCTGTGGACGTTGCATCAGAAGTGCATACTGCTGATAAAAACCTGCTGGAAAAGATATTCAACCCGGAAGGGCTTGCACCAGCTGTGCTATTTGCCAACCGGGATGTGGAGGTGGGGTTCGACCTGAGAGAGCTGACAACGAAACATTTCTCAGTATTCGGTTCCACTGGAAGCGGGAAAAGCTATTTTATGAAACAAATGCTTGCTACCAGCCTGCATCATTGGTTCTGCAAACAGAGCAAGGGCCGTATCATCATTTTCGATCCACACGATGAGTACAATGAGGAGAAAGACCTGCCTGTTTCGCTGGCGGGCAACAAGCGCAGTTTCGAGACCATTGACGGATCGCAGTATAATTCAAGGCTGGTACGAGATATCAATGACCTGGAAGAAGCAGTTAATCTGAAATTCGCCAGCCGGGATGAAAAATCCAGGGTCGACAGGATCCTCAGGGATTCCGTGAAGGCCGGCTGGAAGAACAAACAGTTCCTGGACCGATTGAAGAAGGAGGCATTGCAGGAAGCGCAGGGTAGGAAGGTAAATGTGGAAAACGAACTGACCAGGTTGAAACCGGAACTGGATGGCTCTTTTTATCAGTACCTGAGCGAGCTGAAGGATCTTGCAGCAAAGATCGTGGACCAGGAACTTGAATCGGGTACTGTGGTGATGAACGACATCAAAGAAAAGTATGATGCGGACAAAGTGGATGCGCGCAAAATGTACATCCATGACAAGCTTAAGGAATTGTATGGAAAGCTTTCTGCAACCATGCAGCGCAGCCTGAAGGAACAGGTGATTAACAAGAACATCACCAGCAAGCTGGAATCCTATTTTAAAAGCGAAAGCAGGCTGATTTCAGAGGAAACCCTGGAAGCGATTGAGGATGCTGTTGCGAGCCAGGAAATTACCATTGAACAGCTTGATCTTGTAAATAAGATGAGTGCCAGGAAAGTCTATCGCGTTGACCTTGCAGGTATTCATGAAGAAGACATCCGGTATAAACTTACGGCCAGTATCCTCACCCAGATCTTCGAGGAGAAGAAGGAAAAGAAGGACGAGGTCATGAATACCCTGTTCATCATTGAGGAAGCCCATAACTTTGCCCCGGAAGGCGGTGGGCGGAACAATCCTGCGGCCAGGGTCATACAGAAGATCGCCGCCGAAGGCCGCAAGTTCAACCTCGGGCTGATCGTGATCACCCAGCGGCCGGCCCAGGTGTCCAAAGGAGTCCTTTCCCAATGCTCCACCCAGGCTATTTTCCGCCTGATTAACCAGAACGACCTGAACCAGATCAAGGAGGTTGTCGAAGGCGTAAGCGAGGCAGAGGTGAACCTGCTACCCCAGTTCGAGACTGGGCAGGCCATTTTTTCCGGTGTCGGTATCCGGCAACCGGTGATTGTGAAGGGGAACAGCATTACGTAATTTTTAATGTTATGAAATCACTATTAGGTCAATTTTATCATAGGATCAGGGGTTCCCAGGAAGATATTGCCACCGAAGGTCTGACATATGTACTTCAACAATCACAATCTGCACGTGATGCTGTAAAAATCCTTGTCAGAAATGAAGTTGGATTGGATATTGGTAATTTAGATTACGTAACTCAGGATGTTGGAATTAATCTTGAAAGACCCGATATCTCCGGCAAAGATAATTCTGGCAAAGAATTGTTGATCATTGAAGCCAAGTTTTGGGCTTCACTTACAGATAATCAACCGGTTGAATATCTGTCACGTCTTGCTGAAAACTCATTGTTGATATTTGTTTGTCCATCATTACGGACGCGGCCACTATTTCAGGAGATTGACAATAGATTGCAGGCAGCAGATATAAAATATGAATCAGAATCTGACAATTATCTGTTCACACTAAAATCCAACAGATATTTAATGATAAAATCTTGGACCCAGGTTCTGAATCAGGTAAGACAATTCCTTGTTCAGGATAATGAACAAAGCCTGGTATCGGATATTGATCAGATCAGGGGCTTGGTGGAGATAATAGACAGCCAGGCATTTCTTCCTATTCAGGACAAGGAACTCTCCCCATCATATGCTAGAAGGATATCATCATTCTATGATCTAATCGATCATGTTGTGAGTGAGTTGAAGATCAGAGAAATCATTGATACTACAGGATTAAAAACAGTAGGGCAGAAATATGGATATTCAAGTTACATGAGGTCCGAGCGATTGGGGATTGCCTTGAATCTTAATATGGATTTATGGTCCAGAATTGCAGATACTCCATTTTGGATATATACCAGGAGATTAGCAGAAGACGTGAGCTGGTATACCGATCCTCAGCATATACAAAATTGCCTGGATATCGCCGCCAGGTTTAATTTAACGACCCACCAACAAAATCCTGATATCTTGTATGTTGCGCTGTTTCCTCTGAAGTACAAGATGGAAGATGTTGTCGTAAGGGATCTAGCTGATCAAATACAATTTCTAATAGAAGAAACCGAAAGCCGGATCTAAATTTTGACAGGCAGTTTAGTTATAGGAAATCATTAAGGCACCTATTGTAAAGTCGTATTTGGCTGTAGAAAATATGTATGTTCCCTAAAAATGTATACTGATGAACAGTAGACAATTAGCTCAAAAATGGCCTTCTCCTAGATACAAATCGTTTGAGAAGGGATTGCGGATAGCTGCATCAAACTGGTATGTAAGGAAAGGTTATCCATCACATCCACGAATGGCATATTGTCTGAAGAATTGGAGTGATTGGAGAAGTAATATTATTCTTGATGAAGTTTCAAACTACATCGAACAATTCAAAGATAATTGTGAGAAAGAAGGAAAACCATTTCCCTTGCACAAGTATATTCATCATGGTCTTAGCAGCCAAGCAATGGCATTCAATCTTATAGGTCCTCTGATTACCAGAGATGATTATGAGCCAATTATACAACTTTTAAAGAGAAAGAATTTACAAATAGCCGCTAGCATAGCGTCTGCATCATTTGAATTTGAGGACAGGGATGTTTTCAATGAGGATACAGGTCAACCCACTTCAATAGATATAGTTTTAAAAGATCAACATGAATCGCCTAGAGTTTTTATAGAAAGCAAATTGGTGGAAAAAGGATTTGGTGGCTGTTCTGTCTTTTCAGGAGGTGATTGTAATGGCGAAAATCCAATTCACAATAAGAAACAATGTTACTTGCATTTTATTGGTCGAAGGTATTGGGACTTGATGGATAAATATGGATTCTCAAAAATCCTTGAGAATGAGAAGCAATGTAGTTTCGTTGCATATTATCAATTCTACAGGGAAGTATTGTTCAGTCTGGAGAAGGGGGGTGTTTTCTTATTATTGAGCGATGAGAGAAGCCCAGTCTTTCATTGTGCATCGGACGGATTAGAGAGAGGTCTGTTGGCATTTCTATTAAAGAATTTCCCTAAAGAATATTTGACGAAGGTAGGAGCTATCTCGCTTCAAGAATTGGTAAGTGTCATTAAGGGCTCTGATAAGCATAAGGATTGGATTTTCGAATTTGAATCAAAATATGGGATGGCATAACAATTCACTTTCGCCGACCGTAACGAATGTCACGCTCTATGTGGAAAAAAACAAACCCCAAACAATAATACGATAGCAAAGTTCAACGATACTAAGGGTAGTGTTCCATTGAGTGTGTCTGGCTAGGGTTGCCTTCTACTCTTAGCTTGCATTTAAAGAGCCTGTAAAATTTTTTGTGTAAACGGGTAGCCGGTTCGATTCTAGACTTGGCA
>CAYLYU010000086.1:5282-7776 GCA_964387725.1 uncultured Zetaproteobacteria bacterium | reverse complement strand
AACAGTTTTGCTATTCTTGCCTTGATGGAAGGGTCGGGTAGCGTTCCATATCCTTTTAGATTAAATCACCCGGAGTAATCACATGCCAATGGAACGAGCCCTGATCAGCGTTTCCGATAAAACAGGGGTAGTGGATTTTGCCCGCTATCTTGTAAAGAAGGATATTGAAATATTATCTACCGGCGGCACGGCAACGTTACTACGGGAATCAAACGTACCGGTACGTGATGTATCAGACTACACCGGCTTTCCGGAAATGATGGATGGCCGAATCAAAACACTGCATCCCAGGGTGCACGGCGGTATTCTTGCCCGCCGCGATGTGGATGCTGAAGTTATGCGCGAACACAGCATCGGCTGCATTGACCTTGTCGTCGTCAACCTGTATCCCTTTCGTGAAACCGTGGCCAAGAAAGATTGCACGCTGGAAGATGCCATCGAAAACATTGATATCGGCGGCCCCTGCATGATTCGGTCAGCTGCCAAAAACCATAAATATGTCACTGTTGTTGTTGATCCGCTCGATTATGCCGATGTACAACAATCCCTGGAAACGGACTCCATGGATGAGGTCAAACGCAGGGCCCTGGCCATCAAGGCCTTTTCGCATACAGCCAGCTATGACGGAGCCATTAGCAACCACTTTTCGGCGCTGAATGCGGATGGCAGCAGACGCACCTTTCCAGATATATTCACACGCCAGTTTATCAAAACGGCAGATGAACTCCGTTACGGTGAAAACCCGCATCAGGCCGGTGCCTTCTATGCTGATCCCGAGGATGAAGGTTTATCGCTGGCTGATTGTGAGGTGCTGCAAGGCAAGGCGCTTTCCTACAATAATATCGCCGATGCCGATGCTGCCTTTGCCTGTGTACGTGATTTTTCAGAAAATGCAGCTGTTATCGTCAAACATGCCAACCCCTGCGGAGTAGCGCTGGCACAAAGCCAGTCAGTAGCCTATGAACGGGCCCGGGCGGCAGATTCCACCTCTGCCTTTGGTGGCATTGCAGCCTTCAATCAAACTCTGGATGAAAAAACCGCAACCCTGATTTCTGAAACCTTTATGGAAGTTGTGATTGCTCCCGGTTTTTCCGATGCGGCACGTGAAAAACTGGTCACGAGGAAAAACCTCCGCCTGTTGCTGGCTCCCGGAGCGGAATCGGTTTCCGGAGGCTGGGACTTCAAGAGGGTAAATGGCGGACTGCTTGTACAGGAACGCGATGCGCATCGGCTTGATCGTACAAAATGTCGGCTTGTGTCAAACCGCCAGCCCGATGAAGACGAATGGGATGACTTGCTGTTTGCCTGGGCAATAGCCAAACATGTGAAATCCAATGCCATTGTGTTCGCTAAAAACAAGGTCACACTCGGTATCGGTGCCGGGCAAATGAATCGGGTGAACTCAACACGGATTGCAGCACGCCACGGTGGCGAAGCCATCAGGGGTTCATGCGTTGCCTCCGATGCATTCTTCCCCTTCCGAGATGGCATCGATGCCCTGGCAGAAGCAGGAGCAACGGCAGTGATTCAGCCGGGCGGCTCGGTACGAGACGAGGAAGTTATTGCTGCAGCTAATGAGCATGGGCTGGCGATGCTATTCACCGGCATCCGCCATTTCCGACATTGAGTAGAGAAATGCAGATGAACGCTGATTTACACGGAGCGATACGATCTGCGAATATCTGTGTTCATCTGTGTCAAATGGAGAGGTATAAATGAAAGTGTTGGTGGTTGGTAGCGGGGGACGCGAACATGCGCTGTGCTGGAAACTGAAACGCAGCCCCAGCGTATCGGAGGTGATCTGCACACCGGGAAATGCGGGCATCAGGCGCGATGCACGCTGCGTGGATGTTGCTGCGGAAGATATTGCGGGTCAGCTCGATCTGGCGCACCGGGAAAAGCCGGATCTGGTGGTGATAGGGCCCGAGGTTCCGCTTGTGCTGGGGCTCGCCGATCAATTGCGCGAAAAAGGCTTTTCGGTTTTCGGTCCGGGGAAAGAGGCTGCGCAACTGGAGGGCAGCAAGGCGTTCTCGAAACAGTTGATGGCTGAAGCCGGAGTGCCGACAGCAAAATTTGAAACCCATTCGGATATCAGGCTTGCCGAAGAAACGATTCGAAAATGGGGTGCGCCGATTGTGATCAAGGCATCCGGTCTGGCTGCAGGCAAGGGCGTGATTGTTGCCGAGGATGTGGCAACGGCTATCACGGCGGCCAGGGATATGCTTTCGGGAACAAGTTTCGGCGAAGCAGGCAGGAAAGTAGTGATTGAGGAGTTCCTCTCAGGCGAAGAGGCCAGCCTTTTTTTTCTTATCTCCGGTGATGATATACTGTCACTGGATTCCAGTCAGGATCACAAACGTCAACTGGATGGTGATCTGGGGCCAAATACCGGCGGTATGGGGGCCTATTCTCCCGCACCGTGCGTGACACCTGAAATTACTGCATTTGCCATGCAGCATGTGGCCAAACCCACCGTTGATGCCTTAAAATCCCG
>CAYLYU010000086.1:0-5182 GCA_964387725.1 uncultured Zetaproteobacteria bacterium | reverse complement strand
ATCTTATGAAAAAGGCCAGCTCATTGGCGGCCTGGATGAAATCGAATCGGCTGGAGCTACAGTTTTTCATGCCGGCACGACGAAAAAAAACGGCCGGATTGTAAATAGCGGTGGCCGCGTACTTGGCATCAATGCGTTGGGTGATACAGTGGCTGAGGCTCAACAAAGTGCTTATCGAGCCATCCAATATCTCGACTGGCCCGGCAGCTTTTACCGTCGGGATATTGGCTTTCGCGCCATAGACAGGAAGGAGTCATAAATGGAACCGTTAAAGGTGTTAATATTGATGGGTGGCAAAAGCGATTTGCCCGTGATGGAAAAGGCGGTGGCAGTGCTTGATGAATATGGCGTGGCACACAAGGTGTTGATTCGTTCAGCCCACCGAACCCCTGAAGCTACCATTCAAACGGTCAAAGATGCCGAAACAAGCGGCTGTCAGGTCTTTATCTGTGCTGCCGGCATGGCCGCTCATCTCGCCGGTGCCGTGGCAGCACATACCACCAAACCCGTGATCGGCGTTCCCATCGCTGCCGGCCCCCTGAATGGTCAGGATGCCTTGCTGTCCACAGTTATGATGCCGTCTGGCATCCCGGTAGCAACGGTGGGCATCAACGGTGCTAAGAATGCGGCCTTGTTAAGCCTTCAGATACTTGCACTTGATAACCAAGACCTGCAAAAAGCCCTGATTCATGACCGTTGTCAACAAGCCACCCCAAAGGATTGACGTAAGTCTCAAGCTACGCTGTCAACGCCTGGCTCCATTACTGCGTAAGGGAAAACTCGTTGCCTGTGGCACATCCACACTTCCAGGCCTTGCAGCTCACCCCGGCAAGCCCGAGGCCGTGCGCTTATTGCAACAGTTCAAACAAAGGAAAGGACCATTTCTCCTGCTGGCAGCGTCGGAAAGAGAAGCGGCAACGTGGGTTCGTCGCTGGACACCGGCTCTGCGGAAAGCCATGCGGCATTACTGGCCCGGAAGCACCACCATCATCTTTCCTGGCAAGCCGGGGCTTCCGGAAAGCTGCTATCGGAGAGGCTATCTGGCTATTCGCGTGGATGGAAATCCGGTATGCAGGCATCTTGCCTTCAAATCCGGAGGTTTATTGATTTCAAGCAGCCTTAACCGCAAGGGAGAACCGGTACAGCTACCGGATATATCTTCAAAAATGCGCTGGCATCGTTTTTTACGCTCCGGAGTACAGGGCATTCAATCGACAGGACAGCCATCGACTTTATTGATGGTAAAAGGCGCACGCGTACATCGATTACAACGTTCCTGATTCTACTATGAATTTCACCCTTTCACTTTGTGGCTTTTTTGCGTTCGATATCTAAACTAGGATGCCCGCCATGAGTTCTATTTCAAAAGAGTTTAAGCCTTATATCGACAGGCTGGGATCCATGTCCCTGGCCATTGTTCTGCTTGTCGTTTTATCTCTTGCCTCGGTCATCGGCACTGTTCTCATCCAGAATCAGGAGCAGGCCGATTACTTTAGCCAGTTCGGCCCGCTTTGGTATGGAGTTTTCCGACTTCTCGGCCTGTTCGATATGTACCATTCATGGTGGTTTATAGGCCTGCTAGGCTTTCTGATGGTTTCCGTGGCCGTATGTTTATGGCGCAACACACCGCGCATGCTCAAGGAAATGCGCCGTAGCCGGGTGATCATTGCCGACAAGTCCCTGCAACGCTTCCATCATCTGAAACAGTGGAATATCAATGTATCCGGAACCGAACCTGTTCAGGGGAAAATAGAATCCATTCTGAAGGATTGGCGCTTGCGTTCGGAAAAACTTGATGACCGTGTTTATCTGCGGGCGGATAAGGGCCGCTATAACAAGTCAGGTTATATTCTAGTGCATGCGGCCATCCTGATTATCCTCACTGGCGGACTGCTCAGTGTGCAATTCGGTTTTCGAGGCAATATGGCGGTTCCTGAAGGCGGAACCATGCAGGAAATCAATTTCCTCAAAGGCACAAAAATCGCATCCCTCAAAATGCCGTTTTCTATCCGCTGCAATGATTTTAATATCGACTTTTATCCTTCCGGCCAACCCAAGGAGTTCAAGAGCAATCTGACCATTCTTGAAGACGGAAAGGAGATTCAGACTTCAGATATCATTGTCAACGAACCCTTATATTATAAAGGCGTTAGTATCTATCAGGCCTCATTCGGCGATGGGGGCTCAAAGCTCAAGCTCAAGCTGTTTCGTCTGGATGGCTCTGGCCAGGTTGATGAGATGGATGGTGAGGTATACAAAAAGTTTACCGACGAGAAAACCGGTTTAAGCCTTGAGTTTACTGACTTCAAGCCATTCAATGTCGAAAATGTAGCCGGCCCTGATGAGCCCCGGAATCTTGTTGATCTGGGGCCTGCCATCGAATACATCCTGCGTGGGCCGGAACTCAAAACGGTAAAGGTCAAGAGTTTCATGAACCCGTTTGATATTGATGGAGAGAATCTGGGACATGTCATCATGATTTCATTCAGCGGCAATGCTGCTGACTATCAGGCCTTCTACATGGGCATGGATTTCACCAATTCAAACGAATGGAAGACTTTCAATGCCTTTACCCGCAATTTAAAAAATCAGGCTAAGCCCAGGGAAGAGGCAACGCTGGATGCCTTCCGCTCCGCCCTGTCTGAAGTATTCGGAGAGAAGAAACCGGATAATCTGGAAGCCATGGGCCTCCGGTTGATTCAAAGCGTCAACAGTCTGAAATCCTTTCCATGGCCATTTGTTCCCATTCTCGATGACTATGAACATGTCTACTACACTGGCCTGCAACTCACCGAAGATCCCGGCATCAATGTTGTCTGGGTGGGCAGTGGGATTCTGGTCATTGGTCTGTGTATCATGTTTTATTTTCCACACCGTAAACTTTGGGCGGTACTGGAAACCAAAGGCAAGGGTGTCCAGGTTCGTTTTGGAGGGATGAGCAATCGTAACCGCCTGGAGTTTGAAAAAGAATTTCACGATATTTTAAGCAAGCTGGATGACAATCTGCGCTCAATAGAATTAGCAGGAGGTAAATCATGACGGCAGTTGCAACCGCTAACTGGAATTTGGATAGTATGAATGCGGGGAAAACAGGGTTTGCCCGATTCTATACCTATCTTGGTGCAATCACCGGCCTTTCTGCACTGTATTTCTTCGGCCTGGACGGCTATGAAACCAATGCCTCACACCTTCTCATGCTTTGGGGTGGAGCAGGTGCCATAACGGGCCTGATTGGCTCACTGGCAATAAGTCTACTCAAACCGGATTCACTTGAATCAAAAATTTCCTCTACTCTGGTTCCGTGGCTTGACGGTGCACTCCTCATGCTTTTACTCGCCAGTTGTTTTGCAATGCTCGAGCCCCATAGTTCCCTCATCAGCTACGAGGATCAGTCCGGTCTTGTCTCCGGTCGTATCGTCATGGCCATGAATGCTATATTCATATTTTCAGCTGTGCTTTATCTCATGAACCTGTTCGCGCCCGACTCCTTTATTGGAAAATTGGGAACCATGAGTGCCTGGCTTGGGGTTTATGCTGGCGGCTCGGCCCTTTTGCTGCGCTGGTATGAATCCTATTTGATCAGCCCGGATATCGGTCATGCCCCTGTTTCCAATCTTTATGAAGTCTTTATTCTCCTCTTCTGTATTACCTCGTTGATTTATCTGGCACTGGAGCATCGATATAAGGTGCGCACCCTGGGTGCCTTTATTATGCCGCTGGTCGCTGCCGGCGTATTCTTTGGCATATGGCTGGGTTCCGTCGGACAGGCGGATATCAAACCCCTGGTCCCGGCTCTTCAGTCCTACTGGATGAAAATACATGTCCCCCTGAATTTTGTCGGTTATGGTGCCTTTGCCGTTGCCTGCGGTATCGGTATGATGTATCTGGTAAGAACCCACCTGGAAAAAAAGGGCAGGGCTACCAAATTATTATCGTCATTTCCAACTCTGGAGCAACTGGATGACCTCACATATAAGGCCGTGGCTATCGGCTTTCCCGCTTTTACGCTTGCCACCATCCTGGGTGCTGCCTGGGCTGCTGAGGCTTGGGGTGGTTACTGGTCCTGGGATCCCAAGGAAACATGGGCACTGATTGTCTGGCTGGTTTATGGCGCCTATCTGCATGTGAGGATTACCCATAGCTGGCGCGGCACATCACTTGCCTGGTGGGCGGTTGCCGGTTTTGTCATTACCCTGTTCTGCTTTGTAGGGGTTAATATGTATCTGTCCGGCCTGCACTCCTACGGACGATTATCCTAAGTTCATTTATTGCTCTCAAGCATGTGATCTGTACACATGGGTAAGAACCTGCGCAAAGTAGTCTTCCCGACTGCGGGCATGGGTACCCGCTTTCTCCCGGCGACCAAAGCCAGCCCAAAGGAAATGCTTACTATTGTAGACAAGCCACTGATCCAGTATGGGGTGGAAGAAGCACTGGCCACCGGACTTGATCAGGTTGTGATGGTTACCGGTCGGGGCAAGCGCGCCATTGAAGATCATTTTGATGTCTCGGCAGAATTGGAAAGCAATTTGCGACTGGCTGGCAAAGAAGCCCTCTACAAGGAAGTTTCACGTATCGCACATATGGCCGATGTGGCCTATATTCGGCAGAAACAGGCGCTGGGTCTGGGGCATGCCGTGCATTGTGCCCGACACTGGGTGGGCAAGGAGCATTTTGCCGTTTCTCTGGCAGATGAACTTATTATTGCCGGGAAACCGGCACTGCAGCAGTTAAGAGACATTCACGAACAAACCGGGGCTTCCATCATAGGGCTTGCCCGGATACCAAAACATCTCAGCCATCATTATGGAATGGTTGAAGCCAGTGATGAAAATGGTTTGCTGCGAATAAACGGAATGGTTGAGAAACCGGATCCTGCCGAAGCGCCATCAGATCTGGCTATCGTTGGCCGTTACATTCTTTCTCCCCGTCTCTTTTCTCACCTCAAACACGCTGCATCTGGCATACAGGGTGAAATCCAGCTTACCGATGCGATTCACAAGCTTGCCAAAGAAGAGCCTGTTTACGGGGTTATCATAGAAGGGAACCGTTTTGATGCAGGCAATCCCCTGGGCTTTCTCAGGGCGAACGCAGCCCTGGGGGTTCAAAACCCTCTGTATGGCAGTGAATTCAAAACATTTTTACGTAGCTTGCTAGATTAGTGTTAACAAACTCTTCTAAG
>CAYLYU010000085.1:0-7810 GCA_964387725.1 uncultured Zetaproteobacteria bacterium | reverse complement strand
GGCAGTTGTGGAATAGTCACCTCGGTGATTTCTCCGCTAAGGCTTTTCAGGAAGGAAATTAGATCATCTTTCTCCTGGTCAGTAAGTTCTAACGGAGTGAGCTCGTTGGATTCACCTGGCTTGTCACCACCCCGGTTATAGAAATTGATGACGCTTGACAGGTTTGCTTTGGAACCATCGTGCATATAAGGTGCTGTGAGAGCTACATGACGAAGGCCGGGTGTTTTGAAGCTGTTTCTATCCTTATCTCCACCAGTGACTTCATAGCGTCCCGGATCAATGCTGTTTAGCCCAGTGTTGTGGAATCCGGAGTCAGTAAATGTAGGCCCACTATGGCATGTAATACATTTGGCCTTGCCTGAAAAAAGGGTGAAACCACGCTTTGCAGACGCTGAAACCGTATCTTCGTCACCGGCTTGCCAGTGATCGAATGAACTGTTGCCAGATGTAACAGTGCGTTCAAACGTGGCAATAGCTGCAGCAATATTGTCAAGTGTGATGCCGGACTCACCAAAAATGAGGGCGAAACCCGAACGGTAATCAGGAAATTTGTAAATTCGTCCAATGATGTCGCCAGCTGTGCCGCCATGCATTACGCCGGGAGAAAGCAAATGTTGCTTTACCTGTTCTTCCAGACTTGCCGCTCTGCCATCCCAGAAAAAGTAGTTGTAAAAAGCTACATTGAGAATGCTCGGTGTATGACGACCAAGAGAGAAATGACCGCTATTCTGGCTGTTTGACAGACCGTCACTCCAGTTCAAGCCAGGATTATGGCAGTTGGCACAGGAGAGGGAGCCGTAGCCTGAAAGTCTGGGGTCAAAGAAAAGCTGTTTTCCAAGTAATGCCTTTTCTTCCGAATAGGGATTGGTAGAAGGAAATGATACCGTCGGCACGGACCATTTGCTTTGTTCTATCTGATGTTCAGCCACTGCCAGGCTGCTTGCCGAAAGAATGACTATAAAAAAAACGAAAGTTCTGTACAAACAACGCTCCAGGATATGCTTGTGCTTCCCTTCCTTACCCCTCGAGACACATCGTAACTTGCTTTTAGATGGAAATAAAACCTTATCTTTTACTAAGGCTTGTAATTGCCGATCAGGGATAGGGTAGGGGATCAGTTCTTCCTGTTTCCGAGAAGGCCTGAATGCGAAATCGGCACGAGTCACAATGGCCGCAGGGTAGACCATTAGAATAAGGATCGTAGCAGGAGCGGGTGAGCCCATAATCCAAACCCAATCGGTAGCCAAGGTCGATGATTTCAGATTTTTTCATATCAATCAGGGGAGTCTCGATGCTCAGCTCATTACCTTCGACACCGGCTTTGGTGCCAAGTCGGGCGGTTTGAGCAAATGATTCAATAAATTCAGGTCGGCAATCAGGGTATCCGGAGTAGTCAACAATGTTTGCTCCAAAAACGATATGGCAGGCATTCACTGTTTCGGCCAGGGCAATTGCTATTGACAGAAAAATAAGGTTCCTGGCAGGGACGTAAGTGACAGGGATTCCACTACTCGACTCCGCATCTTTGGGAACTTCAATATTGTCGGTCAGAGCCGAGCCGCCAATGATATTGAGATCAGCCTGGATTAGACGGTGATCTGATACAGACAGGAAGTTGGCTACATTTTGTGCGGCTTCGAGCTCAAGTCGATGACGCTGGCCATAATCAATGCTTATGGTATGGCAGTGCCACATTTTTTCACGTGTGGCCCAGGCCAGAGCGGTACTGGAATCCAGCCCTCCGGAGAGTAGAACGACCGCATGCTTCATACGCATGTTGCCTCTGAACCCCAGATCATCTTATGTGTTTGTAGCTGCAAACGCGCCGGTGCCCTGTCATCTACAAGCCATTGAGCCAGATCCTTAAGGTCAAGACTATTCCACATCGGTGAGAACAGGATGGGAACGCCTCGCCTGGCCAGGTCGAACTGCCTGATGATATCTAAAGCCCATATATAGTCACTTCGATTCACAAGTACAAATTTGATCTCATCACCGGCATGTAAATGTTCAAGGTTACCCCACAGGTTACGGCTTTCTTCGCCACTGCCGGGTGTTTTGATATCCAGTATCCGGCATACCTGCGGATGAATGGCATGAATATCAAAGGCTCCGGATGTTTCAAGCTGTACGGTTGGGCGTACAGCTACTAACGTTTCAAGCAAGGGCAGACATCGTTCCTGAGCCAGAGGCTCTCCACCTGTCACGAGGGTCAACGGCATGTTTCGCTGATTTACTTCCGCCACAACCTCTTGAATTGAGCACTCCTTTCCACTGGAAAAAGAAAGAGCCTGCTTTGTATCACAGTATTTGCATCTCAGTGGGCAACCGGCCAGACGGACGATTGTACATGGAGTTCCCGCCAGTGTGCTTTCGCCCTGAATCGAATCGTAGAGCTCAAATATTCTGACCATAGGCACGAATGGAGTTATCCGCTTTTGCTGGTGGGGGGCTCCAGAACCTCCAGACGTTCTCTGGCTATCTTGGCCTCAGGGCTGCCGGGGTGTTCAGCCAACAGCCGTTCCAGAAACAACCTGGCTTTTTCAGGGCTGCCCTGTTCCTGATATACCTGTGCCAGTTTGAGTAAGGCTGCCTTATGTTTTGATCCATGTGGGAAGTCCTGAACCACCTTGCTAAATGCTGCGATGGCATTGGAGAAGCTATGCTGGGAATAATAACTGACCCCGAGCCAGTAGTACCCCTGGTCGGCGTACTCATCATCCGGAAAAGCAGCGAGGAATTTCTCAAACGTAGCCGAAGCAGCCTCATAGTCGCCACTCTTCAATGCAAGGTAGGCAACAATATAAGAGTCTTTCTCTATTTTATTGGAAGCTTGTGTTCGGGCTCTCTGCTTTTCAGATGGCCTGGGAACGTAACGAATTTTATTCAGATCCGCTTTTATTTTCTCGATTTTTTTTGCCAGGTCGCGTTCGGCTTCCTCATTGGAGGAAAACACTGACGATGATTCAAGTTTCTGCATATTGGCATGTAACGTTTTGATGCTGTTTTCAATCTCTTCAAGCTTTTCTGTAGTTTGAATCATCTGTTTATCTATTTGTTCTATTCGACTATCAAGCTGCGTGTATTGCTCGATCTGGTTTCTCTGAGTTTGTTCCAGAGAGCTCATCACCGAACTTTTGTCTGTCAGCCAGGCATCCCTAACTTCTTTTTTGGGAGCGCAAGCCACGGCAACCAGGCCAACAACAATGATGGCGGCGCAGGGGACTACCCTGAACCGCCACAATGTTTTTTTCGAATACCTTTTAGCGGGAGACAATATCGGCGCGGCGATTCTGAGCCCAGCAGGCTTCTCCGGTATCCTGGCAAGCTGCTCTTTCTTCGCCGAAGGAGATTGTATCAACGCGTGAGGCATCAACGCCCGCAGACACGAGATAAGCACGAATAGCATCTGCCCGTCTCTGGCCCAAAGCTAAATTATACTCACGTGTTCCACGTTCGTCGCAGTTGCCCTCGACAGTAACGCCAGATCCTGGGGCAGTTGAAAGCCATTCGGCATTGGCATCAAGGATAGCGCGGGCAGCTGCATCGAGGCCCGAGCTGTCAAAAGCGAAATATACCTGATGTGATGGCTCGGAAACGGTGTCGCCTCCTACATCTATACCCTTTGTTGAAGCTCCTGATGTGGTCGCGCCTGTGGCGTGTGATGTGCCATGTGACACTGCCGTTTCTTTTTTTGCACATGCTCCTGCCAAAAGGCCAAGGCTTATGGCAAGAGTGAGACTAAACATTGTCGATTTTGTAAACTTCACTGAACTCCTCCTGTTGTTTGTTATATGTACTTACTATACCCGTTGGTTATCTGGACCAGGCGGGATCTGATGCATCCTCATTTACAGGGGTGATTGCTTCTGCCTTACCTCCCCATGCGGGAATCCTGTAAATTCTACGAATGCCATGAGCTTCCCTCGAGAATAGCACCATTTGAGCATTTGGCGACCACGAAGGTGATTCGATGCGCCCACCCGTGGTTAAATATCGCACATCACTGCCATCTATACGCATCGTTGCAAGGGCATATTCCCAACCCTTGAGTGTAATAAATGCTATTCGGTCACCGCGAGGCGACCATACCGGAGAAGTGTTATATGCACCTTTCAGGCTTACCCGCCGGGGCTTGCTTCCGTCAGTGCGCATGCGATAAATTTGTGGTTTTCCACTACGGTCGCTCGTAAAGGCAATCCATTTGCTATCCGGTGACCAGCTTGGACTTGTGTCAATTCCGGGATTTTTTGTCAGCCTTTTCCAACGGCGATTCGATCGATCATACAAGTGAATTTCCGTATTTCCGGTATGGGAGAGAGATGCGGCGATGTGGTGGCCATCAGGTGAAAATTCCGGTGTGCTGTTCAAGCCTTTGAAAGTGCCAAAAGCATTACGCTTTCCAGTGGAGAGCTTGAGGGTTTCGAGGCGGGGCCGATTGCCTACATACGTGTTAATTGCTACACTCCGATTGTCAGGCCCCCAGTCGGGGGACAAGAGAAGAGTGAAGTTTCGCCCCACATCCTGGCGGTTGGCACCATCCTGATCCATATAAACAAGATCGCTAAATTTTCCACGTTTACGAACATACAACATTTGACTGTTAAAGTGCCCTTTTATGCCGGTCACGGTAAAGTAAATGTGATTGGCTACATGGTGGGCTAGACTGCGGAGTGATTTGTCCGAGCCTCTTAACTGTACTTTTGAAAGCTTCTTGCTACGGAAGATATCGTACACTTCTACATCCGCCTTCCAGGTATTCTTGTTCTTTTTTAAACGACAAATGGCAAGGATGTCGGTCCCGATAATACGCCAGTCACCATATTCAACCTTTTGCATGGTCTTGTTTATATCAGCCAGGAAACTCATGGGGTCGAGGGCATGGAAGGACTGACTGGAAGTCAGATCATTTTTGACAATCTGTTGTAATAGATTGCTGGATTTCTGGTGTTGGGATTCAGATGCTGTCAGCCAGGCGATGTTGAGGGGGTGATAGTCGGATTGATATATATCAAATTCGACAGCCGCTGCTGCCGAGGGAATCAATAAAAATATAAGCAGCAACATCTTCGGCATGGGAGTGATTTCTAACCGTTGCCATATGAGAAAACAAGCCTGAATTATTCAGCCGTTAAATAGCAACATGCCCGACACTTTTTGCGCTTGCGTGAGTCAGAATATCCGGCCCGCCAGATTTTGCTACGAGGCTTGCTTTCATTCTTTCTTCTTGTCAGCTATCGGTTGCTGCCAGTCCTTCCCCTTAAATCTGTCAACAACAATGGCATCATAAGCAACCTGAACTGCGTGGCGCAATTTATCTGCTTCATCATGAGACAGAACATTCGCCTGTTCTGCCGCCAGAATGGATTCTCTTTCAGTTCCGGCAGGAATAACTCTGCTACGAATCGCCTTTCGCAATTTATTTTCTATATCTTCGACCTCTGCTGTCTTGTTCAATGCATATTCCAGTCTACCGAGTGGATCATCGGGATTGTCGGATATGTAGATACCGGCGGTCAGGCGATCCCTGGCCGGAGAGGGTTTTAGCATAAATGCCGCTACCCGGTGCCCAAGTTTGTCGCCTGGCGGAAAATAGGGCCTTCCAAATGGGAACACTACTGCTCGTAACATGAATCCGAACAAACGGTTGGGGAAATTTCTGAGCAGACCATCCAACTGTTGTTGGGCAGTGTACAAGGCATCTTCACAGGCCCATGAGAGCAGGTCTGCATTTTCCGGAGGCCGCCCCTGATCTTCAAACCTTTTCAGAGTAGCTGAGAGCAGATAAAGCTGGGCCAAAACATCGCCCAGTCGGGCGGAGAGCTTTTCCTTGCGCTTCAATGCCCCTCCCAGAGTAGCCAGGGTAACATCTGCTACAAAGGCAAAAGCTGCGCTCATCCTTGCATTTTGTTGCATGTAATGACGGCCGGGGCCATCAATATCGACTCTTTCCAGCCTCCCGCCAGTAACTGCTAAAAGGAAAGCGCGAGCCTTGTTGCTGATAGCAAAACCAATATGCCCGAACAGGGCCTTATCGAAGTCTGCCAAAGCCTTGTCTTGATTATCATTGGTGGCTGCCTTCATTTCCTCAAGAAGATAAGGGTGACTGCGCACCGCACCCTGCCCGAAAATAATCAGGCTGCGGGTAAGGATATTAGCGCCTTCCACTGTTATGCTGATTGGCACTGCCTGATAAAGCCTGCCCATAAGATTTCGGGGGCCCATACAAATGCCGGCACCTCCGAAAATATCCATGGCATCGTTGACCAGAATGCGCATGCGTTCAGTAAGATGATATTTGACGATTGCGGAAACTACCGCTGGTCGTTCACCCTGATCGACGGCTATTGAAGTCAGGGTGCGGGCGGCATCCATCATGTAGGTGTAAGCGCCAATACGCGCCAGAGGCTCTTCAATGCCTTCAAATCGGCCAATTGATGTTTTAAACTGTTTGCGGATGCGTCCGTAGGCACCAGCGCCACGGCTGGCCAGTTTTCCCGCTCCGGTGCTTAGTGCGGGCAGAGAAATCGAACGTCCCTCAGCCAGACATTCCATCAGCATCCGCCAGCCGTGGCCTGCTTCTCCGGCGCCGCCGATAATCCAGTCAACGGGGATAAACACATCCTTGCCCCGTGTTGGCCCATTCTGAAAAGCTTGATTTAACGGGAAGTGTCTGTCACCGGTTTCCACACCGGGCGTATGCGTCGGAATCAGGGCAACGGTAATGCCGGGTTCTTCACGATTCCCCAGCAGATGATCGGGGTCATACAATTTGAAGGCGAGACCGAGAACTGTAGCGACCGGTGCCAGGGTAATATAACGCTTATCCCAGTTCAGACGAATTCCCAGCACATCCTGTTTCCCCTCAAATTCTCCTTTGCAAACTATGCCCGTATCAATCATGGAAGCGGCATCACTTCCCGCGTACGGACTGGTCAGGGCAAAGCAGGGGATTTCTTCGCCGCTGGCCAGGCGTGGGAGATAATATTCCTTCTGTTCGGTGCTGCCATAGAGCAGGAGCAATTGTCCGGGCCCCAGGGAGTTTGGCACCATGGCCGTGACTGCACAGGTAGGGCTGCGGCTGGATATTTTCATGATGACTTCAGAATGTGCCTGTGCGGAAAAGCCCAACCCTCCGTACTGTTTCGGGATAATCATACCGAAAAATTTCTTTTCCTTGAGAAAGGTCCAGACCTCAGCAGAGAGATCATAATCCAGCTGGTTGATCTGCCATTCATCCAGCATGTTGCACAGATCTTCAACGGGGCCGTCCAGAAAAGCCCTTTCATCCGGGCTAAGGGAGGGAGAGGGGAGTTCGAGCAGCTTTTTCCAGTCCGGTTTGCCGGAAAAAAGTTCAGCTTCCCACCATACACTTCCTGCTTCCAGGGCGATCCGTTCAGTCTCGGACATCTTTGGCAGAATACTTCGATAAAGAGCCAGGACATGTCTGCTAATCAGGCTGCGTCGTAATGGAAGGATGTTGAGAACAAGAATAATAGGGAGAAAGAGGATCCACAGGATGATTATGGCAATAGTGGAGGTGTCGGACCACAGGCTGAATGCAGTCATAAACAGGACGAGAGAAATGATCCATATCCAAAGTGGCTGACGGATAAAAGCAAGCCATGCGACTCCAGCGATAAAGAGCACAATCCAGTATCCAAAAGCTATGTCCATAGTCACAACCTCACTTTTTTGCGGGGTATATAAACACTCCTTAGTCTATAGCCAGTATAGATGTTTTACGAACCGGTTGCGCCCCACCTGATTGAACCTAGAAACCTCAGTTGGAAGCACCCACATAGCACAA
>CAYLYU010000084.1:0-8061 GCA_964387725.1 uncultured Zetaproteobacteria bacterium | reverse complement strand
AGCATGCCAAAACCCGGATGGGCAAGCAGAAGAAATGCGGAGACGATGCCGAAGCTGTCGTTGCATTCTTGAAAACACTGAAATAATTATCGATGGGTAGGTAAAACGAAGGGTGGCTGATTCAGGATCAGTCACCCTTTTTTTATCACGGCTTGATGTTCTCCCACGCACTAGTCCCCTGTAGCGCCCGCCGACGAATGAGCGTCGCGTTGCCAATCACCAGCAACGAACTAACCGGCATGGCAATGGCAGCGAGTACAGGTGTGACCCATGCTGCCATCGCCATTGGAACCAGAATCACATTATACGCAAGCGACAAACCAAGGTTCTGACGTATCGTTCTAAGCGTCTGCCCGGCCAAGGCGATGGCCAATGGAATTCTGTTCAATTCCGAGCCCATCAGCACAAAATCAGAACATTCCATCGACACATCGGTTCCAGATCCCATTGCCATGCTTGCATCGGCCAGTGCCAGTGCCGGTGCATCATTGATGCCATCGCCAACCATCAATAGTCGCTTTCCCTCTTTTCTCAACTGCCTGATTTTATCTGCCTTGTCCTCCGGCAGAACCTCGCCAATCACCTCGACACCTTTCAATGCCTCCGCAAGTCTTGCTGCAGCAGAGGCTGTATCGCCGGTTAGTACTGTCATACCAAGTCCAAGATTCGCCAACATCGAAGTCAGTTCATCAACCCCTTCCCGCAGGCGATCCTCAATCATAAAACAGCCGCGAAGTTCTCCATCAACCACCATCCAGATCGTTGCGCCGGAAAAACCTTCATGCCAGGCAATATCCTGATTCGCATCCATTGAAACACCCAGATGATTTAGCAACCTCTCATCGCCCAGAGCAACCTGGCATCCATCCACTTCACCCGTCACCCCGAACCCCTGAACCTGCCGGGGATTCTCGCATGGCAACACCGACAGATGGCTCTCCTCAGCCGCTCTGACGATGGCTCTGGCCAATGGATGGGAAAACTGTAACTCCAGCGACGCTGCCAGTTTCAACATGGATTCAATGTCCTGCCCCGCAAAGCATTGTTGATCCACGACCCGCATGGCGCCCTCGGTCAGGGTGCCTGTCTTATCAAATACCACATGATTGATCCCGGCCAGATGCTCCAGTGCCTCGCCATTGCGCACAAGCAAGCCGTGCTTCGCCCCGAACCCTGCCGCTACGGCAATCGCCATAGGGGTCGCCAGCCCCAACGCACACGGACAGGTGATAATCAGCACGGCCGCAGCAGCAAGCAGAGCGGTATCAAAATCATGCTGCAGCCAATAGGCAAAGGTCAGGGCAGCCAATAACAGGGTAGCAAAGACAAACCATGGTACGATCCGATCGGCCAGCTGCTGCACTTTCGCTTTGGATCCCTGAGCCGACTCGACGAGATGAATAATACGCGACAAGGCAGTCCCTGAACCCATATGCTCGACTCGCATTTGCAGCGCAGCTTCACCGTTCACCGTGCCGGCAGCCAACCGCTCGCCGGGATATTTATGTATCAGATGTGACTCGCCGGTCAGCATCGATTCATCGACATGGCTTTCCCCATCCACAATAACCCCGTCAGCCGGAATCTTGTCGCCCGGACGAACCAGAACGGTATCGCCAGGCTGCAGCTTCCTGACCGCAACCCGCTCCTCCGTATTGCCATCAGCCTGATCAACCCGTAACCGGGTAGCCATGCGCGGCTGCAATTCCATCAGGCGGATGGTGGCTGAGGAAGCGTTGCGCTTGGCCAAAGCTTCCAGATAGCGGCCCACCAGAATAATGAAAAGAAAGCTTACTACGGTATCGAAATAAACATGTTCATGCCCAAGGATGGTCTGCCACAATGAATAGGTATAAGTGGCTAACGCCCCGATGGCGATAGGCACGTCCATGTTCAGCTGGCCGAAACGCACAGCCTTGAAGGCACCAGACAGAAACGGACCTCCGGAATACAACAACACTGGCGTGGCAATAGCAAAACTCACCCAATGAAAAAAATGCGCCATGTCGGAATCGCCCGCCGAAAATGCTCCGGCATACAGTGCGATGGATATCCACATGATATTAAGCGCGCCGAAACCGGCAAAGGCCAGACGAAACAACAACTGGCGATTTGTCCGCCGGGACTGACCTTCCGCGGTCTCCTGATTGAAGGGCATGGCGGCATAACCGATGGCAGCGAGTCTACGCAAGATATTCGATAAACTGACCTTTTCGGGACTCCATCTGATCAGCAAACGCTTATGAGCCAGATTCACTTCTGCCATGAGCACACCGGGCATAGCGCCCATTGTCTTCTCAATCAGCCACACACAGGCAGCACAGTGAATACCTTCGACCAGAAGAATGGCCTCATGTGAACCATCCCCATGCTTATGTACGAATTCCTGCTGAACTTCATCAAGATCGTATTGGTCGATATCGGATGGCATATCCGGCGGCGGTGCAAGAAGGGATTCGCGTTGAGCAAGCTTATCATAAAAGCCATCCAGGCCAGCCTCATGAATCACCTTGCAGACGGTCATGCAACCCGAGCAGCAGAATTGTCTTAGCTGTCCGGCCACCTCGGCTTCACAGGCATGCAGTCCGGCAACAGGCAGACCGCAGTGATAACACGTTTCGGATGTGGGGCCGCTCACTTATTTTTCGACAAAGATTCGTTTGGCAATATCGTAGTGTCGATCGCCAGAGCGAACCTGGGCGATCAAGTCCCAATGACCGGGCAACGGAAAACTGATGCTATGCGAGAAGGTTCCGATATCGGTACGCTGCATCGCGTTTTTAAAATCGTACTCTGCATTGCTTGGCCGATAGGCAAACAAGGATGCCTCACCCTGCCTGACCGGCCTGCCCTGATGATCCAACACGTATAAACGATAGACCTGCGCCTTACCGACTAGCGGGTGCGCCGGCGCCAGAAGTTGTAGTCGCCAGGCATCGCCTGCGGCCTGATCACGTAGATGTTCCTCGTGAAAATAGCTCTTTCCCTTCTCATAGTAATCCTTCACCACAAGGTTGGGCGGAGAAATAAAGGCATAGGCAATAAAGATGATATTCACACCAACCGTGACCACCACAGCTGCAATAATCCCCCGCAACCACGGGTTCTTCATATCGCTTTTGATCTGTTCCTTCATGCTCATGTTCTATCCCTTCGCCTGATTCAATCCCGCTCACACTTTACAGTGGGCCTATTTTGGCCCGACAAATACCGACTCGTAGGCCAATTTTATATCCGTCTTATCCATGCCCTTCAGCTCAATCAGGATAGGCGTATTTGCTGCTGGCAAATCTCGCGCCCGGGCGCGCAAAAATAAATGGACCGGGATGAGCTTGCCGGATTTCAACACGACCTCATCCTTTCCGTCACTGATCTTCAGGCCCGGCACACCGCTCACCTCAATCTTCATATGCAGATCGTCGGGTGTCTTGTTCACCGCCTTGATGGTGTATTTATTCGCGATACTGCCATCGGACATATGGATGAACAGCGGTTGTCTGGCATGCACCACCGACAATTCAACCGGCGCGATATGAGTCAATCCATATAGAATACCAAATACGCACAATAAAAAGATACTGCTGTAAATAATCACGCGCGGTCGTTTGAAGAACGGCGGCAACACTTCACCATGCATTTCCTTGTCCGACATATAGCGAATCAATCCCTTCGGTTTTCCGACCTTGTCCATCACCCCGTTGCAGGCATCAATGCACATGCCGCAGGTGATGCATCCCTCCTGCATACCCTCGCGAATATCGACACCGGTCGGACAAACACCGACACAAAGATGACAATCCACACAGTCCCCACGCGTCTGACTATCAGCTCCTTTTGCTTTCACCTTGCCGCGCGGCTCACCCCTTTCGACATCATAGGTCGGCAGGATGCTGTTCTTGTCCACCATCACACTCTGGATACGTGCATAAGGACATAGCCAGAAACAAACCTGCTCGCGCATAAATCCGGCGAACACATAGGTGCCGAATATAAAAGCCGCCAGCACCACCCACGCCACCAATGGAGCATCGAGAGTCAGATAGGCCAGCCAAAGATCATAGGCATCGGTAAAATACGCGGCAAAGGACACGCCTGTCAGGATCGCAATCAACAACCACAGGCTATGCTTGAATACTTTCAGTCGAATTTTCCTGGCATTCCATGGTGCCGCATCGAGCTTGCGACGCTGAATAGGGTTGCCCTCGATCTTATCCTCCAGCCAGGTAAACCAATCCGTCCAAACCGTCTGAAAGCAGAAGTAACCGCACCATACACGCCCGGCAACGGCCGTGACGCCGAACAATGTCATGGCCAGAAGAATCAACACCAGCGATAGCATCCAAACATCCTGAGGCCAGATAGTCAGTGCAAAGAAATGAAACTGCCGATGCGGGATATCAAATAAAATCGCCTGCTGTCCTTGCCAGCGAAAATAAGGGACGATGAAATACAACAGCCACAATGACCCGGCAAACCACTTGAACGAGCGAAAAAGACCCTTCACCCGTTTGGCATGGATAGTCTCGCCTCCCGTATTGACATGCCAATGCCTCGCATCGGCATACAACTCATCAATCGTTTGAGCATCATGTTGTTCTGACATGGGTTCTCCTGTCCAATAATTCTTTCACAACGCAAAAGGGGAGGCATATAGCCTCCCCAGTCTATCATTTTTACTACTGTTTATTCGTCTTCTTCACTGCCATTGATGATCTTGAAGAAGCGGTAGGCCAGATACCCGATGACAATCACTGTTCCAGCCAACGCTATAATGGTTCCTATGACAACTGCATCCATATCAACCTCCTTGCATCATCCCCGGTTATTTACCGCCACCGAATTCATGAACCTTGACGGCCAGCATTTTGATCGCCTCCGGGCTTAATTTTTCACCAAAGGCCGGCATGATAGCTACTCGCGTATTGGACACATCTTCCTGATTCACGCCACTGCGGATCGTGCGCAGAATTTCTGCGCGACTGCCTCCGAAACGCCAGATGCTGTCGGTCAGGTTAGCCGCACCAGTCCCTAGCTCATCAATGGCGCCGCCCCGGGCATCCTCGCCGTGGCAATCTGCACAGCCGGCAGCATTGAACTTGGCAAATTGTGCCGGTGTAGCCTTGCCCTCGGACGCAGCCATCACGAAATCAGCCAATTCATTGATTTCGTGATCGCTAAGCATATCAGCATGGGCAGGCATAAAACCCTGTCGACCATCGGTGATGGTTTCAATAATGGTGTCGATATCGCCACCATACAACCAGTCATCATCAGCCAGTACAGGGAACAAACCCGGAGCCCCTTGCCCGCCTGCGCCGTGGCAACCGGCACAGTTATCGCCAAACAATGCTTTGGCTGATGATTCGGCGAAGCTCTTCAGACCATCATCGGCCAGGATTTGCTGCCCGTCCATGGTAGCTACTTTTTTCAGGAATGGGGCTTTAATGGCTTCATTCTCTGCCACATCGGCTTTGAATTCCTTGATCTGGGTCCAACCGAGAATACCCTTGGTCGACTCATGCACCAGCGGAATCGCCGGATAAAGGATGAAATAGACCACACACCAGATCCAACTGGCATGAAAGGCAATCATCCACCAACGCGGCGGCGGATTGGTCAGCTCACGAATACCGTCCCACTCGTGGCCAGTATCTGGTGCATGTTGAGGTTTATCTTGCTTTGCCATGTTCAACCTCCCTCCTGATCTCTTCTTCGATATCTTTATCCTGATTTACAAAATCACGGTGTTGCTCGAACTTTTCCCGGTTCGAAGGCCTGAATGTCCAGACATATAAACCGATCATCAATGCCGTCAGTACCAATACAATGGCCAGCCCAGTCCAGTCGACATGGGTCATTGAGCCCCAGTCAGTACTGAAAAAATCACGGATGGACTCACTCACGATAGTCCTTTCCTTCCTGGAATTTCACCATCGTTCCAAGGACCTGCAGATAGGCGACAACAGCATCCATCTCTGTCTTGCCTTTTACAGCAGCGGCTGCGCCGGCGAAATCCTGTTCGCTGTAGGGAACCCCGACGGCTGACAGCGCCCGCATCTTCTTCTCTGTCAGTGAATCATCAATGATGGCTTCAGCCAGAAACGGGTAATTCGGCATCACTGATTCCGGCACCAATGACCGCGGAGCCGTCAGATGCTGGACATGCCATTCATTGGAATATTTACCGCCCACACGAGCCAGATCTGGGCCGGTGCGTTTGGAGCCCCACTGGAACGGGTGATCGTACTTCGATTCTGCAGCCAGCGAATAATGGCCGTAACGTTCCTTCTCATCGCGGAAGGGACGGATCATCTGCGAATGACAGAGATAGCAGCCTTCGCGGATATACACATCACGTCCTTCCAGCTCCAGGGCCGTATAAGGCCGAATACTATCCTCATCCTTGTTCAGCTTCTCAATCGTGTTGTCGAGATAGAACAGAGGCACAATTTCGACGATACCACCTACCGAAACCACAATGGCCACCATGATAAGCAGGCCCCAAATGTTCTTTTCGAGTTTTTCCTGAAATGACATAGTCGCCTCCCTCAAGCCTGTGCCGCAGCGGTTTTAGGCTGCCCGGCAGTACGGATGGTCATGACAACATTATACAGCATGATCAATGCACCCAGCAGCACCAGCAGGCCACCAACGGAGCGCAACACATAGTACGGATGCATGGCGGATACAGTCTCGGCGAAGGTATAGGCCAGGTTGCCGTAATCGTCAGTCGCACGCCACATCAGACCCTGCATGATACCGGACACCCACATGGCACAGATGTAAATCACAGTGCCGATGGTGTGAATCCAGAAGTGATTATTCACCAGTCCGACCGAATAGATTTCTGTCTTCCACAGACGCGTCACCAAATGATAGATCGCACCAATGGATACCATGGCCACCCAGCCAAGAGCGCCGGAATGGACATGCCCGATGGTCCAGTCGGTGTAATGGGACAGTGCATTCACCGTCTTCAGCGACATCACTGGCCCTTCGAAGGTCGACATGGCGTAGAAAGCCAGTGACACGATCAGGAAGCGCAACACATAGTCATCGCGCAATTTATTCCAGGCCCCGGACAGCGTCATCAAACCGTTGATCGCACCGCCCCAGGACGGGATAATCATGGCGATCGACACCGCCGCACCCAGTGAGCCGGCCCAGTCAGGCAATGCGGTATATTGCAGGTGATGCGCGCCCAGCCATACATAACCAAACATCAAAGCCCAGAAATGCAGCACCGACAGGCGATAGGAGAAGATCGGCAATTCTGCCTGTTTGGGGATAAAGTAATACATAATACCGAGGAAGCCGGCCGTCAGGAAGAAGCCCACAGCATTATGCCCCCACCACCACTGGATCATGGCATCATGTACACCGGAAAACAGGGAGTAGGATTTGGTCATGGTGACCGGAATAGCCAGCGAGTTCACCACGTGCAGATAGGTAATCATGATCATCATGCCGAGGAAGAACCAGTTGGCCACATAAATATGCGAAGTTTTACGATTAGCCAGCGTCATCACGAAGTTGCCCATATAGGCCAGCCAGACCAGAGCAATCGCAATATCGAACGGCCACTCAAGCTCGGCGTACTCCTTGCCGGAAGTCCAGCCCAGCGGGAAGGAAACCACTGCTCCGACAATGATCGCGTTCCAGCCCCAGAAGGTGAACCAGGCCATCTTGTCGCTCCATAGCGGCACAGCGCAGGTTCGCTGTACGACATAATATGCTGTCGCCATCAGGGTGCAGCCGCCAAAAGCAAAGATGACCGCATTGGTGTGCAAGGGGCGCAAACGACCAAAGCTCATAAATTCATTAAGATTCAGGGATGGGAAAGCCAATTCCCACGCAATAAAATCACCCACAAGAGCACCGACTGCCAAATACACCACGGCACAAATGGCAAACCATTTTACGATGGTGAAATTATATGCTGGAGTCTCTGAAGAAACGTTTTCTGACACGCTAGCCACCTCCTTCCTATATCAATAATTGATAAATCTTATGCAATGAAGTCTGATTAACTATGATTGCAATCATTCAAAACATCTATTT
>CAYLYU010000083.1:0-8158 GCA_964387725.1 uncultured Zetaproteobacteria bacterium | reverse complement strand
TTATACAATGTCCTTCAGCTGACACCTGATGCCTGTTCCAGGTATGAGGCAGTTATTTTGCATCCATGCTCTTTATGAAGATGCCCAGACAAGAAAAAAGCCAGCAACCACAAGGGTTACTGGCTTTCTTACGACCTTAAGAGACTAAGGCGTATGGATTACATCATGCCGCCCATACCACCCATGCCACCCATATCTCCACCAGCAGGTGCAGCAGCAGGGGCTTCCTTCTTGGGAAGTTCAGCCACCATTGCTTCTGTGGTGATCAGCAGACCCGCAATTGAAGCGGCATTCTGCAGAGCGGAACGTGTTACCTTGGTCGGGTCAATGACACCCATCTCAACAAGGTCGCCGTACTCTTCAGTAGCGGCATTGAAACCATAATTAATATCCTTGTTATTGACGACCTCATTGACAACGACAGAAGCCTCTACACCGCAGTTGTTGACGATCTGGCGTAATGGCTCTTCCAGTGAGCGCTTAATAATGTTGATGCCGATGTCCTGATCGTGGTTTCCACCTTCCAGGCTATCAAGAACCTTGCGGGCGCGAAGCAGAGCAACACCACCGCCTGGCACCAGACCCTCTTCAACAGCAGCCCTGGTTGCGTGGAGCGCGTCATCAACACGATCCTTCTTCTCTTTCATGGCAACTTCGGTAGCAGCGCCAACCTTGATAACTGCAACGCCGCCAGCCAGTTTAGCCAGACGCTCCTGCAGTTTCTCACGGTCATAATCGGATGATGTGTCTTCGATCTGCATGCGGATCTGGCTGATCCTGCCTGCAACATCTTCCTTTGAACCGGCACCGTCCACGATAGTCGTTGTATCCTTGGTGATCTTGATCTTGCTGGTGCTGCCAAGATCTTCAAGGGTGAGGTTTTCCATCTTGATGCCAAGATCCTCGGAAATCAGTTTGCCACCGGTAAGGATCGCCATATCTTCAAGCATGGCTTTGCGACGGTCACCAAAACCCGGAGCCTTCACCGCCGCTACATTCAGGATGCCACGAACCTTGTTAACCACCAGTGTTGCCAAAGCCTCACCCTCGATGTCCTCTGCAATAATAAGCAGGGGTTTACCGGAACGAGATACATTCTCCAGTGTCGGCAGCAGATCACGCATATTGCTGATCTTCTTTTCGTGCAGAAGAATATAAGGATCGTCAAGGTCTGTTTCCATACGATCGGCATTGGTTACGAAGTAAGGAGAAATATATCCCCTGTCAAACTGCATGCCCTCAACGACATCAAGTTCGGTCTCCAGGCCCTTAGCCTCTTCGACGGTGATAACGCCTTCTTTTCCGACCTTTTCCATAGCGTCGGCAATAATGTTACCAACCTCTGCATCGCCATTGGCGGAGATTGTCCCTACCTGAGCGACCTCGGTCTGATTTTTGACATTTTTGGAAAAGCCGGACATTTCCGACACAATAGCTTCAACTGCCTGATCAATACCGCGTTTCAGATCCATCGGGTTCATGCCAGCTGCAACGGCCTTGATGCCATCACGAACAATTGCCTGAGCCAGAACGGTAGCAGTTGTAGTGCCATCACCAGCTACATCAGAGGTCTTGGAAGCGACTTCCTTAACCAGCTGAGCGCCCATGTTTTCAAACTTGTCATCCAACTCTACTTCCTTGGCTACAGTCACACCGTCCTTGGTAATCGAGGGGGCTCCCCATGATTTTTCAAGAACAACATTTCTGCCTTTAGGACCTAAAGTTACTTTGACCGCATCGGCCAGTTTATTAACACCCCGGGCAATCTGGGTGCGTGCGTCTTCGCTAAAATGGATATCTTTAGCTGCCATTATTTATATCTCCTTGCTCAATTATTATTAGGATTCGATAACGCCGAGGATGTCATCCTCGCGCATCATTAGATATTCTTCTCCGTCCAGCTTGATTTCTGTGCCGGCATATTTTGAAAAGATTACGCGGTCACCGGTCGTTACATCCAGTGGTCGTACCTCTCCACTATCCGTACTCTTGCCTTTTCCGGCAGCAATGACTTCGCCTTGAACCGGCTTTTCTTTTGCTGTATCCGGAATGATGATACCACCGGAAGACACTTCTTCGGACTCCAGACGGCGAACGATAACCCGATCATGCAAAGGGCGTACCTTTGTAGCCATATTATTTTTCTCCTGCGTGGGATTGTTTTTGTTTCAATGAACCGGATCAAATGTAGTTAGCACTCGAGCCCGGAGAGTGCCAATCTGCATTGGTTTTCATGCTTGTCAATAGGTAACTGTATGTCTTTGCAAATTTTTTTGCCGGCAACGAAAAACCCCCGTTTGCTGAAGTAAGAATTTCGTATTCCTGTTTTTCCTTGTCCTCGGGAAAATAAGAGGCAGTCTTCAGCTCACTTAAGCAAAGAGGAGGCATGGCGTTGCCCGGAAAGGAAACAGCATCTAAAACCAATGCGCTAATTCATGAGGGGTGCAGCTATTCCCGTGAAGCCCTGAACGCAATCCATGATCAAATGCTGTTTATTCGCCGTTTTGAGGAGAAGGCTGGGCAACTCTATGGATTGAAGAAGATTGGGGGCTTTTGCCATTTGTGCAACGGACAGGAAGCAGTTCCTGTCGGTGCCGAGTATGCCATGCAGGATGATGATTATATGTTGACCAGCTATCGCGATCATGGCCATGCCCTGGCGCGTGGTTGTGATCCAACAGCAGTGATGTCGGAGTTGTTGGGACGTGGATCCGGTGTAGCCGGAGGCAAAGGCGGTTCCATGCACATGTTTGACAAGAGCCGTAATTTTGCAGGGGGCAACGGCATCGTCGGTGAGCAGGTTCCGACAGCACTAGGCTTCGGGTTTGCCGGTTATTATCGTGAAGATGGCCGTGTTACGGTCTGCTTTATGGGAGATGGCGCCATTAACCAGGGCGGAGTGTACGAATCATTTAATATGGCGGCTCTGTGGAAATTGCCAATCGTATTTGTGGTTGAAAACAATCAATACGCCATGGGAACCTCACTGAATCGGGCCTCGGCCGAGACGCACCTGTTTAAGCGAGGTATTTCTTTCAAGATCCCGGGCATGCAAATCAACGGTATGGATGTGCTGGAGGTCGAGCGCCATATGTCCGAAGCACTTGAACACGCCAGAAGTGGTAAAGGTCCTATCCTTGTTGAGGCAATAACCTATCGTTATCGCGGTCACTCCATGTCAGATCCGGCCACCTATCGTACAAGGGATGAGGTCAATGAGTGGCGTACCGGACGAGACCCGATTGTTCACCTGCAGCAGCGTATGATTGATGTTGACCTGGCTTCCGAGGATATGTTTAAGGAAAGGGACAGGGAAATCAAAAAGAGGGTCGCCAATATTGCCAGGGAGGCAGAGGCTGCACCCCAGCCAAAGGTTGCAACACTTTATTCGGATGTATACCGCCAGCCCATTCAGGGCGCTTACCCATATTCCGGCAAGGATCAGTTTTAACATGTCCAGAATTACTTACCGGGAAGCCCTGAATCAGGCGATGGTCGAAGAGATGGAGCGTGATGAAACGGTTTTTCTTATGGGTGAGGAAGTGGCCGAATACAATGGAGCCTATAAGGTATCACAAGGTATGCTGGATCGCTTTGGGCCAAAGCGGGTTATTGATACACCAATCACCGAAGCGGGTTTTGCCGGACTGGGAGTAGGGGCCGCCATGGCGGGTCTGAGACCCATCATCGAGTTTATGACCTGGAATTTTGCCATCCTCGCTATGGATCAGATCGTTAACGCTGCTGCCAAGATGTTGTATATGTCGGGCGGGCAATACCATGTTCCGGTCGTTTTTCGAGGGCCGGGAGGTGCTGCTGCACAGGTGGGGGCCCAGCATTCCCAGAGCCTTGAGAACTGGATGGTCAATGTGCCGGGCCTGAAAGTGGTCATGCCATCCAACCCTGCTGATGCCAAAGGTTTGTTAAAGTCCGCCATCCGTGATGATGACCCGGTAATATTCATTGAAAACGAAATCAGTTATGGTGATATCGGTGAGGTGGCTGACAGTGACTATACGGTTCCACTTGGAAGTGCGGATATAAAGCGTTCCGGTGATGATGTTGCCATCATTGCCCACTCACGCATGGCCAACCTTGCACTGGAAGCGGCCAGGGAATTGGCCAAACAGGGGATTGAAGCCGAAGTCATTGACCCGCGTACAATCAAGCCCCTGGATGAGGCCACCATACTGAAAAGTGTTGCCCGAACTAATCGCGCGGTAGTTGTGGAAGAGGGCTGGCGTTTTTCCGGTATCGGGGCGGAAATTTCAGCTCGCATTATGGAAAAGGGATTCGATGATCTTGATGCGCCGGTGTTACGGGTAAGCGGCGCTGATGTGCCCATGCCGTATGCGGCTAATCTTGAGGCGTTGGCGTTGCCTTCGGTGGAAAAGATTATTGAAGCTACACGGCAAGTCTGCAACCGAAATTAATCAGGTCAGGGTTCTAATACGATGCCTATAGATGTTTTCATGACTCAGCTTTCTCCAACCATGAAAGAGGGAAAAATTGCCCGCTGGTTGAAGCGTGAAGGCGAAGAACTTGTTTCCGGTGAGGTGCTGGCCGAGGTGGAAACGGACAAGGCTACCATGGAGATAGAGGTGGTGGATGAGGGCGTGCTGCATAAGATTCTCTCGCCTGAAGGTTCCGTCGTGTTGGTAGGTTCCGCCATTGCGGTGGTTGCCGAGGAAGGTGAGATGGTGCCCGGAGATTATATGCCAGAGGGGTCGGCAGTCATTACCGAGCAGCCTGAGGAGGCAAAGGCTGTTCCTGAAGCTGTGACCACAACTGTTCCGGATACTCCTGCGTCTGAAGATCCGGCAGAAACAGGGGATCGCATCAAGGCCAGTCCTTTGGCGCGACGTCTGGCCAGACAGTTTGGTATTGACCTTGCCTCTGTTGAGGGTACTGGCCCCAAGGGGCGTATTCTTAAACTGGATATTGAAAAAGTTTCAAAGGCCGGGATCAGGCTTGGGCCTGGATCAGGCGAGCCTTTTCCTCCCGGTCGACCCTTGCCGCAGGGGCCGCTTCCTTACCACAAAGATGAATATGAACTTGTTGAAAACTCGATGATGCGTAAAGCCATTGCCAGTCGGCTAACCGAATCAAAGCAACAGGTGCCGCATTTTTACCTTAGCATTGATATAATGATGGATCGCCTTTTGGATTTGCGAGCCCAGTTAAACGAGGCTGCAAAAGGGAGCTTTAAACTTTCCGTAAACGATCTTGTGATCAAGGCTGTGGCCGGATCTTTGATCGAGGTGCCAGCTGCAAATGCCTCCTGGACTGATGCAGGTACGTTACGGCACAAATATGCTCATGTATCTGTGGCAGTATCGCTGGAAGGAGGCCTGATCACGCCTGTGGTGCGCTTTGCCGAGCGCAAGAGCGTGGTTGAGATTTCTGCAGAGGTAAAGGAGTTGGCATCGCGCGCACGTGCTGGTGATTTGAAACCCGAAGAGTACACCGGCGGTACTTTCTCAATCTCCAACCTTGGTATGTTCGGCATCAAACAATTTTCCGCCGTTATTAATCCACCTGAAGGCGCACTGCTGGCTGTCGGCGCAACGGAAGCCAGAGCAGTTGTTGAAAATGGTGATATTTGTGTAAAGCAGATGCTGACACTCACGCTTTCCTGCGACCATCGGGTCGTAGATGGTACAATTGGTGCCAATTTCCTGGCTGCGCTCAAGCGGAACCTTGAAACTCCCGCTGGGTTGCTGCTCTAATTTACAAATGTGCAGGGACTCAGATTCACACTGATATTTTTTCATCTGTACCAGGCCACATGGATCAGCGTCAATAGTTTTAAGGGGTAAATCATGCCGATTGATATTTTTATGACACAGCTTTCTCCGACAATGAAAGAAGGCAAGATTGCCCGCTGGCTGAAGAAGGAAGGCGATGATCTTGTTTCCGGTGAGGTGCTGGCCGAAGTGGAAACAGATAAAGCCACCATGGAAGTAGAGGTTGTCGACGAAGGTGTTCTACACAAAATTCTGGCGCCTGAGGGTTCGGTTGTGCCGGTGGGTACGGCTATCGCCGTGATTGCCGAGGAAGATGAACAGGTTCCGGATGATTATCGGCCGGAAGGAACAGGTGAGTTCCCCGCCGAGTTTCCGGAGATCCCTGAAATTGAGGGGTCAACAGAAGAATCTGCGATATCGGCAGAACTACAGTCTGAAAGTGAGGAAGGGCAGGTAGCAGAGCTAAAGCCTGCTGGTGAATTTTCGGATGAAGAAGCTGAATTTGATGTTGTTATTATTGGTGCAGGCCCCGGTGGCTATGTTGCAGCTATCCGCGCCGCCCAGTTGGGCCTGAAAACAGCCTGCATCGAGTCCACACATCTGGGCGGTATCTGTCTGAACTGGGGTTGTATCCCGACCAAGGCCCTGCTCAGAACGGCAGAGGTCATCAATGTTATCAAGGGTCACGGTAAGGAACTGGGTGTTGGCCTGAGCAGCCCCAAGCCGGATTTAAACGTGGCTATCGGGCGTTCACGCAAAATTGCCGAGAAATTGTCGAACGGTATTGGCTTTCTGTTTAAGAAAAACAAGGTGACGCGTATCGAGGGTTATGCCCGCTTTTCTGCCGGGCCGAAGCTGGAAGTCGAAGCGGCAGATGGCTCAAAACGGGAAGTTGCTGCCCGTCACATCATTATTGCCACCGGCGCACGCGCACGCGCCTTCCCCGGCATGGAAGTTGATGATGAAGCTGTTATTACCTACAAAAAAGCCTTGTCGATGGAGAAACTGCCAAAGAAACTGGTCGTTATCGGTTCCGGTGCTATCGGTATGGAGTTTGCCTATTTTTACAAGGCGATGGGTTCAGATGTCACCGTGCTGGAAGCAGCTGACCAGGTTCTTCCGGTTGAGGATCACGAGATTGCCAGGGTTGTCGAGCGTAGCTTCAGGAAGAACGGCATCAAGGTGGTTACCGGCGCCATGGTGTCTTCTGCCAAAACGGTAAAAGGCAAAGCTGTGGTTGAATTCGAGGCCAAAGGGAAAAAGGAAACCATTGAAGGCGATGTAGCCCTGGTCGCCGTTGGCGTGATTGGCAATACCGAAGATATCGGTTTGGAACATACGCAGGTAAAAGCCGAGAGGAATGCCATCCATGTGGACAATTACTACCGTACCGATCAGCCGGGGGTTTATGCCATCGGGGATGTGATTGGCGTACCGGCTTTGGCACATGTTGCCAGCCATGAAGGCATTGTTTGTGTTGAAGCGATTGCGGGGAAGAAACCACATCCGGTTAATTACGCGAATGTGCCGGGCTGTACCTACTGCCAACCTCAGGTTGGCTCTACCGGTCTGACCGAGAAGGTAGCCCAAGAAGCAGGTCGGAAGGTCAAAATCGGTCGCATGCCATACGCACCAAACGGTAAGGCCATCGGCCTGGCCGAAACCGAAGGCATGGTGAAAACAATCTTCGATGCCGAAACCGGCGAGCTTCTGGGCGCCCATATCGTCGGTGCCGAAGCCACCGAACTGATCGTATCACTTGGCCTTGCTCGAACGCTGGAAACTACAGAGACAGAGCTGACACATCATATGTTCCCGCACCCGACACTATCCGAGATGATCCATGAATCAGTGCTCGATTCAGAGGGAAGGGCCATTCATATTTGAGAGGTTCGTGACGCATGAATAACGCAGACTAAAAAGCCATCCATGGCACTTAAATCCACTATCTTCAAAGCAGAATTTCAGATCACCGACCTGGATCGCAACTATTATCACGATCATGCCCTGACCATTGCGCGCCACCCATCGGAGAATGATGAGCGTATGATGCTACGCATCCTGGCCTTTGCCCTGAATGCGAGAGCACAGCTTTCTTGCACCAAAGGCTTGAGCAGCGAGGATGAGCCTGACCTGTGGCAGAAGAATTTAAGCAATGAAATCGAGTTGTGGATTGATCTTGGGCAACCGGATGAGAAACGCATCCGCCGCGCCTGTGGCCGTGCCAGAGAGGTGATTATCTACAGCTACAATGTTCGCAGTTCTGAAGTGTGGTGGCAGAAGGTGCAGAAAAAACTGGAGCGCTTTTCAAATCTGAGCATCTTTAATGTCGACGATGCCACAGTTTCCGCGCTGGCCAGGTTCAGCAGGAGAACCATGCACCTACAATTCACCATTCAGGACGGAGTCAC
>CAYLYU010000082.1:0-8199 GCA_964387725.1 uncultured Zetaproteobacteria bacterium | reverse complement strand
AAATGATTGGCATGATTCTGGTGGCGCATGGAGAAATCGGGGCCGAAATGCTCAAGGCTGTAGAGCATGTTGTTGGCCCGCAGGCTCTCGCCAAGGCCTTGAATGTCAATGTAGAGGATGATGTTGATACCTCCCTCGGACATCTGAAAGAATTGATTGTGGCTTGTGATGTCGGCAAAGGGGTTCTTCTGATGGCCGATATGTTTGGCGGAACTCCCTGCAACCTGGCTCTGGCCTGCATGAGGGACTCGGACATTGAAGTGCTGTCCGGTTTTAATCTTCCGATGTTGATTAAGGTAGCCACTTTGCGCCAAAGCGTTGATGATTTACGTTTGCTTGCAGGGAAGGCCCGCGACGCCGGGCGCTATCATATGCATTTCGCTTCTGAGATTCTGGCTCAGGGTAAAAACAGTGTCTGAGCGAACAGTCCGAATTCAAAACAAACTTGGTCTGCATGCACGTGCGGCAGCACGTTTTGCAACTACATCCGGAGCTTTTGCTGCAGAAGTCTATCTGATGAAAGATGACATCGAGGTAAACGGAAAAAGTATTATGGGCATCATGATGCTGGCAGCAGCCAAAGGGACTGACTTGCTCATCAGGGCAGAGGGAAGTGATGCCGTTCAGGCTCTGGATGCGCTGGAAAACTTGGTAAACAACCGTTTTGGTGAAGATCAATGACAAAGGACTCTCCCTTATACGGTAAGGTGGCCGCCTCCAGCCCAGGTATTGCCATCGGCAAGGTACAAAAAGTGTCGGCTGGTCGGAAACCGATTCCGGAGTATGAAATTGAAAGGTCCCGGGTTGATTCGGAGATACTTCGACTGCGGCAGGCTATTGAAAAATCAGTGGCGCAACTTGATGAGCAACAGATACTGTTAAGCAACGTACCAAGTAAAGATCCAGGGCTAATACTTGATGTTCATCGTTTACTCCTGCTTGACCCTCAATTGGCTAATGCTGCTGTAGACCTGATTCTAAACAATCAGATCAATGCAGAATGGGCTTTGAGAAGACAGTTGGATAATATCGAATCGGTCTTTGATCAGATTGAAGATGAGTATTTACGCGGCAAGAAAGCGGATGTCGAACAGGTTGGCGAACGTGTCATGCGTAATCTGCTGGAGGGCAGAGAGCTGAACCTGGGGGAAGATACTGAAAACACCATTCTGGTCGGAGAAACTTTCAGCCCTGGCGACCTTGTGCAAAGTTGGCAACAAGGCCTGGCAGGATTTGTTACCGAGCAGGGTGGAGCCAACTCCCATACTATCATCGTAGCGCGAGGGGTTGGCATACCTGCCTTAATGGGATCGACCGATATCATGGAATTGGCCCAGGATGGTGATGTCATTGTCATCGACGGGAATATGGGAACATGGATATTAAATCCAAGCCCTGGGGAACTGGAGCATTACCAGCGCTTTACCGAGACTTTGAAAGCGGCCCAATCCAGCCTGAGATCCTTTGCCAAGGTTCCTTCCCTGAGTGCTGATGGAAATGCACTGCCCATCATGGCCAATCTGGAATTTGTCGAAGAGTTACAGTTAGCCAGAGATATCGGCGTAGAGGGGATCGGCCTGTATCGGACTGAATTCTTGTTTCTGAATCGAGATTTACAACCAGGTGAAGATGAACAGTTACTCCATTATCGGCAAGTTGTCCGAGGTATGCAGGGAAAACAGGTTACGTTCAGGCTTCTGGATATCGGTGGAGACAAGCCTGCAGTATTTCAACAGATGCTGGGACATCATTGGGCGGGAGACAACCCGGCTATGGGTGTTCGTGGTATACGCCTCCTGTTAAAGTCTCCGGACATGCTGTTGTCGCAACTCAGAGCCCTGATTCAGGCTGCTGCGGAAGGGCCAATCAGTATCATGGTGCCAATGGTGACCAATACAAATGAAATGATTCAAACCCGTTCGATTCTCGAAAAATGTAAACAGGAGCTTGGATGCAGTGCGTCGATACCTCTGGGAGCCTTGATTGAAGTGCCGGCTGCCGCCCTGATTGCCGATGAATTGGCCAAGGTCAGCGATTTTTTCTCAATCGGCACCAACGATCTTATCCAGTATACCCTGGCGACTGACCGAGGTGATGAGGAAGTCGCTGGCATCTACGACCCTGGGCATCAGGCCATCCATCATTTACTCAAGATGAGTGTCCGGGCTGCAAGGAAGGCGGGAATTCCAATTGCAATGTGCGGAGAAATGGCAGGCGATATTACCTGGACAGAAACCTTGCTTAATATGGGTTTTAACTCCCTGTCGATGAATCTGAGTCGCATACTGGAAGTGAGAAAAAAATTGTCCGGGCTGCACGAAACTTGCCTGGCTAAGTAGCGGGATAATCTTCCCGTTATCCGACATCAATATGGGGAAATATATGCGTCATGACTGGACAGTTAAGGAAATCGAAGGGCTTTTTGAGCTGTCGTTCAATGATCTGATGTTTCGTGCCCAACAAACACACCGTTCTAATTTTGATGCCAACGCGGTTCAGCTTTCCACTCTGCTCTCGATCAAGACCGGCGGGTGTGCGGAAGACTGCAAATATTGCCCGCAAAGTGCCCGCTACAATACATCCGTTGAGTCAGAGAGCCTGATGGCAAAAGAAGCAGTGCTTGAAGCTGCTCATGCAGCAAGAGAAAAGGGGGCGACACGGTTTTGCATGGGAGCTGCCTGGCGAAGTCCCAAAGGCAGGGCTTTTGAGCATGTGCTGGATATGGTTCGGGATGTAAAGGAGTTGGGCATGGAGACCTGTGCAACGCTTGGTATGCTTGATGAAGGTCAGGCGATCAGGTTAAAGGAGGCCGGCCTGGATTACTACAATCACAACCTTGATACCGATCCGGAATATTACAAAGAGATCATCTCCACCCGAAGCTACGAAGATCGGCTTGATACTCTGAAACATGTGCGTGCTACAGGCATGAGCGTGTGTTGTGGAGGCATTGTAGGCATGGGCGAGTCCCGCCGCTATCGAGCCGGCCTTATTGCGCAATTGGCACGCATGAACCCGCATCCTGAATCTGTTCCTGTCAATATGTTAATCAGAGTTGAAGGTACGCCCATGGCTGAGGACGAGCAGTTTTCGGAGAATCTGGATCCTTTTGAATTTATTCGTACGATTGCCGTTTCACGTCTGACCATGCCGGTTTCACATGTGCGGCTCTCGGCGGGCCGCGAAGCAATGAGCGAGGAAATGCAGGCACTGTGTTTCCTGGCTGGTGCCAACTCAATCTTCTATGGTGAAAAACTGCTTACTGCCAACAACCAGGATGCTGAAAATGATCAGGATCTGTTCGCCAGGCTCGGCCTCTATGCAGAGAAGGCAGCTACTCCGTCCTCCAGACGCATCAATGCATAACCACATTCTTCTGAAGGGCGAGCAGAAACTCAATGTTGCCCTTGGGGCCGTGGACAGGTGATTCTATAACGCCCAGGCTATGACAACCTTCCAGGGTAGATGCACATGCCATAACCTTATCCGCACAGGCTTGGCGCACTTCCAAATCGCGCACTACCCCCTTGCTTATGTTTTTTTGGCCTGCCTCAAATTGCGGTTTGATCAATACCACAGCCCAGCCACCTTTCCGGAGAAATGGCCAGGCCAGCGGCAGAACAGTTGTCAGTGAAATGAACGAGACGTCAATGGTTAGAACATCAACCGGCTCCGGGACGTGGGATTCGGATAAATTTCTGATATGGGTCCGCTCCAGGTTAATAACCCGCTCATCCTTTTGCAGGCGATAATGCAATTGGCCATGACCCACATCTACGGCATACACTTTTAAGGATCCTCGTTGCAGCAGGCAATCACTGAACCCTCCGGTTGAAGCTCCCACATCCAGGCAAACAGCAGCGGTGGGATTCAGTCCGAATCTATCCAGGGCTGCTTCCAGCTTCAGGCCACCGCGTGAAACATAGGGAAGCGTTGCACGCACCTCAATATCTGCATCCTGCGCTATTTTTGTTCCCGGCTTATCCGACTTCTGGCCGTTGACATACACCAGCCCTGCCATAATCAGGCGTTTCGCCTTCTCGCCGGATTCAACCAGTCCGCGTTCTGTCAGGGTATGATCCAGCCGTTTTTTCAATATCTAAAAAGGGTCATATATTTAACCAAACGACCAGTGACAAGGGGCTGCTTTGATTATTTACTGCTTCTAAAACGGGGGTGTATGAGGATAGCACCACACGGCCTTTCTTTACCACGTACGTTACTTCGGGATAACGGTACGCCTTCAGAGTATTGCATATCCTTGACAAGGACAAGTGGCCAATCATAGAAGTGTTTGCCGTTGGCGATGGGTATGAGAACGAGAAAAATCGGATAGGAAAGAATCGTAACAAGGTATGCCCACCAGCCTTTGACACGGCGTTAATCATCCGAAGAATTTTTTTGTTCGACTCTGGAAACGGTAGAGAAAGTATCCGGCCACTATACTTACAGGGGAGACAATGCAAAAAAAAGCGAGTGACTGCTGATCCTCCACGGAAAGTTGGGTGGACGGGAACAAGGCACCCATGCGCCACAAGGTTTTTCTTAACCCTGGTAAAAAACTTTTCTTTTTCTTCTGTCTTTATTGTTGAAACCAACGCAAATGCGCGGCGATTCATTCTTAAAAGAAAAAAAACTGCAAAGGCAATGTAGGGGGCAAACAACGGAGCCCTGATCATTTCCAGCAGAAATTTCCCTCCGGCATCAACATAAAACTCACTGGAAAATGAGAAGATTCCTTCCAGTTGGGTCTTATGAATGAATGTCTGGACTATTGTAAAACCAAAGGCATAGAAAATGGCAGTGTCACCACCGAGTATTGCAATGGCTTTCAGTAAATTATCGCCACTAAATCTTTTGGAATCCGTCTGAGCTTCAGAAGCCATAACCCCCCTGGCAACACATTACGCCCAAATCATTCCGATGATAAGCCCCGGTGTACAAATTCCCCGAAAAAGTAGTGCGTCAATCCCCGCCAAGCTCTCTGAGCCTGGTTACAATCGCAGCTTCATCAAGTTCCAGCTCGGTCAAGATTTCCGCAGGGCTTCCGTGTGGTGGAAATACGTCGGCCATGCCTATGTGTGCAAATTTCCCCTGCCATCCGTGCTGCAAGGCTAGGCAAGCAATTAGTTCTCCGATACCACCCATGCGAGAACCTTCCTCTATAATGAGGAGGGGCTTGCCCTGATGCAGATGTTTCAAAATGGTTTCTTCGTCAAGAGGTTTGATAAAACGCAGGTTAATCAGGGTATAATGTTTGCCGTCTTCCCGGCGGCGATGTTCGACTGCTGCCAAGGCATCTCTGGTTCGGGAGCCCACGGCAACGACAAGCCCGTCTTCCCCTTCCATCAGCACTTCTGCCTTACCAAGCGGCAAGGCTTCAGGAGGCGGGCATTCCACACCATAACTGTTGCCTCGTGGATAGCGAATTGCAGACGGCCCCTCCAGTAGCAGGGCGGTGAATAGCATATGTCGAAGTTCGGCCTCATCCTTTGGAGCCATGATGGTTATGTTCGGGAGACATCTAAGGTAGGCGATATCAAATGCACCTGTATGTGTAGCCCCGTCGGCACCAACGATACCAGACCGATCCAGACAAAAGAGTACAGGCAACTTCTGGATACAAATATCATGGATAATCTGATCGTAAGCTCGCTGGAGAAAGGTTGAATAGATTGCCACAACTGGCTTGAGACCTTCCACGGCCAGCCCGCCAGCAAAGGTAACGGCATGTTGTTCGGCAATGCCAACATCGAAGCAGCGATCCGGGTGCCGTTTGGAAAAACGGCTCAATCCGGTTCCCGCTGGCATAGCCGCAGTAATAGCAACGATACGCTCATCCTCCTCGGCAAGGTCTGCCAGGGTATCTGCAAACACCTGAGTGAAGGATGGCAGCGTCCCTTCGACCTTGATTGTCTCCCCTGTTTCAGCCTTGTATGGCCCCAGACCATGCCATGTTTCCGGATCTTCCTCCGCCGGAGGGAAACCAAAGCCTTTTTTTGTGACCACATGCAGTAGAATCGGTTCGTTCAGGCTTTTGCAATTACGCAGGGTAGGTAGCAAATGATCAAAGTCATGCCCGTCTATTGGCCCAATGTAGCGAAACCCCATCTCTTCAAACAAGGTGCCCGGAGTAATCATCCCCTTAATATGTTCTTCCAGTTTTTTGGCCGCATCAAAGGCCATGGGCACCTTTTCCAGTACCTTTTCTGTTGCAGACTTAATATTTCCGTACGTCTTGCCGGTAATAATCCGTGCCAGATAAGCACTCATAGCGCCAACATTTGGAGCAATGGACATTTCATTATCATTCAGGATGACCAGTAAGCGACGTTTGCTGCCGCCGGCATTATTCAGGGCCTCAAATGCCATGCCACCGGTCATGGCACCATCGCCGATGACGGCAATGCAATGCTTTTCAGTATTTTGCAGATCCCGACCCGCGGCCATGCCAAAGGCGGCAGAGATAGATGTTGAGGCATGTCCTGCTCCAAAGGGGTCATGCTTTGATTCTGAACGCTTGGTGAAACCGGACAGACCACCATATTGGCGTAGCGTTGACATACGGGAAAGACGGCCAGTCAACATCTTGTGCGGGTAGGTCTGGTGTCCCACATCCCAGATGATCCGGTCTTTTTCAGAATCAAAGAGATAATGGAGCGCAATAGTCAACTCCACCACGCCCAGGCCTGCACCCAAATGACCACCAATTGGAGCCAGCGTTTGAATAAGGTAACGGCGCATCTCCCGAGCCAGTACCCGGAGCTGATCTTCGCTCAGGCTTTTAACATCACCGGGGCTACCAATCGTATTCAGTATAGGATAATCACTCATTGACGACGCTCCAGAATATAGCAGGCCAGCTGACGTAGCCGCGCACCTTGAGAGCCCAGGGGCTCAAGCGCACTCAGGGCAAGTTCCAGCATTTCGCCTGCCAGTTCACTGGCTTTTTCAATACCAAGAACAGAAACATATGTTGCCTTGTGCTGACTGGCATCTTTACCTGTGCTTTTGCCAAGTTCCGAACTGGTAGCAGTGGCATCCAGAATATCATCCGCGATCTGAAAAAGAAGGCCGACAGCCCTGCCAAAACGTATACAGGCATTGATTCGGGACTCATCGGTAGTAGCCAGCAAAGCGCCTGCTTCGCAACAATAACAAAGGAGTGCGCCGGTTTTATGGATATGAATGCGCTCCACATCCAAAACATTTCCTATGTTCGCTTCAGTGGAAAACATGTCCAGCATTTGCCCGCCCACCATGCCCTGAGCCCCTGCCGCAATACTCATTTTGTGGATCAGTTCGCACCTGATACGGTTTGAGGCCGTTGATTCCGTAAGCAGTTCAAAGCCCAATGCCTGCAAGGCATCTGCCGTCAAAACTGCTGTAGCCTCTCCAAATTTCTTATGGCATGTTGGCTGCCCACGGCGCAGGTTATCATCATCCATACAAGGCAGGTCATCGTGAATCAGTGAGTAGGCATGCATGCATTCAACGCTGAGCGCGGCAGACATCATCTCCTCATGGCCATCGCAGGCCGCATAACATTCCAGCATCAGCGTTGGGCGGATTCTTTTTCCGGGTGCAAGCAGAGAGTAATTCATCGCTTCCTGCAAACGATCAGGGATAACATTCTTCCTGGTCCGCATCATGGATTCCAGAGCTTCATTAACCTGGTCAGCTCGCTCTACCAGAAATTGTGACACGGACATAATTCTATTCGTTGCTTTGGTCGGTAAGAATTTGCAAACGCTGTTCGGCATGTTCGAGCAAAGTCTCACATCGTCTGCTCAACTTCACTCCCTCCTCAAAGGCGGCAACACTTTCTTCCAGTTGCAGTTGACCGGACTCCAGCTTTCCAACCAGTTGAGTCAGGCGTTCCAGGGCCTGCTCAAAATTCAATGAATCTATGCCATTTCTATTCTTTTTTACCTTGTTCACTATTGAGTTACCTCTCGCTTGCCTGGCATATGATTGTAAGGCTGATTCGAGTTAGGTCAACGCAAGCTTCTTCACAGCAGCAAATTTATACTTGACAACTTTTTTCAAAAATGATATAAGCTATCAGTATCGACCGTAGGAGGTTTCGTTATGGATAGAAAGGCAAGGCAAGATATGGAGTCCACTCTAACTCCACTACTGATTGGTATTGTGACCGCGGCCTTCTTTGTTGGCGCACTTTTGGTCTGATATTTAGTC
>CAYLYU010000081.1:0-8389 GCA_964387725.1 uncultured Zetaproteobacteria bacterium | reverse complement strand
CCGATGCTTACAGCATCAGCCTGACACTGGATGGCAATGCCAATTCTCCGGGAGTTCCCGGCACGGCTGACACCGTGGGTCGCGTTGAATATCCGGCTGCCGGTACCCCCGTAACCATCTATGTGGATGCTCTGTAAATAAGAATACATTAGCTGAAAGCACCCACTTCGGTGGGTGCTTTTTTAGATGATGCCCCGAGGCTTTGGAGAGAGAATGGGCAATGACACCATAGCAGACAAGCCGAACGTCAGACTTGGCGACCAACTCATCAGTCTGGGACTGATTGATGAGGAATGCCTCAAGCTGGCGCTGCGCAAACACAGAAAAGACGGCATTCTGCTCGGAGAGGCGCTGATCGCTCTCGGGTTTGTCAATGAAGATGTCATTTCCAAGATTCTTGCAGCTGATATTGATGTAGAGTTTGTCGACATTCTTTCCGTGGATGTTGATCCGGAGGCTGTATTAAAAGTGCCACTGGCACTGGCCAAAGAATATCATGTCTTTCCTTTTAAATTTGATGATGAGCTGATCCACCTTGCCGTTGATGATGTATATAATTTGGTGCCGCTTGACCGGGTATGGAAATTAACCGGTTTACGTGTCAAACCCTATGTAGCACCCATTCGCGACATTGAAGCGGCGATTGACAGATACTACACCGCCAACGAATCCATTGATGACATTATTGATATACTCATTGATGGCAGCATAGCGGATCATTCTCTGGAAGCACCCGTTGTCAGACTATTGGATAAACTGGTTGCGCATGCCGTTCGCCACCATGCCACGGACTTGCACATTGAACCGGCCGAAAGAACGCTTGGCGTACGCATGCGTGTCGATGGTCAATTACAGGATGTATGCCTGCTCCCGTTGACTGCAGCCCCCGCCCTTGTATCGCGCGTCAAGATTCTGAGTGATCTTGACCCTGCTGAGCGACGCCTGCCCCAGGATGGCAGTTACACAGCATATGTGGGTCACAGGCAGGTCGAAATCCGTGTGGCAACTGTCCCTACTATTTATGGTGAAAAATCGGTGATGCGTATCCTTGATCGAAGTGCTGTCGAGCTAAGTCTGTCCGGTATCGAATTACCGTTTGCATTGCGGGAAAATACTGTTTCCAGGCTGCACCTGGATGATCCGTATGGCGCTATTCTGGTGACCGGTCCGACAGGCTCCGGCAAAACAACAACCCTGTATGCGATGCTCAATGAGATACAATCCAAGGACAAGGCGATATTCACGATCGAGGATCCGGTTGAATACAGGTTGAAGGGTATTCAGCAGATTTCCGTCAGGGATGAGATCGGATTTTCATTTTCAACGGTGTTGCGTTCTCTGCTGCGACAGGATCCTGATATCATGATGGTTGGTGAAATTCGGGATACGGAAACGGCCGCCCTTGCCATTCAGGCAGCTCTGACCGGGCATCTGGTTCTTTCCACCCTGCATACCAACAATGCACTGGAGACATTATTCCGTCTCATTGAAATGGGCATCGAGCCTTATTTAATCCCCCCTGCCCTGCATGGCGTTCTTTCCCAGCGACTTGTCCGCAGGCTTTGTCCGCATTGCAGGAAACAGGCGGATGCAGACTTTATCGCATCAGTCATCAAGGCACACGGGCTGGATGTGGAAAAGGACTGGCAGTTCTTCTGGCCTGTCGGCTGCGCAAAATGTCACAATGGTTATGTGGGACGAATCGCGATATTTGAATGGCTTGACCTTGATCGCAGCTACCACGAGGTCATATCCCACAAGAGTTCACTGGCAGAGCTTGAGTCTCTGGCCAGAGAGCGTGGATTTCGGCCCATGGTGATGGATGGCCTTGATAAGGCAGCAGCCGGCCTGACCACCATTGATGAAGTGCTGAGAGTTACCCGCAGTGGCTAAATTCACCTATACAGCGGTATCACCTGGAGGAGACATATCAAAGGGGTCCATGGATGTTGCCTCAGAGCGTGAGCTGGAACGGGAACTCGAGCATGCCGGATTATCACTGATTACCTGTTCGGCTTCATCACTCAATCCTCAGGTCACATCAAAACGAATCAAGCGAAGAGACATCATAGAAATGATGATTCCATGGCTTGCCATGATCAAGGCCGGCGTGCCACTCATTGAATCAATTCAGGACTCGCTCGAGGAAATTGAGAATAAGGATCTCCGCGAGATAGCCAGGCAGATTGCTGCCGAACTGGAGCAGGGAGCCAATCTTGAGGAAGTGGCATCGCGATATCCAAAGGTTTTTGATGAGATGAGTCAGGGTATCCTCAGATCCGGCATGGAATCGGGGCGTCTGGACTCTTCATTTGACTTCCTGATCCGGCATCACGGCTGGGTCGATTCGCTACGCAAGAATGTTACACAAATGATGATCGAGCCGGGCATTCTGTTGGTTGTCATCATCGCCTTCATTATTGGTATGTTTACCTTTATTGTCCCCCAGCTGATGAAGGTGATCGCCCTGTTTAATGTGCCCATGCCACTGCCGACAAAGATCATGTTTGCCGCCAACGAGTTTTTTTCTGCATATGGTATCTATGTACTGATCTTGCTGACCATCATTCTGTTGGCGATTCCATTCTTCTACCTGCGCTCTCACTCATTTCGCTTCTGGTTTGATGGCATGAAGTTACGCATGCCTGTTTTCGGACACCTGAACAAGATGATTGCAGCATCACGATTTTCCCACAATCTGTCAGCCATGTTCCGTGCCGGTGTGAACATTGTCGATGGTCTGGAGATCACAGCAAAGGCAGTGGGTAATTCTGTTGTAGAGAAGCAAACCCTGGCGGCCCGGGACGGGGTGATTGCGGGGCGCACATTGACTGAAAGTATGCTTGAAACAACAGTGTTTTCTCCGATGGTATTACGCATGGTCAAAGCAGGAGAGGAGTCAGGCAAGCTGGATGACACACTTGAGTACGTATGTGTTTATTACGATGAGGAAGTACCCCGCCGCATTGCAAAGGTTCTGGCATTGATGACGCCGGCAGTAACCATTATTCTTGGCGCCGTAGTACTATTGGTCGCACTGTCCATTTTCCTACCTATGCTCAACCTGATTGATGCAGTTCACATGCATGGCAGATAAACGGAGATTTATATGAGTATCAACAAAGAAAGAGGATTTGGTCTTATCGGCGTGGTCGTCACTATTGCCATACTGGGGATTCTTGCTGCCACCCTTATTCCGAGAACCCTGAAAAGCCACTTTCTGGACATACAGATCGCCGAAGTAAACAGACTTGCCAACCTGCACCATGCACTCACCGATTACGTTACCACGGCCCACATCGTGCCCGGCAATGCGACATGGGCAACTGCTATCAGTCAGTTTGCAGGCGAGAGCCCGGCGCAGATTGTCATCAGTGGCATGAATCAGCAGGTGATTTATGTTTACCCTGACGATTTCATCGCTGCTGGCAACACACTCCCTTATGATCAGGTCGCCAATGCGACGGCTGGCACATTCCTGAATACAGCCCCCGCCAATGCGCGTGTCATGATTATTTCCAACCTGAGCCAGACGGCACTGGCAACAGCTTCAGGGCCTCTTGTCGCGGCAACATTCGATACCATCTGGAATCAGGGCGTCGGCACTCCGGCTGAACTAACGGAATCGGACACCTTGAAGATTGAGCGTGTAAATCTGGCTGCTGCTTTTCATGCTGTAACCCTGAACAACAACGATGCGGCAAATGCGGCCAGTTACACAGTGAATGGACAGCCGGCACCCACCCCAGCGACGATCGCTTCCATGACATCAACAACGCTTCATTTGATCACCGCTACACCCTTAGTCCTGAATGACGTCGCTGGTGCGGTATTTTACCGCCACACGGTTACGGCCCCGACTTCCTTTGTATTCAATGGCGTATGGGGCGGCACGCTGGGTGGATCAGGTGGTGGTGGCGGTGGCGGCGGTGGCGCTGGCGGCACCATGTTCGATCCGTATACTGGCTTTCTTAACAATTGGGGCCCGAATCCAGCCTGCACGCCAACGGGAACTGCTTATCCGTTAACGGTCACGGCCGGCCCAAGCGGTGACTATAATTGGTTCTATGGCTCTGGTGCGGGCGTCATGACATTTGTGGTCAAGGTGAAAAAGAACAAGACCCAAATTTTCAACATTCCAGAATGTTCGCTGGTCGTCATTGTACCGCAAGACCCGACATCAGCAGCTGTTGCACTCTTCTATATGCCACATAACGCATATACCTCGACATTGCCCTGATGAAAGGTCGCCTTTCTGTTCTTTTCGTCAATGGTCAGTCGATGTTCTTTACCGAAGAACAATTCGTGGATGGCATTGAGCTGGAAGATATTGATGCCACATCCGTCAGGAATGCCATACGAAAACTTGGCTATAACGGTAAAAGTGCTTCCATAGTTTATGGGGGGCGGAACATTGCACATCTTGATGTGGATGTTCCGCCGATGGATGCATCCAATACGCAGGCTTTTCTCCGGCGCCGGATGGGGAATACATTATCGTGTGATGCAAACGGAATGCTGGCTTTCGTCAGAACTGCATCGGGGAACCGAATCCTCGCCGATGTGCTGGACAGCTCCTTCTATCGGAATGTTCGACGTGCCTTTTCAGCAAACGGAATATCTGTAGACCTCATTTCATCACTGGCAGTGCCTTTGATGCAGATTGCCGAACAGGTTGATTCAAAAGCGCCCGTCCTGGTCTGTTACGGGCATGCTGCCAGTGCGATGAGTTATATGCTGTATTACGATGAGGAGAAAAAGGCCCCTGCCCTTTTCCGCGAAGCACCCATTTCGTCAAACCCGGCTCATGTAACCTCAGATATGAACCGGAGTCTCGGACTTGGTAAGCAGTTCTTTGGTGGCGTGGAGCCAGAACTGGTCCTTGTCGGAGACTGGGATGAGAATCTGTTTGCTGATGCCACCCACATCGGAAAAAGTTCCGCCTTTTTGGATGTGCTTCGAGGCATGCCTGTCAATTCAAAATGGAATATGGTTCCAAAGGAAGATCGTAGAATCAGAACGCAGAACCTTCGCATGCGCCTTGGTTTTGGCATTATTGGCATATTTGTCGGCATGATCATGGGTGGCCATTTTTATCTACAGCACACCATCAAATCCTTACAAAAGAGCCTGACCCATATCAATGAAATTCAGAATGAAGCATCCGATTATATCAGGGAAATCCAGAAATTTGAAAAAATAAACCGCCTGGATGATGCTATTCTCAACGATAAAAAAAAGGCCCCATTCCTTCTTTTACAGAATATCGGCAATCAACTTAATCCTAAAATCGTACTAACTGAATTCACTGCGACTGATGGGCACAGCGGCAGTATTTCCTTCTCCATCACCGGAAGGGTCAATGCCGACCCACTCCACGCACCGGACATACTCCGCATGCTTGAGCAGCAATTGCAGGATGCCCCTTTTCATGCAGAAATCATCAAAAGCTGGAAAGCATATTGGCTGAAAGCAGTTGAGATTTGGTCAAATGCCACTGGGTCGAAAAAAGGCATCCCGTTTATTATCGAGGGTGTTCTGCATGAATAAGGCCATATCGATGTTTCAGATGCACTCCCGTCAATTACTGCGCGCCGGACTGGCGTTTGGCCTGTTGTTATCCGTCTGGATGGCATACGACATTGCGACAAATAAACTACCTCAAACAAAACAGTTATCAGATCTGGTTTTGAAAGGCAACGCATCCATATCCCGTGTGGATATAGTGAAACTGGATGCAGCAAAGGCGCGGAGCGCCTTTAATAAGGCCCGCCACAACAAGGCTGCGGCCATGTTGTTCGATGATGTTGATTCCGTGTCGGCGTTCATCAATGCGATTTCAGAATCATTTCGTGGTAAAGAATTCATCACCACGGCAAACATCCACGCACTGACTGAGAACCAGATTCTTGAACAAATGGGGAATGAAGGAAAATCATTGGGCGATGACATTCGCTGGATTGGCGTCAACCTGAGAGTTAGACCGTCTTCAGTGAAAGCCAGCTACAAAGCATTCATTGATATTCTGAACCGCTTCCCTGCTTTTGGCCGCAAGGTAGACGTCCAGTCAATTACCATTGTTGGCAGCGGTAGTGATTTCACAGGTATTGATTTGCGGCTGGTTCTGTGGGGTGGGTTTGACTATGCAGGCAAATAAATTGAAACCACTCATTGCAGGCGTTTTGGTTCTGATCTTGCTGGCTGCGATCTGGGTTAAATATGGCTCCCAGCCGCAAGATACTGTTGCTTTGAATACGAGTGCCCCTAAGGCCCCTGTCTCTCAAACCAAGACTGATATGCCGAAAGAAATCCGTATGCATCAGCTGCAAAAGCAGAATGCCATATTGCGAAACCCTTTTTCCGATAAGGTGGGTTCACTCACCTCGACTGTATATAGCGACAAAGATTATCGTCATTTGAATGTTTCGATACTTGGAAAATCGGCTGATGGAATATCCTTTGTGCGCGTAAATGGCCGGATACTGCATGAAGGGGACGTGATTCGTGGATATAAAATTCTATCTATTCGGAATAAAGGTATTACATTGAAGCGACCTGGCGAACAGAAACATTTTGTTCGCATCTTTTAGATAGGCTAAAGGGGAAGTGCTACCATGAAAGCAAATTTTGTGATATGTGCATTGGCGATCGTGCTTGGTTTGACCGGTTGTGCCAAAAAGATAAGCAATCCGATTGCTGAAAAACCGGAGTTGAAATTGACTGGCTCTCTGGAAAAAGCAGATGAGACATTAAAGGCTGATTCAACAAAAGCTCTGCTGCGCATGGCAGATATTGAGCGCCAGCACAAACAACGCATGGCCCAACCACCTCTGGCTGAAAAGGATGAACGAATGTTTTCCTTCAGTGTGAAAAGGGTTTACACGAAAACAGCCCTTGCCATGTTTGCGCAACGATACAAACTCAACATCATACCGGATCTGGATGTTAGCGGAAAAGTCACCGTGTCATTCTCCAATCTAAGCCTGCGTCAGTCGATGGAGGCTTTACTGAAGGCAAATGGTTACTACTTCACACAGGAGGGAGACATTCTCCGTGTACACAATATGGAAACCCGGATGTTTGAGGTTAACTACCCCAGATTTATCAGAAGTGGTGAAGGGAACGTAGAGACAAGCATGAACTCCGGCTCCAGTGACGCTGGCAGCAACACTGGCACATCCGGTGGAACCGGCACGGCAGCAGCGGTTGTAACAACCGGCTCATCATCCGGCTCATCATCCAACAACAGTACTGATTCGGGTGGATCAAGCTCTTCCAACATGTCGATCAAAAGTAGTGACTCCATTGATTTCTGGGGAGAGCTTGATACGAATGTTAAAGCACTGGTTAGCAAGGATGGAACGTATACCATCAACAGGTTATCCGGAGTCATCAGCGTCACTGACCATCACAGTAGCGTTGTCAACGTTGCCAAATATCTGGATTGGATTGATGCATCTATACACCGGCAAGTGGTCGTAACAGCGCAAATCATCGAAATCAGTAAAAGTAACACGGATAAATTTGCCATTGATTGGTCACGCGTGACCAGAAAACTCAACGTTGCTTCAGCTGTAGCCTCGATCACGCCGTTCGGAATCATCAGTGGCACAACTACACCTTCGCTGACTGCCACTTATGAAAACAACAACAAGACATTCAAATCAATTATTGAGGCACTTAAGGAACAAGGTGATCTGAAAGTTATTTCTAATCCAGAGGTTCGTACGATTAATAATCAACCGGCCATCATTAAAGTGGGAACCGACCGAACTTTCTTTCGCGTAGAGAGTGTAACGAATACAACATCAGGGCTTGCGAGTACAACTAGTAATGATATCCCGCTAAACATCACGGTTGGCCTGCTCATGAGCATCACCCCGCAAATCTCCGCTAATGGTCAAGTGACGCTGGATATCTCCCCTGTGGTTACATCACTGACCGGAACTGAAACATCAACATCGGGGTCTGTTGCCCCGGTACTGGATATCAAGCAAGTATCTTCAGTGGTATCAGTGAAATCAGGACAGCCGGTCGTGATTGGTGGCTTAATCCAGCATAATACTTCCCTGAATAAACGAAAGGTCCCCATGATAGGTGACATTCCCATCCTGGGCAGTTTATTTCGCGGTCAACAGGATACTCACCGATCAAGTGAACTGGTTATCTTCATCACACCTTACGTGATCTGAGCAATATACTGCTGGAAGCAAGCGTTGCCAGAAAACCGAGAGCTTTTTCCTGAAGGAGGTATCCATCTGGCAGTTTGGCATATGATAGACTGCCCAGCGTTTGTGGTTATAGCCCGGGCGCTTAAAACCTGGCATGTAAGGAATGAGGTGGACCCCATGGGCAGGACAGCTTTTAGGTGGATTTAAGGTGTACTCTT
>CAYLYU010000080.1:0-8585 GCA_964387725.1 uncultured Zetaproteobacteria bacterium | reverse complement strand
CCGGTTTCCAGCTTTACGAGCCCGGCAGTGAATTATACATTCATTGGAACTGAGCAGCCAGGGCCTTATACGTTGATTGCCTTTCTTACGCAGCCGGGAACTTTGATTCCGATTGGTGCCTGGGTTCAGAAAAGTTTCAGCTTTGCTCCATGAACTATCAAACAGCTTATCCTTATTAACAATCCAGACAGGAAAGGGGCTGCTGCCGGCGGCCCCATTCGGCGATTTTTGATCAGTTAGCTGGCAGGTCAGAGGAGCCTGTCAAATATTCATCCACGGCGCGGGCGCATTTACGGCCTTCATCCAGGGCGCGTACAACCAGTGACTGACCGCTACGCATATCTCCGGCGGAAAATACCTTGTCGAGGCTGGTTTTGAAGTCACTGGTGTTGGCAGAGACATTGCCGCGCCCATCCTTTTCAAGGCCAAACTCATCAATCATGCCTTCGTGTACGGGGTGCAAAAAGCCCATGGCCAACAAAACAAGGTCTGCCTTCAAGGTAAACTCACTGCCCTCGATCTCGCTCATTTTCCACTGGCCATCATCGTCCTGTTGCCAGTCTACGCGAATACAATCGATGCCGCTTATATGCCCGTCTTCACCGATAAACCTTTTTGTTGTGACGGAAAAATCGCGTTCGCAGCCTTCCTCCTGAGATGAGGAGGTGCGCATTTTCATGGGCCAGTTCGGCCACGTTAACAATTTATTCGGGGATTGGGGAGGAGCAGGAAGAATCTCAAGCTGGGTTACATATTCAGCTCCATGCCGGTTGGATGTGCCGATACAGTCAGAGCCCGTATCGCCACCGCCAATGACAATTACATGTTTGCCTTCGGCAGAAATCCAGTCTTCATCAGGGATATTGTCACCCAACACTCGCTTGGTATTTATTCTTAGTAACTCCATGGCAAAATGGATACCGGTAAATTCACGCCCCGGAATAGTTAAATCACGTGGTTTCTCGGAACCGCCGGTCAGAACAACTGCATCATATTTTTCGAATAGCGATTTGGCGGAGACATCTACTCCGATGTGGGTGTTTGTACGAAAGTCCACGCCTTCTGCCCGCAGTTGCGACAATCTGCGGTCAATGATGCGTTTTTCGAATTTAAAATTCGGAATGCCATAGCGCATCAGGCCTCCGATACGGTTTTCCTTTTCATAAACAACAACACTGTGTCCTGCACGGGCCAGTTGCTGGGCACAGGCGAGGCCCGCCGGGCCTGAACCGACGATGGCAACCTTTTTGCCACTTTTTCGTTCAGCGATTTCAGGGAAAATCCAGCCTTCTTCCCAACCTTTCTCGACAATGGCCAGTTCGATACTTTTGATGGCGATTGGTTCATCAATAAGGTTTACCGTGCAAGCCTCTTCACAGGGGGCAGGGCAAATTCGCCCGGTGAATTCAGGGAAGTTGTTTGTTGAGTGCAGAACCTCCAGCGCTTCCTGCCACTGATTTCTATAAACCAGATCATTCCAGTCCGGGATGATGTTGTTCAGTGGGCAGCCATTGTGGCAGAACGGTATGCCGCAATCCATGCAGCGGGCACCTTGTGTACCCATATCTGCGGGTAGTTTCGAGAACTCATTGTAGTGCGCAACCCGGTCGGCTACCGGTGCATAAGATAACCCTTCACGGGCATATTCCTTGAATCCTGTTGGTTTACCCACGGGCGCGCTCCTTGCCTGTTTCAGTTTTCATTTCCTCTTCCATTTCTGAAAGCGCCCGCCGGTAGTCTACCGGCATAACCTTGACAAATTTGGGGAGAAACGCCTCCCAGTTATCCAGGATATTAAGGCCAACAGTTGAATTGGTGAAATGAACATGTCGCATAATCAGCGTGCGCAGAATATGCTGATCATTCTGCGACAGGGAGTGGCGTGTATAAACACGTCCATGCGTTTCCAGATCAGCTCCCTGATGATCCAGAACCTCCAGGGCATCAGCTTCCGAGGCAATAGGTTCAAGCTCCACCTGGGTCATATTACAGCGGCTCTCAAATGTCTCGTATTCGTCCAGCACATAGGCAATGCCGCCACTCATACCAGCGGCGAAGTTACGACCCGTTTCACCGAGCACAACAACTGTACCGCCAGTCATATATTCACAGCCATGATCACCAACACCTTCAATCACTGCGACAGCGCCTGAGTTCCTTACCGCAAAACGTTCACCACCAATGCCCCGGAAATAACATTCGCCAGCGATGGCACCAAACAATACTGTATTGCCGACAATGATATTGTTTTCAGGTGTTATTCTGGACTCATCCGGTGGATAAATCGCAATGTGTCCACCCGAGAGGCCTTTGCCAACATAATCATTGCCCTCACCAGCCAGGTCAATGCTTATACCTTGTGCCAGCCAGGCACCAAGTGATTGCCCGGCTGTGCCCCTGGCTTTAATGACAATGGTATTATCCGGCAGACCCTGATGGCCGTATTTCTTCGCAAGTTTACCTGAGAGCATCGTGCCGAAACTGCGGTCTACATTGCAGATGTCCGTTTCAATAAGCACAGGTGTTTTATCATCCAGAGCCGGTCTTGCCTGTTTGATCAGTTTGTTATCAATCAACTTGTCCAGACCATGATCCTGAGTTTCACAGTGATAGGCGGCTGCTCCTCTGGCCTCTACCTGATGCAACAGGGGTGACAAGTCCAGCCCCCGTGACTTCCAGTGACGAATGGCATCATTGGTATCAAGCATGTCTGTGCGGCCAATCATCTCGTTAAATGTTTTAAAGCCGAGGCTGGCCATGAGTTCACGCACTTCCTCTGCAACAAACATGAAGTAATTGACCACATCTTCCGGTCTGCCGACAAATTTCTTGCGCAGCTCCGGGTCTTGTGTGGCTACACCTACCGGGCAGGTGTTCAGATGGCATTTTCGCATCATGATGCAGCCTTCAGCGACAAGCGCGATGGTTCCGAAAGCGACTTCATCAGCGCCAAGCAAGGCTGCAATGACAACATCCCGGCCGGTTCTTATCTGACCATCAGTTTGTAGAGTCATACGGCCTCTGAGTCGATTGAGCACGAGTGTCTGTTGTGTTTCCGCCAGGCCGAGTTCCCAGGGGCTGCCGGCATGTTTGACGGAGGTTAGGGGGCTTGCTCCGGTGCCACCATCGTGGCCGGCAATTACCACATGATCTGCGTGGGCTTTAACCACGCCTGCCGCAATCGTGCCAACTCCAATCTCCGAAACCAGTTTTACTGAAATATCGGCATCGGTGTTGGTGTTTTTCAGGTCAAAGATCAACTGGGCCAGATCTTCAATGGAGTAGATGTCATGATGAGGAGGAGGGGAGATCAATCCCACACCCGGTGTGGAGTGACGAACGCGACCAATGCGCTGGTCTACCTTGTGTCCTGGCAGTTGCCCGCCTTCGCCGGGCTTTGCTCCCTGTGCCATTTTAATCTGAATCTGGTCGGAATTGGCAAGGTATTCGGTGGTAACACCAAAGCGACCGCTTGCTACCTGCTTGATAGCAGACCGCATCGAGTCGCCATTTTTCAGTTGCTCGAAACGTTTGGGTTCTTCGCCGCCTTCCCCGGTATTTGATCTGCCGCCCAGGCGGTTCATGGCGATAGCCAGGGTTGAGTGCGCTTCGTGTGAAATGGAGCCGAAGGACATGGCACCGGTGACAAAGCGTTTGACAATGTTTTCAGCCGGTTCGACTTTATCGAGAGAGATTGATGAAGTATTCCTGAACTTGAACAGACCTCGCAAAGTCATGAGTCTTCCTGACTGCTCATTAATGAGTTCGGCATACTCCTTATACAATTTATAATCATTTTTCCTTACGGAATGCTGAAGCTTGGCAATGGATTCAGGTGTCAGAGTGTGTTCTTCACCACGAATACGCCAGGCATATTCTCCACCCGCGTCAAGGGCGGTTTTGTAGATATGCGCATTACCATAGGCATTACAGTGTCGTAGTGCAGCCTCTTCTGCCGCTTCATCCAGGCCGATACCTTCAATTTGAGTTGGGGTTCCGGTGAAATATTTTTCAACGAAGTCGGAAGCAAGCCCGACAGCTTCGTAAATCTGGGCGCCGCAGTATGATTGATAGGTTGAGATGCCCATCTTGGACATAACCTTGAATATGCCCTTGTTAATGGCCTTGATATATCGGATTTTTACCTCTTCAAGTGAAAGCCCGGCCGGGAACTGCCCGGTTCGACGCATATCAAAGAGGGTTTCAAAGGCCAGATAGGGGTTTATTGCTTCAGCACCATAGCCGGCAAGGGTTGTGAAATGATGCACCTCACGGGCAGATCCGGTTTCAACAACCAGACCTGTCTCGGTACGCAAACCCTTACGAATCAGATGTTGATGCACTGCTGAAGTGGATAAAAGTGCCGGAATAGGGATATGGTCTGCATCCAGTTCCCGATCAGAAAGGATGATGATATTGCAGCTCTCACGAACTGCATCCTCAGCCTCTTTGCAAAGGCGATCCAGAGCCTTTTCCATGCCGGAGGCGCCCTGATCTGCGGGGTAACACATGGACAAGGTGGTGGTGCAGAATTTGCCAGCCGTATAACGTTCAATGTGACGTATTTTTTCCAGGTCAGTATTGGACAAAATAGGCTGATGAACTTCCAGTCGTAAGGGTATTTCATCATCCAGGCCCAGCAGATTGGGGCGAGGTCCGATGATCGATTTCAGGCTCATTACCATCTCTTCCCTGATCGGGTCAATCGGCGGATTGGTTACCTGGGCAAATAGCTGCCTGAAATAGCTGTACAGGGGTTTGGGGCGGTTGGAGAGGACAGATAGCGGTGAATCATTACCCATAGAGCCTGTTGCTTCCTGACCGGAAACAGCCATTGGCTTCATCAGAAACTTCAGATCTTCCTGAGTGTAACCGAATGTTTGCTGGCGATCGAGCAGGGTTTTGTGATTCGGAGCCATGGTCGGAATCTCTTCCGGCAGAGACTCAAGCTGAACTTGCGTGTCGGCCAACATCTTTTGATAGGGTTTCGCTCTGGCCAGCTTGTCTTTTAACTTCTTGTCATCAATGATGCATCCGGCTTCCAGGTCAATCAGAAACATTTTTCCGGGTTGCAGCCTCCACTTTTTAACGATCTTTTCTTCAGGAATGTCCAGAACGCCCATTTCAGATGCCATTACGACCAGATCATCATCCGTAATCAGATAACGTGCCGGGCGTAAACCATTACGATCCAGCGTAGCTCCAATCTTACGGCCATCGGTGAATGCAACTGAAGCCGGGCCATCCCAAGGCTCCATTAGAGCAGCATGGTGCTCGTAAAATGCCCTGCGCTCTTTGTCCATGAGCTGATTACCGGCCCATGCTTCGGGTATTTGCAGCATGGCCGCATGTCCCAGTGGATAGCCGCCCATGGTCAAAAGCTCGAGCGCATTGTCAAAACAGGCGGTATCAGATTGGCCTTCAGCTATTACCGGCCATAGTTTTGCAAGATCATCGCCTAACGACTTTGATTTCATCGAATGACGGCGGGCATTCATCCAGTTGATATTGCCACGCAAGGTGTTTATTTCGCCATTATGAGCAACCATACGAAACGGGTGTGCCAACTCCCAGGCAGGGAAGGTGTTGGTTGAGAACCGCTGATGCACGAGGGCCAAGGCACTGGCCATCCGGGGGTCTCTCAGATCTTCGTAATAAGCGCCGAGCTGATACGAGAGAAACATTCCCTTATAGACGATGGTACGGCTGGACATCGAGGCGAAATAGAAATTGGCTGCATCTTCAAAACCAAGTGCATCAATACGGTTTCGAGCAACCCGGCGAAGCACATAAAGCTTGCGCTCAAAGGCATCCTGATCGTCATAGCCTTTACCCTTGCCGATGAAGACCTGTTTTATAACTGGCTCACAGGCAGTTACGCTTCCAGGAAGGTCTGCACGTATAGCATCGACGGGCACATCACGCCAGCCAAGCAGAACCTGCCCTTCGTCAGCAATTGCCTGTTCCGTGATTTGCTCGCACTGTTTGCGATGGTCAGGGTTCTTTGGCAGGAATACCATACCGACCCCATATTCCCCCTCAGCGGGAAGCTCAAAGCCGAGTTTTGGACAGACTGCGTGAAAAAAAGCATCAGGAATTTGAAGCAGAATGCCAGCACCATCACCTTCTCTCGGATCGGCACCAGCAGCACCACGATGGGTTAAGCGAAGCAAAATCTCCAGGCCCTGCAGAACAATCTCGTTGCTCTTCCTGTTTTTTATGTGTGCAACAAAGCCAACACCGCAAGCATCATGCTCATGGCAAGGGTCATACAAACCCTGCTTCGACGGGCGTGTCGATAGCTTCATAATCCACCCCTTTGTTTTTAGTTGTCAGCAGTCGGTTTCAACCATGCCGTTACGTTTTACGGTTCTGCGAAAGAACAGCGGAAATATATCAAAGGCGCGCGGTTTACTCCAGTCTTCAACACATTTAGGCGCTTATCACGGATAATAAAAAAGGTAAGATGTGCTAATGTATTTTCATTGAAGGGGGATATCTTGGCTGATATTCAACAGTTTGTAAGCAGACTAATGCGCGTTTATCCTGATCATCCCAGGTATCTATTGGCAACGCTTGAAGATGTGCAGAGTCAATTCGGTTTCGTTCCCGAGCTTGCGGTGTCTGAACTGTCCCGATTTTTTAAGATTCGAAAATCGAAGATAAGGGAATGGTTTGAAATACCAGGAGTTTTTCGTAGTCATCCTTTGTGCAATCAGGTTTTTCAAGTGTGTTGCGGGCCCATTTGTTCAGCCTGCGGCAGTAAACAATTACTCGCGGATATACAGAAACAGTTTGACGAGACTTCAGAAGCCATAAGCGTGTTGGCCAGTGCCTGCATGGGTAATTGCGACAATCCCCCGGTAGTACAGTTGAATAATGAGAAGATTGTCAGGGCAAATGCCCAGGTTTTGACCCGAAAACTTCAGGGGTTTAAGGGCGAAGGTGTCGTTTCATGACTTGCAAGGCCAGTCGCCGCGGTAACATTTTTTGTAGCCCGAACAATAAAGTATGCCGCCAACCGGGAATGCAGTAGCTACCCCCCCTGGCTAAACAGGCGAGAGCTTCTCGTACCACGGTTTTACTGGGGGTTCTGAAAAAACTTCCCTTGGTGGAGGCCATGCCGGAAACATCACGAAAACCTGTAGGGGAGGGGCCGGGCACCAGAGTGACCACATGAATTCCCTGCGGTCTCAGTTCCAGGCGCAGTGCTTCACTCCAGAAGGTGAGTCCGGCTTTGGCAGAGGCATAGGTACTCATATATGGTAGAGGTGTTTCTCCTGCCAGGGACGATACATTGATGATAAACCCCTGTTGCTTGACCAGTTGCGGCAGCAGGGCGTGGGTAAGGTGAATGGGTGCAACCAGATTGGTTTGTACAACATCAATCTGGGTTGATATAACGCATTCAAAAAAGCCTCCCCATATCCCGAACCCGGCATTGTTCACCAGGCCTGTGATTTTCTCCTTCTCCAGCCGTTCGATCAGGGAAGTTCTCTCATTCTCACAATTCAGATCAGCTTGTAAAAGTTTGTGTCGCCCAGGATGGGCAAGCTCGGCCTGAACCAGTTTCAATCTACCCAGGTCCCTGCCGTGCAACAAAAGCTCGAAACCCATAGGCTCCAACTGCAAGGCAAACTCTCGCCCGAAACCGCCGGAGGCCCCGGTAATTAATACTTTGCGTGTCATGTTGGCGTGATGCTCAGGTCGAACCGTTCTCGACTTTCAAATCGCTGTATTTTATCAATGCCGCAGGCCTGAAGCATGCTGAGGCATGAATGCATGGCATGACCAACTTCACCTGGGGCATGCGCATCCGACCCAAAGCTGAAGGGGATGCCCATCTCTGCTGCGCGGGCAATGATGCGGCCATGCGGATAAACTTCTGCAACAGGTTTGCGCAGGCCGGCTGAGCTGATTTCGAGTGCGCATCCACTTCGCTGGATGGTTTGCAGCATGGATTCCTCGGCGTCACGCACCTTTCTGCTCTCCAGTGGAGGGCGGTGGCCAAACTTTTTGATCAAATCGGGATGGCCGATGATGTCAAACAGCCCGCTTTCAGATGAGGCCGAAACTAGAGCGTGATAACTACGGTAAGCATCTTCGATATCCCTTTCCTGCCACGTCTTGATTTCATCCTCATTGTCAAAGCCCCAGTCGTCTATGTAATGTACTGAACCAATGATATAATCCCATGAATAGGATTGAATCAGGTTCGAGATATAATTTTCGGTTCCCGGATAATAATCTGCCTCAAGGCCAATGCGTAGATGAAGCCTGCCAGCAAACTCGTCCCTGGCTGCCTCAACTTCCCGAAGGTAGCTGTCAATTTCGTCATGCTTCATGCGCCAGGAATGATCAAAATCAGAAGGCATCGGAGAATGATCGGATATTCCGATCTCCTTTAGCCCGGCATTCAGGGCGGCTATGGCATATTCTCGTACGGAGCCGATAGCATGCTTGCATCGAGGGGTGTGCATATGATAATCGGGAACCGGTTTATAAATCATGGGTGCAAGCCTAAATCATGCTGGCTATCTTCCCAAGCTACTGATGATTTCGTAAAATTTACGGCAATGATTCAA
>CAYLYU010000079.1:6923-9081 GCA_964387725.1 uncultured Zetaproteobacteria bacterium | reverse complement strand
TGCAACCCCAGCCGCTATATCAGTGGATATAGGTGCCCTGTTCAATAATGTTACAGCATTGCCTTGGGCGTTGCTAAGCCCCATATTTGGAGTGGCTGCACGAGAAAGAATATCAGCACCCTGTCTAAATTCACCTTGACCAAATGCTTTACTTGCGCCTAAAAGATTATTTGCGTCTTGAGCAAGTGCTTTGCCGGCACCTATATCAGAAGCTATGCCTTGAGCAGCAATATCAGTGCCTTTTCTAATCGCACCACCGGCCCCTGCAAATTCACCTGCCATTTGCGCTACACGCTGCTCAGGGGTTAATTCATCATGTGTTCCTCCGGCTATTACGGCTTGCCCCTGTTCAATAAGCGCCTGCCCACCTGAACCGAATCCCTGGACCGGTTCAGCACCTACAATCCCTCTGGCAACATTAGTTACCCCTTCGCTGGCCAGTAAAGGCACATTTGCTACCATAGCCGGAGCAGTAACAACACCGGATAGAACAGCCCTGCCAAGATCAACCAATTCTTTATCAGGGCTAGTCAATAGGCGCTGACTGGCGCGCCTTAGCTTCTCAGAAGAAACATTATTTTCCTTCGGCTGTTGAGTTAAATTCTCTTCTGGAGTTACAGCCCCTCCGGAAGCAGAAGGCAAGCCATTTATATCGGTTAGATTTACATTTGCAGGAACCCCACCATGTTTAGCTATAATAGCATCTATATTATTTGCTGGTACACCGCCAAACTTGGCTGCAATTTCTTCGGGAGTCATTGTTTACTAACCTCTCTCAATGCTGCATCAGCCGCATCCTGACTAGGGAAGGTGTAAATAGTACCGCCAATGTTGGCTTTTACGGCACTTGTTTGCCCTCCATTTTCATCAAGAGTTCCCGTGAATGGTTTTCCGTTAATGACATTGTAGCGGATTCTGAAATCTTTTTTGAGTCCATTTGTGAAGCTATCAATAACTCTTGAGAACTGCTTAGGTGATTGTAGGCCAGCGCCAATCTGTTCCAGGAACCTTTGAACATCCTTATCGCTCACAGATTTCCCCGTTTGGCCTGAAGCAGAAGCGGCGGCAAACGCAAGCTTCACAGCATTCGATTTGAGAACTGCATTCTGAGAGCCGATACCTGCCTTTTCAAAGTCATATTTATTGGGATCAAGTGATGCTGCGACCTCTACACCTGTGATATTTGCAAAGTTTCTTGCTTGATTAGCCCACCCTTCAAGCGTTTTGGTAAGTTCGCCACTTGCGCCCAAAGCTTCCGGCGTTTCGGCAACGGTATTTTTTAGTTCATTTGCTGTAGATAATGCCTGCCGTGTTGCAATCTCAAACTCTTGAAGATCGACCTGCTGTTTTCCACTTTGCGATTTTGTTATTACCGAACCAGCATCACCTGTAGTCACTATTGGATTCCCTTTCTCATCAAACACTGTAAATCCATTCTTAGGCTTTCTAGGTGAGCCTATAGGTTCTTTCGATACCACGTTTCCATCTTTATATGTAAGCAAAGTTTTCTGTATTGAACCATCTGGAAGTGTTACATCTGTAATGGATGTATTTGGCTTTGTTGTCTTTACCTTGAGTGACTTCAAATCATCAAGAGAAAGCGGGTCAAGTTCATCAGGGCTAAGGCCAAGATTAAGCCTCTTATTCAACACACCTTTAGCTTTACGTTCCTTATTCGCTTTCTGTACTTCTTTTTGTTGTTTTTGCCCTAATTTCTTTGTTTCAACCTTATTATCAAATGCCTGCTGCTCCAGTTTTTGTCTTGCAACCAATGCATTAGCATTCGCTTGGCTTTGCGCCGCCTCCTGCGCTTGTCTCTGTGCCAAATCACCTGCAAATACGTTGCTCAGGAACCCGAACGGGTTAGTCTGAGGATTCACGTTGCCGCCAGCACCTAATTGAGTCAATCCGATATTAGGCTGCGCTGTCACGTTTGCAAATGCGTTCTGGATAGCATTTATATCCACAGGACTAATCGCTGGCTGTGTGAAGGCAGATACAGCCTGATTAGGGTCTTGAAAGTTGTTTAATGAAGAAAGGTTATTGACTGGCATACAGTCCTCCTAACTAGCTGCTAGCATTAAATCGGGTGAACCCCCACCTAATGAATCGAACGCACTTCCGATATTCTTGCCAAGATTCAGCCCTGCACCGATGC
>CAYLYU010000079.1:0-6823 GCA_964387725.1 uncultured Zetaproteobacteria bacterium | reverse complement strand
CTCTGCTGTGATGCGGCATTCTGCTGATTCACATTTCCAAGCCTTGCGGCATTAATTGCATTGGCAAGGTTTATCTGGCTTGTCTGTGAATTAAACAGGTTGCCCGTAGTCGCATTCTGAGCAGCAAGCATATTCGCAATATCGCTCTGGCTAAGCCCGCCAAAAGCATTCAGCCGGGCCAAGTCCTGCTGTAACGCCTGATTAGCGAGATTCTCTGCACCTACAATTCCCTGATTCTGCAAAGCGTTTCTCTGGCGATTGGCTGACTCCTGGAATAATTGGTTAGCCAAGATACTCCCACTGGAGCCAACCGTTCCTTTTGCGCCCTGAGATGCGTTAAGCGCGTTCTGCTGCGTTGTTAAGGCGTTCTCTAGCGTAGGAGACCTTGCCTGAATAAAAGCGTCTCTAAAGGCATTTAAGCGCGCCGGGTCAATCGCAAGACCATTAGCAGTCAGTCCGGCAAGATTCTGATTGGCGGAGTCGATTGCAGCTTGCCTTGTCGGGTCTTGATTGAAATTGAATCCGGTAGGGGTAGCTGTGCCAAGCGTGCCCTGAAACTGATTGATTGTCTTAGGCGCAACAAGCGGAACAGTTTTCTTTTTCCCGCCAAACATTCCGCCGAGCGCGCCACCGGCAATTCCGCCTATGGCCCCGCCGAGCGGTCCAAATGCTGCTGTTCCTGCTGCCGTACCTAAAGTTGACCCTAATCCTTGAGTGTCAGCCATATCAATCTCCTATCGCATGAATCTTCATGCCATCTAATTTCTCTGCTACTACGTTCCTTGAACTTTCAGCAGCGTGGGCTACCGACTTCACTTCCCTTGCGTTCTCAACCAGAAGAATCGGTGTCCATGCGATTGCACATGCCCATTCATCCATCGGCTGACCTGTCTGCGGGTTCATGCCCTGAAGTTTTGTGTACCATGCACAACGATGAATCTCACCATCAACCGCCTTTTCACAATCAGACCCAAGCGGGCAAGTAAGTTTGGTTTTCATCAGTCTTTCGTTATGAGAATCATCTTGGCAATAAGCGGAACCCAAGAAGTCAAAGTATGGGTATGGCCTCCGCCTCCGCCTGCGGAGGATGATGCTGTTAGCGTCCCGCTTAAAGCAGAACCCGTTGAACCCGTTACTCCGGATGAACCGGCAACATCATGTGAATAATTATGCGTATGGGCAGGCATTTCAGTTGTTGTCAAAACATGGGAGCCGGTTGCCGTTGCCGGAACACCCAAAGATGCGCCATTAGTACCAGCAGTAGAGCCGCCTGCACCGGAAACAACTGTAAGCATGTAATCATTCAGGCTTGTATCCTGCGTCCATCCCGTAGGGGCAGCCGACATATAAGCAGGAATCTTAACACCGGCAGTAAACGCATAATGTTTCACATCTTGCGCCTGAATAGCTTTTGTGGTTTCACCCGTTGCGGCAGCGGCAGGAACGACAATAGCACCTGAGAACGTGCCGCCCGTCTTATCCATCTTGGTTGCTGATGCTGTTGCAACAAGGGCGAACTCTGTATCCAAAACAGCAGGGTCGGCAGGCGTAGTGCCTCGTAACGCTGTGAAGCTCTGGCTTTTGCTGTAATTACTCATCGTAAACCACCTTCATTAAAATATATTTCAGTTGCCGAGATTTTGAATTGGGTTATGTTCGGGTTTGTTAGCCTAATGCTCAACAACTCAGAAAACCCTCGAATGGGCACTCTTTCATCACCTGTGAATAAAGTTGTGCTACCAGCCCATGACGGGCCTGTAGTCGCGGTCCCCCATGCCCTTCTAGGGTCAGTAGATGCCGTTTCACTCCATATCATAGATGTAGAAGTATCTGTAGGAATTGCAGGGGATAATGTGATCGTGAACGATTCGCTTTGTGTCTCATCCAAATCAGGCCATATTTCCATCGTAACCGTATCGGCATCTTCACCCTGATAAAGAAGTTCAACCCTGTTCCATCTTGCGCGCACTTCTTTCGAGTCGGTTCTTATCGGAGATAATTGCCATACCAGAGGAATTGCAACGGCAGTTCCGCCATTTATCGTATCGGAATAGACTGTATCATCCATCTTATGCAGTCTTGTATCAGCGAGATATAAATTCCCATCGTCAGTTTTCAGATAAGCAGGCTCAAGTCCAAACCAATACACCCACGAATCAAACAATTCATGGTAAACAACCGTTCTGTTTCCGAATCGGCAAATATAAACCCCGAACTTGGCTGCAAATGCTGAACGGAAATCAGCCGTTAATGCATTGCCAGCCCTCATCTCGCTCATAATAAAATTGTTAATCGGAATGGATGCATCTTCTGCCGCAGCATCACCCTGAACCAAGACTTCCCTCAACTTCTTGAATCCGAATTGAGAAAGGAAAATCATATCATTGCCGGTCCCCTGAATCGTATCATGGGAAACGCAGCCAATTCCATGTATAACTTTCTGAACAGAAAACGTAGAAGGCGTTGCAGGGTCGCTACCAGAATAAAAGATAATCACATTATTACAAAACACGACAAGCATGCCCTGAAAGGTTGCCAGCCCTGTTACAATTTGGCCTGTACCAACCGCACCTGAAATATCAAGAATCCCGCCCGGTCCTGTTGTGGTCCAAACTGCAATGCCCGAACCAGAACCGCCGATTGTGTCCGAGAAATAGACCGTAGCCTGTTGAGACGGGTCGCCAGCACCATACATTCTTCCGTTATAAGTGGTAAATATATTCATCGGATTAGCCCCTGTGGGCGTATTCCATGAACCGTTGTAATACCTTGTCGCTACTGCATCCCCTACCATTGTCTGTCCGGAAATCTGTGCTGTCCGTGGGCGCGAACTAAATACAGACCCAAGCGAACTTGACCACGTTGTTCCTGACAATGAATAAATCGTACCATCGTCCGACCATGAAAAGATTGTAGAAGCACCTGACAAAGCCAGATGCTCAAACAATGTCTTGATATTGCCGCCAGGAGCACCATCGTCAAATGTAGTCTGTCCGGGCCTTCTGTTTAATTCACCCGACTGATCGAACCATACGTTTTCCAACTGTGGTGCGAAATCGAATCCAAGTTCCCTGATAGGTGTGATTGTATTCAGCCCCTTTACGGGAGGGCTGATGCGCTGGACTTGCAGGCTCATTGATAAGAGTCCGTTTCGACAGCAAACACCCGATTTGAAAACACCGACATTTTCTTCATATTAAGATGATTCTTGAACAGCGAAGCATACCCCCTGTCAAGCCCATCATAAGCATCCAGATGCATCAATGCTCCATACGCAAGGATATCATCGTCAAACTCGGTTGTTCCGGCATCTACAGTCGAATCGAATCTCGAAGCCCTTTGGTATGCCGACATATTGATAACATCACCACTTGCAGGAATAGGATATATTTCCACCTCTGCCTTGCCGGTAGAAGATACGCGCCTGACAAACCATAACGGTGAGCCTGTCACCGTAGCGGCTTTCTTGGCATCAAACAGAACAGGGGTTAATTCATCCAAAAGTTTCTGCGCTGCAATCCATACAGACACAGGTCCATCCTCCCTGATATTCTGTGAACCCGTGAAATCAAAGATGCCACTTATACCATCCCCTGTACCTTGGGCATCAATTCTCAATCGCGGCCAGTTAGCGGCCTGTTCAACATCGCCAATCGTCTGATTCAGGAAGTCTGTAATCCTCTCTGCAATGAGTGAACCTGAAACTGTGGTTACTTCTTTTGCATCGCCTGTGGTCCTTAAAACACGATTGACAAGATTCAATAAGGTATCACTCATTTCTTCTCCTAGATTGCAAACTCAGGGCGCATTCTTGAAAACTCAATCAAAAACCCCCTGTCGTTCCAGCATTCAGGACCAAGTTCATCACAATACTTCTGATAAACATAAGGCGGAATACTAAGCATCAACTTGGCAGACCTGTCCTCAGTCCAGCCCTTGTTTCCCTGCCTTTCCTGATGAACAAGTTTCGCAAGCGGCTCATTATCTTCAATGGCAGTAAAAACAATGTTTCCTCTGGCATCGGTGATAAGATTCTTTTGAACTATCATATTATCTCCAAAAAAAAGGAGGGGCCGAAGCCCCTCCCAAGATTATGCCCTTATGCCAAGGACAAACCGGACAAAGTGCCGGAAGCCTGCTCATCCAAAGATTCAAGGCAGAACTCAGCCTCAATCTTCAGATCGCGAGAAGAACCTACCTTTGCCATTTCACGGACATTGATAGGACGCAGGAACGCCGTAGCGAACTTGTCTTCTTCAAGCACAGCAGCCGTGCCAACAGGAATCCAGCGGTCATAGACCATCTTCATCGGCCCGAAATCACTGTCATAAATCTCGACAGAATTCGTGAGCGTCTTGGAGTTGCCTTCAACACGACGGATGCCCTGAGCAAAGCCGGAAACGGCTCGTTTCTGGAAGCCCGACACATAAATAGCGTTCGGATTGCCGCCATTGTCCTTAGCTGCCTGAATAGTGTCATTCAGAAGTGCCTCGGTCATAGCGGCAGGAACGGTATAAATGATGTACGTCGAAGTAGCATCAGGGGTGACATCCCAAGTCGAATTACCAGAGATAGTAGCATCCAGGGTAATTGTATCGGTTGCAATAGCGGCACCAACACGATGCTGGCCCTGACCCGTACCACCTGTGATAAGGATGTGGTCGCCAGCAGTATAAGAACCGCCAGTGGCAGCAGCCATCACCAATGTGGTAGAAGTCGAAGCCTGAGCAGTACCGGTTACATCAGCACCGGACACGGCAGACTGAGACTTCCGGTTAGTGGAAATCCAGTAGAATACACCACCGGAACCGCGACCTGCGGAAGTGGACGTACCGGCAATCTTCGTACCCTGCCAGTGTGCACGCTCCATATCACGGGCCAACTCAATGCTCTTCAACTTCACCTGTTCGGAAAACTCAGACTTAACGCCAGCCTTCAATACGGCTTCCTGAGTTTCAGAAACAGAGGCGGTTGCGTTGACAATCTGGCAATAATTCCCGTTGCGAACGCGGGGAGTTACTGCTGCGAATGTCGTTGCAGCACCTTCAATCTGCCGATTGGCAGCAGGGGTGGCGAGAGCCTGTGTCATCCATTCATGGAGAACACCTGTTGCTTTCTTCTTTTTAATCTGTGACAACAGAGGGGTTTCCTCAACTGCCACGCGGGTCACAACGGGGATCAAGTCTTCTTTGTTACCCAGCTGTGTAAATGCGTCTAAAATAGCCATTTATAGCTCCTATCCAGACATGCCACCTATCACATGGTCGAAAACAGCATCGAAATTGCCGCTTTCTTCACCTTTCTTCACTTTCTGTGAATAGGAATCGTTGGTTTTCTGTCTGGTTCTCGAATTTGGTCTTGGTTTGGGCTTAATGCGAGTTTTCTCGATAGCCCTCTTTTCTACAGATGCAATTAAACCATCAAGAATGTTCATACCTTTGGAGACTGTTTTATCAATACTTTGGCCTTCAGAAGCAAGCATTGTAATGATATGCGTCAGCACAACACCCTGCGTCTCATCCTTGAGATTAAGGTGACTGTAATCAGGGGAAATACTATCGGCTTCTGTTTTAACCTGAGAGTAAAAATCCCTGATTGCTTCACTACGCTGCCTTTCATCCTTCATACGCCTTGCCTCAATGACTTCCGGTGATATGCCTTCGATCTTCGGAATATCAACGACTTCATCGAGGTCATCAGCTTTCAGAGATGCCACAAGTTTCTCGAAGCCTTCCTTGTAAACACCTTCCTGAGCCTTCACTACATCCAACTCAGCTTTTACGGTGTCTAGTTCAGAAGCGATGACCTGCCGCTTTTCTCTCTCAGCATGCAAGGCGTTCTTTACGCCATTGTATTGTTCTTCAAAGTCTGTTTCAGATTCATCCTCGGTTTCACCCTCGGAATCTTCTTCCGACTCATCCTCTGATTCGCCTTCGTTCTCCGGCTCATCTTCGGATTCATCTTCCAACTCCCCTTCGCCTTCCGGCTCCGGCTCGTTTTCCGGTTCGTCCTCAGACTTTATCTCTTCTGGTTCTTCAAACGGACTTGATTCTAATTCCATCTTACTGCTCCTTTTTACGCCGGATAAGGCGAATCTGTGCGTTGACGGTGCACGAAGCCTGATTGCTATTTAACGCATAACTGCGAACTGGTCATAAAAAAAGGCCGCCGAAGCGACCTTATTTAAAATTATATATTCTGTGGTTATGCCTTGCGGGTTTTTCCGCGAGGTTTCTTTTCCTGAGAGGCTTTTACGACAACCGGCTTCTCAGGCGGTGTATTCATTTTCCCCATTTCATCAATAATCTCGTTGATCTTCTCATGGATTTCTGCGAAACCCGCATGCAAATAATTAGGCTGCATCTTCTCTATCATCATCAACTCCTAAAATAAGTTTCATGTTTTCTTCAATCGCCTCACCATTGGTGATATAGGAATCCAGTCTGGCCTTGATATACTGGACAATTCCTAATTCTTTTCGCACTTCCATCTGCCGGAATACCCTTAACGGGCTGGTCTTAGCCATGTTCAGATAAGCAGCGCGCTCCAATTCCTCAATAGCCATGTATAAAGCCGTGCCGAAAACAGATTCAACACCTTTCTTAATCTCGTTAGCGACTTCTAACTGGCGTTCCTGCCCGTCCATGAAGGACGATTCATCAGCAAATGTTTTTACGAATTTCTTTAGTTGACGGGACGGCCTATGCACTCTGACCACCCTGTCCCTGCCCAAATTGACCACCCTGCAACTGAACAACGGGCTGCGGAGTCAGTGGGGCAACACCATCTTGAACACCACCCATATCATTTACAATTGGTGAGT
>CAYLYU010000078.1:0-9225 GCA_964387725.1 uncultured Zetaproteobacteria bacterium | reverse complement strand
ACCGTCACATTTACCCTTCAGGACTTCACATTCTTATCTGATTCGGGTGAAATGATGCCACCCGATATTACCATTTTCATTCCGTCCTCAACCGACATGGGTAAAATTTTAAGCTCCTCCTCAGGTACAAACAACAGCCAGCCAGAGGTCGGGTTGGGTGTCGTAGGCACAAAAACTGTCACCAGGCCCTCGGTTTCATCAACAGGCAAAGGAAGTTTGGCAGAACCTGTTACAAAACCTATGGACCATTGACCTGACTGGGGAAATGAAACCAGCACAACCTGACGAAATGCATTTTTCCTTGAGCCCACAACGGCTTCCAGAAGCTGCTTAATCGCTCCATAAATGGAGCGCACCACAGGAACACGTGCCAGAACCGCATCAAACCAGGCAAGCAGCCATTTACCAAAGAAGTTGGTAGCCAGCACTCCTATCAGCATGACAAACAGCAGGGCGAAAACAATGCCCGTGCCGGGGACATCAATACCCAGTAGTGTCTCTGGCTGATAGGACTCGGGCAACAAGGCCAAAGCGCGATCAGAAATGCTGATCAGCCAGTTAATGACCATAAAGGTGCCAACAATAGGAAGCAGCACTATCAAGCCAGTGATAAACCACTTGCGAAAAGGCATTTTCATTTTATCTGCACCTGCTGTAAAAGATTCGTTACCGGGACGATGGCATCCTGATCAGGCCCGGTGATCCCGTTTTCCAGAAAAGTCAGGGTTTCTGCATTGGGGTGTGCAATGATGATGCACGAACCAAGCTTGCGATAGCATTGCATAGCCCCCAACCATGCGGCCTTAATTGCCTCGGGTTCAGGATGGTGATCCAGGAAAACCTTGCGCTCCGCCCAAGGCAAACCAGCCAGCTTGGCCTCTTCAGCAGCAACCGTATCCTTGCTGGTACGGGAGTCCACAAAAAAGAGCGAACGATCGTGCAACAATTCCATCAACCAAGCCATGGGTTTCCTCATGGAAGTAAGCCTTGAACCCATGTGATTGTTCACACCCTCAATATATGGAACCAGATCCAGTTCATGTAATACACGCGTCTCAAATTCATCCTTCTCCATCTCTTCGAGTAGAAAGTCATCACTCCTGGCATAATGTCGGCTTTCCGGCTCCATAGGCAAATGCAGCATTACGATGCGGTCCGCTTTCTTTGTAAGCTCGGCTGCATTCTTTGCGAAGGGTGAGGAAGGAAGAATGGAGATAGCGACAGGAAACGGTAGCGCCAACACCCTCTTGACGGCACTTAAATTGTAACCGGCATCATCAAGAATAATGGCCAGACCTTTCTTTCCCTGACCTGTAGCGGGAATGGTCTTAGGCTCAACTTTTTTCTCTGCGGGAAGACTTTCCTGTCGGGAATCTTTACTAAACTCTTCGTAAACTACAGAAGGAACCTGAAGCATATCCGATTTTTCATCCGGTACCGAAACTTTGGGCTGCCAGACGCCGGACCAGATGCCCACCAGCACGATAAAAATAATCGCGATAACAACATAAAACCAGGGCGGTTGGCTTTTCAACTGCACTTTTTATAAAGCTTAATCAGGTCTAACCGGTAATCTTCTGTACCGTGTGCATCCCCTTTAGCAAATCCAGTGCGCGCTGAAGAGCTGCATCGACAGCAAGACGTTTCTTCATCTTCTCGCTTATCTCTTTGCTGTCCTTGTTTTTATCTGACTTCAGTTCTTTTTTATTCCCATTCTCCAAATGCCCTTTCAGGCTGCTTTCCGAAACCATGGGTTTTTCCTGTTTCGTCTCGGCAGCAGCAGGCTTTAATGGGGTTAGCACTTCAATATCAGGCTCAATACCTGTTGCCTGGATAGATGTTCCCGCAGGGGTGTAATACAGGGCAGTAGTCAGCTTCATGGCAGAGCCGTCTCTCAGGGGAATAACTGTCTGTACAGACCCCTTACCAAAAGTGCGATTTCCAACCAGAACACTTCGGTGATTGTCTTTCAGGGCACCCGCAACTATTTCTGAGGCTGAAGCTGAACCATTATTAATCAATACCACCAGAGGTATTCCATCCAGAATATCTCCAGCTTTGGCCTCGAATTTAAAATTGCTACCAGTTCGAGATTTAGTGCTAACGATAATGCCTTTTTCCAGAAACAGATCTGAGACGGAGACAGCCTGATCTAACAGGCCGCCAGGGTTATTGCGAACGTCAAGAATCGCCCCATATAGTGTTCCCCGTTCCTTCAACTTTTTAACTGCTTCCAACAACAGCTTATCTGTGCGCTCCTGAAACTGGGTGATACGCAAATAGGCATAGCCAGGTGCCAGAGAATCACTTTTTACTGATTTTACTTTGATAACAGCCCTGACAATCTCAATAAGCAGTGGTTTTCCCTCGCCTTCACGAAAAATTGTCAGGTTAATGGAGGTGCCAGGTTTACCACGCATCAGTTTGACGCCTTCCATCAGGTTGAGATCCTTGGCCAGTTGATCATCGATTTTGATGATCAGATCACCTGCCTTGATTCCCGCCCGGTCAGCTGGCGTATCCTCAATGGGGGCAACTACCCGGATTCCTCCTTCAGCGGCAGATATTTCAATACCCAGACCTCCAAATTCGCCTTTTGTATCCACCCGCATCTGCTTATACATTTCCTTGTCCAGATAGGTCGAGTGGGGATCTAGACTGGATAACATGCCGGCAAGAGCGCCATCAATCATGGCTTCATCACCTACTTCTTCAACATAGTTCCTTCGAACCGTTTCCATGACCCGGGAGAATTTCTCCAGCTGTTGATAGTTGGCTGCTACCGCCTGACTGTTATTCGTAGTAACGGTAAATATGACTGAACCCAGCAGTACCGTAATACCCAAACCGATCAATATATGGCGAATCTTCAATCTCATAACAATCTCCACTGCTTATTGGCCTGCACAATATTCGGTGAATCGTTCGCTGTCTATCTCCTGCGACACCACTTACGCGGATTTACCGGCTTTCCGGAATCCCGCAGCTCGAAATATAAAAGAGTCTGTTCCACCCAGCCAGTGCTACCAGCACGAGCCACGACCTCACCATCTTCCACCCAATCTCCAGTCTGCTTGTAAAAGGCATCATTGTGGGCATACACGCTTATCATGCCATCACCGTGGTCAATGATCATCATCAGGCCATAACCGCCAAACCAGTCAGCATAGCGAACCTGCCCAGCGGCCAATGTTTTAACCTGCCTGTTCTTCCCAAGAGGCGTAAGCTGAACTCCCACGCTTCTTGCTTTACCAGGACCCGGCCGCTGACCAAAGCTTGTCGTAATCCTGGACTTAATCGGCCAGCGCAGCTTTCCCTTACGTATTCGGATTGGGTGTCGATCAACATTTGCATCATTAACTGACAATCCGCTTTTCAACTGTTCCAGCAGCCGTGTTAATGCCTTCTCCTGCAAAGCAAGGGCCTTCTCCCTCTTTTTTTTCAGATTGACATCTTTCAGTACCTTCTTCCACCTTGCTCGTTTCTCTGACTGACGTTCGGCCAAGTCCTTTTTTCTGACCAGCTTTACACGCCGCAGTTGTTCAAGTTCCGTAAACTGGCGCCTTGTTTCCCCTTCAAGGCTCTGCAAATCACGCAGACCCCGCACATAACGTTCACGATCATCTGCCTGACTCTCCAGAAGCCTGCTCAACAGATATTGGCGGTGTGGAATTTCCGTAACAGAGATGCCACGCAGAGCAAATACAAACCAGTGTGTTTGCTCTACCTGCTGATAAGCGACCGACACTTCATTCAATATATGTTCATGCAATTCAGATATGTTCGACTCAATTTCCTTGTGCTTGAATCGCAAGGCATCAAGCTTCTTGCTAGCTATACTTACAGATCCTTCGGCTGCAATACTCTCTTTTGTCGCTATGACAATTTGTTTGTCCAGATCTTGCAAATCATTTCCAAGATACCCAAGTCTGTTTTCCAACTCCTGGCGAATGGTTGCCAGTTTGCGCCGTTCCTGTTGCAACTCTGTCAGCTGAGCCTTGACGCCCTGCGTTGACCAAGCCTCCATATCCCCGGCAAGCATCACGCCAACAAACAGGGAAAAAAGGAAAATCAGCTTCATGGACGGTGGTACGGATGTCCCTTTAATATGGAAAAGGCACGGAAAAATTGCTCCAGCACCATAAGTCGAACAAGTTGATGTGGAAATGTTAGCCTGGACAAACTCCAGCAGGCTGATGCAGCTGACCTTAGCTTGCTGCTGACGCCATCCGGACCACCAATTACAAAGCAGTGCTTTGATCCCTGCATTTGAATGCCAAAGTGTTTGGCCCAGTCACTACTGCTCATAAGCTTTCCGGTTTGATCGAACAAAATAAAACCAGTATCTGTCTGCGCCAAAATCCGCTGTTCCTCTTCACGCAAACGCTGTCCGACCTGTTTACCCCGCCCTTCTGAAACTTCATGGATTCTAATATCCGCGTAGTACTTCAATCGATCAAGATACCGTCTTTCAGATGCAGACAACTCCGGTGCCCCTCGACCTACAACTTCGAGGTGGAGCTTCATTGGATAAGAGTATCTTCCTGCCCTTCATGTTTAACCGAAGGAGTTTCAGCCCAGAGCTGTTCCAGATGAAAGACATCGCGAATATCCTGCAAAAACAGATGCACGACCACATCTCCTAAATCAACCAGCAGCCATTCCATAGCCTGCAAACCCTCAATGTGTGCCGGCAGTCGAAACTGATGGGCCACTTCCACGGCAGCTTCGGCCAGCGCCTTCAAGTGCCTGTCTGAACGACCCGTGGCAATAACAAAGTGATCGGTTACCGCTGATCTTCCAGTCACATTAATTAGTAGAGAATCAATCGCTTTTTTGTCCTCCAGGGCAGTTAAAAGCGCTGTGGTTAACTTTTCTATGTCTCTAAAATCGCTCACTTTGTCTTCTCCATCTTCCCTGAACCATATATTTTTTCGATATCGGTGCGGATGATTTCGCTCACTGCATATTGCAAGTTCAACCCTTTTTCAGCCTTTCTGCGGATATTTGTGGCCGACACATCCGGCAAGCTTCCACTGACCCATACGCATCGTCCACAACCTGGACTCTGTCGCCATGCCTCAATCATAGTCTGACGCCACTCCGGCAATTCAATATCTCTTTCGACTTCAAACCCGGCTCTGGAAAACACGGCAATATCTACAAGCTGGCAGTGTTTGGGGTAATCTACCCAGCTTTTCATTCCTGCATAGGCATCTTCCCCCAGCAACAGGATTGCCCATATGTCCGGATACTCGGTTCTAAGGCGCCTTAAACTAAGAATTGTGGGTGTGGGCTCGGCTCTTGCAACCTCCCAATCCAGAACCTTCACATATTTCTGGTCGGAAAAGATGGTTTTAAGCCAATGGAAGCGTTTAATGGCATCCGCTTTTCCAGACAAAGATCTGTGAACAGGTGTGCCCGCCGGAAGAATCCACACTTCCTCAAGGCCCAGAACCTTCACGGCAGTCCGTACCAATTCAATATGCCCCAGGTGCGGCGGATCAAAACTCCCGCCAAAAATCCCGATCGGTTTAGAGCTCAAAAGAGTCAGGTGCGAATCTCACCATGCCCAAGTACAATCCATTTCATCGTCGTCAAACCTTCAAGCCCGACGGGGCCCCTGGCATGCAGCTTGTCAGTTGATATGCCAATCTCGGCCCCCAGCCCATATTCAAACCCATCGGCAAAACGCGTGCTTGCATTGATCATGACCGAGGAAGAATCCACCTCCCGGAGAAATCTCATGCCTGTATTGTAGTCTTTGCTTACTATGCTATCCGTGTGACCGGAACCAAAGCGGGAAATATGCTCCATAGCTTCATCAAGGTTTTCCACCACGCGAATGGACAACACCGGACCAAGATACTCCGTGGACCAATCTTCATCTGTAGCTGGAACGACCTGTTCAGACAACTGCAAAGTACGTGGGCAACCTCTCACTTCAACTCCCTTATTCTCCATCACCGCTATAAAACCCGGCAGGAGAGCTGCCGCCACAGCTTCATGCACCAGAAGTGTTTCCATGGCATTGCAAACACCATACCTATGGGTTTTGGCATTGGTCGCAATATTTGCAGCCATTTTAATATCTGCCTTTTCGTCGACATACACATGGCAAATACCATCCAGATGCTTAATCACCGGAATCCGTGAGTCGCTGATCACGCGCTCAATCAAAGAACGCCCTCCTCTCGGAATAATGACATCTACATAAGCATCGGCCTTCAAAAGAGCGCCGACAAAACTGCGGTCAGTGCTGTCCACCAACTGGATCGCATCCTGCGGCAGGCCAGTATCAACCAGGGCCCTGCGCAAACAGGCTGCGATGGCACGATTGGTGTGAATGGCCTCAGATCCACCTCTCAGAATGACCGCATTGCCTGATTTGATGCATAGGCCAGCCGCATCAGCTGTTACATTCGGCCTCGATTCGAAAATAATGCCCACCACACCCAGGGGAACACACATACGACCAACCTGAATGCCGGAAGGACGGTATGCCATATCAGAAATAGCTCCAACTGGATCCGGCAGCGCAGCAATTTGCTCAAGACCAACAGTCATTGCCTCGACTCGATCAGAATTTAATTCAAGTCGCTCCTTAAGAGCATCGTCCAACTGAATTTTTGCTGCCTTTTGCATGTCCAGTTTATTGGCGACCAGAATCTCATCAGTCTGGCGTCGGATCACTGCTGCGGCTGCAAGCAGCACATTATTTTTAGCCTGCGGTGAAGCGCTCCGCATCAGTCTGGCGGCCTTTTTCGCCTGCAGACCCATTTGCTGCATTATCTTGTAAACTTCTACGGACATGACTTCACTCCTTATGATTTAACAAAACCAGATTATCCCGGTGGACAACGGCTGAGAAATCCCGATAACCCAATACGGCTTCAATCTGGTCGCTGCCAATTCCCTTAACTCTGGACAATTCATCTTTATTGTAATTTGAAAGTCCTTTGGCGATCACTCCGGATGGCCCGTGGATTTCAATACATTCGCCCTTGTCAAAGGCGCCCTCCATGTTGATTACGCCAACTGGCAAAAGGCTACTTCCCTGCCGAACAAGCGCATTCTCTGCTCCCTGATCAACCCATACCTTTCCTTCAGGTCTGAGAACTTCAGCAATCCAGTGTTTCCGTCTGGTTTGCCTGTCAGAGCCACAGAGAAATACTGTTCCCACATCTTCGCCCGTCAACAGACAACGAAGGCTGTCCTCTCGGTGTCCATCGATAATTGCAACCGTGACCCCGCTACGCATAGCTACGCGTGCAGCATGAAGTTTACTCCCCATGCCACCGGTACCAAATTTCCCGGATCCCCCCGCCATGGCAAGAACCTCCGGAGTAATGGCATCAACAGAGGAAAGACGTTTCGCAGTTTGATTGATGACGGGATCCTTTTCATAAAGGCCATCCACATCTGTCAGCATAACCAACAGGTTGGCATTGACCAGGAGACTTACCAGACAACTGAGACTGTCATTGTCCCCAAACTTGATTTCCTCCACGACGACTGAATCATTTTCATTCACAATGGGAATAACCCCGGCAGAAAAGAGTGTTTCAGTGGTATTGCTGGCATTTAGATAGCGCCGACGATGTCGAAGATCATCTTTGGTAAGCAGCATCTGGGCAACCTTCAAACCACAGGAAGCAAATGCCTGCTCGTAGGCGTGCATCAACGAGGGTTGACCAGTTGCCGCTGCAGCCTGTTTTTCATGAACGGAAAGACGGCGGCCAAGCCAGTTCATATGGACACGCCCCAATGCCACAGCACCCGAAGAGACCAGAACCACATCCGTCCCCTGCTCACGCATCTTGGCAATATCTCCAGCCAAACGCTGAATCATCGCATGGCGGACACCATCCTTTTCATCGGTCAAAAGTGAGCTGCCCACCTTAATGACGATTCTTCGCATGCGGTTGAAATCAGAACGATTCTTTACCATGATCAAGTGCGCCTGTTTACAAAAAACAATTCAATGCCGCTCACTTATTCTCCTCTTGCCTCATTTTTCCCAGCTTTTCGTATACGGCGAACAACAAGGCCTCAAGCCCACGTCCGCTTACTGCGGAAATACTCCATACGGGAAGACCAAGATTCCCGGCCTCTCGCCTTGCCTCTTCGAGATCTGTTTCACTTAAGGCATCAATTTTATTGAGCGCCAGCAAACGTGGCTTCCTGAAAAGTTTCAGACTGTAACTCTCCAGCTCAACTTCAAGTTCCTTTACCTGCTCGGAAATGCTGCGTTCCTCCATGCTTGCTGCATCTACGAGATGAATCAACAAACCGGTGCGCTCAATGTGCCGAAGGAAACGATCTCCCAACCCCTTACCTTCATGAGCTCCGGCAATAAGCCCGGGAATATCTGCAACAACAAAGCCATCTTCATCAGGCATTCTTACCACCCCCAGAGTCGGAGCCAGGGTGGAAAAAGGATAGTCAGCAATTTTTGGCTTTGCATTGGATATTCGCGCCAGCAAAGTAGATTTGCCTGCATTGGGAAGTCCAACGAGACCGACATCAGCCATGGATTTTAATTCCAGGATGCGAAAACCGTATTCTCCATCTTCTCCCGGCTGAGCATATCTTGGCGCCTGATTGGTACTTGAAGCAAAATGACTGTTGCCCAGCCCTCCTCTGCCTCCCTTTGCCATGAAAAATTGCGCCCCGTTACTGTCAAGATCAGCCAGCATTTCGCCCGTCTCATCCTTGATAATGGTTCCTACGGGCACCTCAATAACAATATCCTGCCCGTCCTTGCCATGCATATTGGATCCCATGCCATCCTGGCCATTCTTTGCTATAAGACGCTTACGATAGTAGAGATCCAGCAGGGTCTGTTTTCCGTAAGAAGCTCGTACGGTAACATGGCCACCCCTGCCGCCATCGCCACCGTTGGGGCCACCCTTCGGAATATACTTTTCGCGACGGAAGGCAATACATCCATTGCCGCCATTACCCGCCTGCACTTCAACCCGTACTTCATCGACAAAACGCATTTCCCAATCCTATCCTGAACTATTCATAAACGCTGCCGCGCCCTTGCTTGTTCCTTAGCCCGCAAGGAACCTCTCATCAGTCGCTCGTATGCGCGGCTACGCATTCCTTCTTCAAAATCCCTTGCGAACAAAGACCCGGCGTAATCATCACAGCAATTTACAAATAGCTCAGGCTATGTTTCCTAATACAAAGACACAAAACATCACTTGCGAGCCATTC
>CAYLYU010000077.1:0-9232 GCA_964387725.1 uncultured Zetaproteobacteria bacterium | reverse complement strand
ATTTATATAGATTTTATCCGATGGAAAGGCTTTCATCGCCTTTTCGTTAGGCATCCATCGATCCGGGATGCATAAGAAATATGCATGGACGACAGTTGTAGCTATCCTTCTGCTGCTGCTATGCTCCGGCCTGAAAATGAACATGATTTAAATCGAGGTGATTTTTGGATCTGAATTTACAGCAGGCTTTATGGGGTCTGGTCGCTGCTGGCATCATGTATGTCATCGGTAACGGCGCTTGGGTTAATCATTTGGCGCGCAGGAAAACCTGGGTAGGCTGGCTATTGTGGTTTTTTATGGCAATCGTGATCATTATCATGGGCAGCCTGTTTGAGGCACGCCTGGATGGCGAGTCAACGGGCATTCTTCAGCGTCTGGCCGCTCACCCGAATGGAACCCCCGTGGATCTGGAGAACCACTGGATTATCCTGCTGTTGTTTGCGCTGATGTCGGTGCCGGGAGCAGCGAGTGTTCTGTTCAGGCAATCCATGCAATGGACAAGGGTAGCTCTGATATTGCCGGCGTTGGTTGTATTTATCCCTGCCGGTATGGAGATTACCAATCCGGATGGGAACAGGATCATGGCCGGGATCGGGGCCGGTCTGGCTGTGGCGGGCTTTATGGTCGTCTGGCAGATGTTGCTGGACAGAGAGGTGGAGACATGAAACATGCCGAGCAGCGCGCCGCCACTCTGATCGAGGCCCTGCCCTACCTGCAGCGGTTGTCGGATCAGACCGTTGTCATTAAATATGGTGGCGCCGCCATGGTGGAAGAGACCCTGAGGTCCTCTTTTGCCACTGATGTTGTCCTGTTGAAGCAGATTGGCATTAATCCGGTGGTCGTCCACGGTGGCGGCCCCCAGATCGGTCAACTTCTGAAAAAACTGGGCAAGAACAGTGAATTCATCCATGGCATACGCGTGACTGACAGGGAAACCATGGATGTTGTTGAAATGGTGCTTGCCGGGCTCGTCAACAAGGAGATCGTGGCTAATATCAACAAGGCTGGCGGCAAGGCAGTAGGACTTTCCGGTAAGGATGGCGGTCTGATCTGTGCCCGAAGAATGACCGTTGAAAGCGATGCGCCGGAGTTGGATGTCCCGGAGATCATCAATCTTGGCCAGGTCGGCGAGGTCAAAAAGATCAACCCTCAGGTCCTCAATGTACTTGAGCAGGATCGATTTGTGCCTGTCATTGCTCCGGTCGGCTATAACAAGCAGGAGGGCGTCAGCTACAACATCAACGCTGACCTTGTTGCCTCCGCCATTGCCAGAGAGCTGGGTGCGGCTAAACTGATTTTATTGACCGATGTTCCTGGCGTCCTTGACCGGGATGGTCAACTTTGCTCCGAACTTGATGCCGGAAAATCGGAATCAATGATTAGAGATGGCGTGATAGCCGGAGGCATGATCCCCAAGGTCAAATGTTGTATTTCCGCGGTCACAAACGGTGTTCAGAAGAGCCACATCATTGATGGCAGGATTCCCCATGCCCTTGTCCTGGAGATCTTTACGGATCAGGGCATCGGCACCATTTTTACTAACGAATAGCTTCGTCTCAGTACCAATGAATCAATCGGAATGCCAAGACCTGCTCGCCAGGGTCGTTGCAATTTGCGAGCATGCCGGGAGAACCATTCAGCAGGTTCGGGCCGATGGTTTCACCACGGAATTCAAGGATGCACGCCAACAAGATCCGGTTACCGCCGCCGATTTGGCAGCCGACAGCATCCTGAAAAAAAAATTGACCGACCTGCTCCCCGGTAGTCGTTATTTTGGCGAAGAGAGTACCAGCGCAGCTTCACACGGCTCAGACTTCTGCTGGATCGTGGATCCCCTGGACGGCACAAGGGAGTTTGTACGCGGCATTCCGGAATATGTGGTCTCCGTCCTCCTGCAGCAGAATGGTAAAAACCTGATCGCCGTTATCCACAACCCAACCAGCGGTGACACCATTTCCGGCACATCCTCAGCTGTCACGATCAACGGTAAAAAGACATATACAACTTTCCGCAAGGCGCTACCCGGCGCCAGGGCCCTTTCAAGCCGTACCGAAGCCGAAGCCGGGGAGTGGGACAGGTTTATCGATCTAGAACTCGTAACGACCGGTTCGGTGGCCTGGAAATGCGCCCTGGTGGCCGCCGGCTTGGCTGATCTGACCTTTACACTCAGGCCAAGGCATGTATGGGACGTTGGAGCAGGTTTTGCCCTGATCGAATGGGCGGGAGGAAGAGTCAGCAACAAGGAGGGTCGCTTGATCCAGATTGGACCTACGTATGACAAGGTGCGCTGTTTCCTGGCGACCAACGGCCCGTTGCATGCTGATTTGCTCAGCCGTCTCAGGAATGTCCCCCTCGGCCCCGACAGGCGAGGCTAGCCTGGATTAGAAATCTGCACTGACCTATGAATCATAAGCCACTCCTCATTCCACCGCTGATCCGGGCCATGATACGGCCTGATTTTTACCCCCATAAGGTAAGGACTATTGAACTTATTCAGACCCACATCTCATGGGTTATTCTGACAGGCGACTATGCCTACAAGGTGAAAAAGCCGGTTGATTTCGGCTTCCTTGACTTTACCGGTCTGGAACAGCGCAGGCATTTTTGCAAACAGGAGTTGGAGCTCAATCGCCGCTTTTCCCCTGAGCTTTATCTGGAAGTCCTGCCTATCAGCCTGGAAAACCGGTTATTTCAACTCGGAGGGAAAGGTAACATCGTTGAATATTGCCTGAAGCTCGCCCAATTCCCTCAGTGCAATCTTCTGGACAAACGTCTGGAAATAAACCGCTTCGAACCCCGGTGGATGGATGAACTGGCAGAGAGCGTTGCCGAATTACATGCCAGGATGGAAACGAGCGGCAGGGCCGGTGGGAAATTTGGTAGCCCGGCTTCCATTCGCGCCCGTATCAAGGCCAACCTGAATGTGGCCAAGCACTGTTCCAACAAGATCGGTGCCCCTGGTCTGATCCGGGCCATCGAGACATTTTGTGAGCATATGCTTTGCCAATTCGGAGATATAGTTGAACAGCGCCGACAGGCGGGACTTGTCCGCAACTGCCATGGGGATCTGCACCTGAGGAATATTGTCCTGATCAATGGAAGCCCTCGCCTTTTTGATTGCATCGAGTTCAGCGATGAGTTTCGTATCATCGATGTGATAAGCGATGTTGCCTTCCTGGTTATGGATTGCGATTCCAGGGGGCATCCGGATCTCGGCTTCAGATTTCTTTCCCGCTACCTTGAGCAGACCGGAGATTATTCAGGCCTCTGCCTGCTGCCCCTTTATCTCACCTACCGGGCCTGCGTCCGTGGCAAGGTGGCCTGTCTCCTTGCCGATGATCCGGGGCTCAACAATCAGGCAAAGGCCCTGCAGGTACAGGAAGCCGAGGCCTATTTTTCCCTTGCCAGCCAGTATGTAAAGCCATATGCCCCGGAGCTGTTCGTCGTCGGCGGAGTTTCCGGAAGCGGAAAAAGTCATCTTGCCCTGCAGGCGCTTTCACATATCCCGGCCATTATCATTCGTTCCGATGCGACGCGAAAAAGACTTGCCTCATCCTATCCGGATGAACCTCTGTATGGAAAAGGCATGGACATCCGAAGCTATGAAGAGATGTATAAAGCCGCTGAAGCCACCCTCCGGGCCGGGTTCTCTGCCATCCTTGATGCCACTTTCCTGCGCCGGCCTGACCGCGACCGAGCCCGCCGAATCGCAAAAAATTCAGGCACGCCCTGTCATATTTTCTGGCTGGACTTGGATGAGGAACTGTTGCATGAACGCGTCCGGAAACGCATGCGGGCCGGGACTGATATCTCTGATGCAAACATGGAGGTTCTGCAGTCACAACTTGCCAGTTACCGGAGGCCGCAAGAGGATGACATTGTCTTCCTCAAAGACAGTAGCAACTGGCCCTGTTGATTACGGATTATAGCACCTCAACCGCCTGAGCGGCGAGGCGCGATCGTTCAGCCACATGCAGAATAACATGGCCGGCATGGGCCCAGTCGGCAAATCTTGAGGCAGCCATGGTCAACCCATTGGTTCTCGCCGTTAGATAGGGCGTGTCGATCTGAGCGTTGTTGCCAAGAATAATGATCTTGGATCCTTCGCCCATACGTGTGATCAGTGTTTTCATCTGGTGCGGGGAGAGATTCTGGGCCTCATCAACAATCAGCCAGGTTCGGGTAAAGGTACGACCGCGCAACAGCCCAAGTGACTTGATTTCAATCCTGTGTTGGCCCAAAACGTCCTCAACCTGTTGGGAATTTTCACCGAGGAGAATGGATAGGTTGTCCGTTACCGCCCCCATCCACGGTTCCAGTTTCTCACGTTCCGTACCGGGCAGATAGCCAATATCCTGTCCCATCGGAACCGTGGCCCTGGTTACCAGAATGCAGTCATAAAGATTGTCCTCGATCGTCTGCTGCAGGCCACTGGCCAGCGCCAGCAGGGTTTTGCCCGTACCGGCGCGCCCCATCAGCGTCACCATGTCCAAATCGGGGTCCATAAGCAGGTTCATGGCCATGTTCTGCTCCAGGTTTTTGGCCATGATCCCCCAGACCGCATGACGGTCAGTGCGATAGGAGTGAATGGTACGCATTTCAACCCGGCACGTATCACTTGTTTGCGTACATCGGAGGGCTATTTCCTTGCCTCCCGGCAGGATCAGGAATGTGTTCATTAAGGGTAATGGCAGGTCATCCGGCCAGTTCAAATGGTAGATGCTGTCATGTTTATCTTCCTCGATCCGCAGATCGACACTCATGGCCTCCCATTGATCATCGTCCAGTTCAAGATACCCCATAGGCAGGACAGCGCCATCTTCTACAACGTGGTCGGAACGATAATCCTCGGTAACCAATCCCAGGGCACGGGCCTTAATGCGCAGATTGATATCCTTGGTGATCAGAATGACTTTCCTGTCCGGATGATCCTGTTTCAGCGACATCGTGACCGCAATAATGCGGTTATCATTACTGCTCCTGTCCAAAGGTTCCGGGAGAATTTCCATAGCTCGATGGTTGAGTTCAAAAAAGAGACAACCGCCACCGGGCAGTGGACACCCCTGTTTCAGATCGGCGCAACCCTCACTTAGGTCATCAAGGTATCGGGAAACATCGCGAACATTTCGGGCCAGCTCGTCAAATCCTCGTTTAATCCTGTCCATTTCCTCAAGTACGACAATGGGAAGCACCACATCGTGTTCGTCAAACTGCTGGATGGCCTGAGGATCATGAATAAGGACGTTGGTATCCAGAACATACATCTTGCGTGCTTCCATGCTGTAAAATTCTCCCTGTTCTGTAGAGTGGCTGTTCCCCGGCAGGCTAACCATCAACCCGGCTACTGACAAAATGTTTCCGTCAGCTTGACAGAAAGCGTTTGCTTGGCATTATTCCGTTCGCTTTGCGGGAATAGCTCAGTTGGTAGAGCGCAACCTTGCCAAGGTTGAGGTCGCCGGTTCGAGCCCGGTTTCCCGCTCCAGTCCGGGGCCTTCATGGCCCCTTTTTTGCATCATCATGGCAGGGTAGCCAAGTGGTAAGGCAGAGGTCTGCAAAACCTTTATTCGCGGGTTCGATTCCCGCCCCTGCCTCCAGATTCTACTTGTCCCGGCTCTCTTCCATGTCATCATGATCGGGGTTGGCCGGGATGGCGGAACTGGTAGACGCAAGGGACTTAAAATCCCTCGATTTAATAATCATGCGGGTTCGAGTCCCGCTCCCGGCACCACTTGAGTGTTTTATAACGTCCTATAAAGTCATTTAATCATTGTTTTTATAGTCTTTTTTCTTGCTATGTCTATCCTGGTTCATTCTATACTGTCCGAAGAAGTACCAACAAATTGATGGTATTTCTGTTGGTACTTTTTTTATATCAAGAGGTTACCGAGATCAAGTCCCAAACCACATCAAGCCCTTGGATATTGTATGAAATACGTCTCACGAGGTACGAATATTACCACAATGATAGCGCCCTACTTTGCCCCGCATGCATAGACCATCAGGCTATATCCTCCAAGAACTCTGGTACCAATATTATTCATGGAAAACAACAATCGCCTTGGAAGTGATGCCACTCTTGCCTTCAAAGGAAGGTGGTCCGTATGCCAGTAGCTACAAAATTAATCCAAGCTACCCACGTTCTCAGGAAACAAATAAAATGAAGACTCATTTGGAGCTCAATTATGATGAATCGAAACTTCTCTTTGCTGCAGTAACGCATTATTTACGGCGACTTGAAATAGATGCAGAGATCTTATCTCGTGATGACGACCCATATCTCTACAAAGAAATTGAAATCGCAAAAATACTAAGTTCTGAACTGCTCTCAATAATGACAGGTTCTCAACTGAATAAATCTCAGACATTAGAAAACTGAAGATAGCTTTGCTTCCATTATGGGGATTCCGGGGCTAGATCTCCGGCGATTTCGCGGATCTGTTCGAGAGCGGTTTCAAGATCATCAATCATCTCCTGAGCCAGCACATCCGGATCAGGCAGGTTCTCTGAATCCTCCAGAGATGCATCCTTGAGCCAGAAAATATCCAGGCTCGCTTTATCACGAGCCACCAGTTCTTCGTAGTCGTAAGCGCGCCAGCGGCCTGACTGACTCTCCTCATTCCATGTTTCCGTGCGCGGCATCGCTGCATATAGATCGGCGAATTCATTCAGGTCTGAGCGCTTCAGCGGGCTGGTTTTCAGCGTAAAATGCTTATTGGTACGCAGATCGTAAATCCAGAGCTTTTCCGTCCATGCTGTTTCACTGGCCGGTTTCTTCTCCAGAAACAGCACATTCGCCTTCACGCCCTGGGCATAAAACAGGCCTGTTGGCAGACGCAACAGCGTATGCACATTGCAATCATGCAGCAGTTTACGACGAATCGTTTCCCCTGCCCCACCTTCAAACAATACGTTATCCGGAACCACGACTGCAGCCCGTCCGTTCTGCCTGAGTAGCGTTTTGATATGCTGCATAAAATTGAGCTGTTTGTTCGAAGTGGTCGCCCAGAAGTCATCGCGTTCAACCGTCTCCTTCTCTTTGGAGACATTGCCATCCTCTGCGACAATGGTGGTACTGCTTTTCTTTCCGAAAGGCGGATTGGTCAGCACCAGATTAAAACGGTCGCCCGGATCAGCCGCCAGCGAATCGGCTACCACAATCGGCATGGACTCATCATTAGCGATGCCATGCAGCATCATATTCATGGCGCACAGCCGCGCTGTGCTCTGCACCAACTCCCAGCCCTTGAAGGTATCCGACTTCAAAGCGCGTTTCTGATCCTTGGTCATGTTCGGGTTATGCCCAACCACATAATCATGCGCGGCCAGCAGGAAACCACCGGTACCGCAGGCCGGGTCACAGATTGTTTCACCCGGCTGCGGCCTCGTCACATCCACAATCGCCTCGATCAAAGGCCTGGGCGTAAAATACTGGCCAGCTCCGGATTTCGTATCCTGTGCGTTTTTCTCCAACAAGCCCTCGTAAGCATCACCCTTCACATCAGCATTCATGATCGACCAGTTTTCGCGTCCAATCAGATCAACAATCAAACGCCTGAGCTTGGCCGGGTCCTGAAACTTGTTCTGCGACTTGTTGAAAATCAGCCCCAGCATGCCCTTCTCTTTGCCGAGCATCTCCAGCGTATGGCGATAATGGTCAAACAGTTCATCACCATCGCGGGATATTAAGCCGCTCCAGTCGAAACCTGCAGGCAACATCAATGGTTGATTGTATGGAGGCCGGGAGCGTTCATCGGCCATTTTCAGGAACAGCAGATAGGTCAGTTGTTCGGCATAATCACCATAGCTCATGCCGTCATCGCGCAGCACATTGCAGTAGTTCCAGAGTTTATTAACGATATCCGCCGGACTCATTGGCTCTTCTCCCATAATACGCTGACTGGCATGGCAAACATGCCCGCTCCGAATGGCAAGATCATATCGCCATCATAAAATACCACGCCTGCGATAAAATGATCGCCGACCATGGATTGTAAGCGTTTTAATCCTTTGAAATCTTTTCCGGTCACCGTAGCCGCTGCTTTTACTTCAACAGCCACAATGCCGCCGTCGCTTTGCTCAATCACGATATCGACTTCATACTGATCCTTATCTCTGAAATGATAGAATTGCACTGCCGTATCACACCAACTCGCCTGTCTACGCAACTCGTTATAGATGAAGCTTTCCAACAAGTGGCCGAGCATGCCCCTGTCAGTTTCCAGACGATTTCTGTTGATTCCCAGCAGTGCTGATGCCAGCCCTGTATCTGTCAGGTGCACTTTTGGCGTTTTGATCAGCCGCTTTCGCCTGTTGGCATGCCAGGCAGGCAGGACATCGACCAAAAATATATGTTGCAGCAAGATGAAATACGATTTAATGGTTTGCCGGGTCATTTGAAAGGGGGCTGCAATATGAGTCATATTGAGCAGCTGTGCACTTTGCGCTGCAACAAGCTGTAGTATTTTCGGCATGGCATCCAGGTTATTAATCCGGGCCAGATCACGAATGTCTCTTTGCACCAGCGTGTCGATATAGTTGCGATACCATTGATTCCTGCGTCGATCCGTTTTTCTTCGTAGCGGCTCCGGGAAACCTCCCGTCAGGATGTAATCAATCAGCCTCTCATTCAGCTTTCCTTCACTATGCAGATCACAATCACCGTTCAGCAGTTTTGACAACACCCCATTGCTACCGCCTTCCAGCTCACACCGGGCCAAAGGCCTTAATGCCAGAATACATTTACCGTCCAAATGTAAAGTTATTTACCGTCCAGTCGTAAATAGAACTCACTACGCCTACATGAAAATTTAGAGAGAATTTGCAGTATCCGCTCAAACTTTCCGATTTTTCTTATAGTGGATGATTTCTCAAGCTCTCCCTCTTTGTAGATATTCAAAATATGCTCGTTAATGGTTGAACGTGACTTCTGAAACAGCTCACTCATCTGCTCAATCGTGAGCCCATCTGTTTTCATACTCTTTCAAAGATCAAGTAGCACTTCCGAAAAACAAAGCTCCAGTGACTTTCCGCATAACTCAATAAGTCATGCCTGGCACCGTCATGGCAAAGCTCCAGTGACTTTCCGAATAACTCAATAAGTCATGCCTGGCACCGTCATGGCATAGTTTCATGCAATAGCAGTCAATGAGGCAATGCGACAACCCTTTATAAACCAGCTCCAACCATCTGCCGCAGGCTTTGCTGCATCGCAGCCTTAAATGCACCATCACTT
>CAYLYU010000076.1:0-9381 GCA_964387725.1 uncultured Zetaproteobacteria bacterium | reverse complement strand
AAGTCATAATCGGTAGCTGACATAACTTTCCTTAGTTCATAACATTGCGTGATGTCGACTCGAGAAATACTTACCTATCCTGATGAAGGGCTACGGAAGAAAGCAGTGCATGTTCAGGATCCATCATGCGATGAGGTAAGGCTTTTGATTGATGACATGGTGGAGACTATGTATGCGGCCCCCGGAGTAGGGCTGGCTGCCACTCAGATTGGTGTTCGTCTACGTATTGCCATCACTGATCTTGCCCCCAAGGATGAACCACGTGATCTTAAGGTCTGGATTAATCCAGAAATCCTTTATGCAGAAGGCGAAGCTTTTTTTGAAGAGGGATGCCTTTCAGTGCCCGATGTTTTTGAGAGTATCAAGCGCGCTGCTACCGTTACCGTGAGATGGCAGGATTCGGGGGGAAACCACCATACTGCAAATTTTGAGGGGTTTGCCGCTGTAGCTTTGCAACACGAATTTGATCACCTTGATGGAGTCTTGTTTATCGATAAAATGCCTCTTATTAAAAGAAGACTGATAAAAAATCGCCTTCGCAAGCAAAAGAAAAAAAAGCTGAGGGACAATTAGATGCGTATCGTTTTTGCCGGAACGCCTGAATTTTCTCTGCCAACCCTGCGAGTCTTATTGAATCACGACGCTATTGAACTGGTGGGTGTTATCACCCAGCCGGACCGAAGGGCTGGTCGCGGCATGAAATTGCGTCCCTCTCCGGTCAAGCTGGAAGCTATAAAACATGGTGTTGATGTAATTACACCTGTTCGTTTGAGAGAAAACGAGGAGGATTTAGTCTGGCTGAGCGATAAGCGACCGGATTTTCTGATTGTCGTAGCTTTTGGCATGCTGCTGCCGAAGGCGTGGCTGCAAGCACCGAAGTTTGGTGCCGTTAATGTGCATGCTTCATTGCTGCCACGCTGGCGCGGGGCTGCGCCTGTTGAGCGAGCTATTCTCGCTGGTGATGATGAAACAGGGGTATGCATCATGCGCATGGATGAGGGGCTTGATACTGGCTGTGTGTATGCCGAGCAGCGTGTTTCTATTTCACAACAAACTACGGCCACCAATTTAAGAAATACCTTGTCTGAAATAGGGGCAGGGATTCTTGTACAGACTCTTCAGGGAATAATCGGGCAAGACTTCAATTGTACGCCTCAGGATGAAACCCGGGCAACCTATGCTGTCAAGTTGCAAAACCGCGAGAGAAATGTTGACTGGACTCAACCTGCTGAAATGATCTGCAGGCAAATACGCGCATTTTCCCCCAAGCCAGGTGCCCGTAGTCGGTTTCAGGGGAAGTGGGTGAAGATTATTGAAGGTTCTGCCCTCGATTCCAGATCTGCAATGGTGCCCGGCACATTCCTTCAAAATAACAATTTTCTTGATGTTGCATGTGGTCATGGCAGTGTGTTCCGCATCAAAATATTGCAGGTTGAAGGAAAGTCGGCATTGAAGGCGGAATTTTTCCTGCAAGGACTTCAGCGGAGAATCGAAATTGGGTTCGATCCGCAAATCAAAGGAGAATCTGGATGAAGGTAAAGGTAGTTGCTATCGCTGCTTTATGTGTGGGTCTGGTTGGATGTCAGGCTAACAGCGAGCAAAAAGCGTCAATTGAATTGAAAGATCAACAGGACAAGGTTACTTACAGCATCGGTTATAACATTGGCAATAACCTCAAGCAGCAGAAAGTTGAGGTTAAGGCAGATGTACTTGCCAAAGGTATCGATGATGCGCTGGCGGGTAAGGCCCAGATGATGACTCAGGAAGAAATGCAGGAAACGATGAAACAGTTTCAAAGTGAGCAAATGGCCAAGATGCAAAAGGAAAGAGAGAAAGCTTCTGAAAAGAACAAGACAGAAGGTGAGAAGTTCCTGTCCGAAAACAAGAACAAAGAAGGTGTAGTGACCCTGGAAAGCGGCTTGCAGTATAAGGTTGTTGAGGCAGGTAAAGGGAATATCCCTACTGCAGATGATACCGTGGTTGTCCACTATAAGGGCACCCTTCTTGATGGTGCCGAGTTTGACAGTTCCTACAAGCGTGGACAGCCAGCAACCTTTCCGGTCAAAGGTGTGATACCAGCCTGGACAGAGGCATTGCAGTTGATGAAGGAAGGTGCCAAATGGCAGTTGTTTATTCCTTCGAATTTGGCTTATGGCGAACGTGGTGCAGGTGGGACTATTGGGCCGAACGCCACGCTTCTTTTTGATGTCGAGTTGATCGAAATAAAGAAACCGGAGAATAATGGCTGATTTCTCCCTTATGACGGTAGCCCGGATGATTCATGAAATCATCCGGGCTACGAATGATTTCGGAGGTGATGTATGCAGGAGAAAGGTGATTTACGCGAATTCAGCAGGGTCGATGTCCCGGTTCTGGTTGAAATATCCTGTGAAGATGGATCAAAGGTGGTTGGGGAAGCTTATGATATCAGTATGAATGGCCTCCTGATGCAGGTCGATCTGGCTTCTGAAGTTGGAACATCCTGTAGTTTGCGTATTTTGATCGGTGAGCATGAACCACTTATAGTGGAGACACATGGTGAGATTGTACGCAAAGATAAGAACGGCATCGGGATAAATTTTATCAATATGGATCTGGAAGGATTCAGTTATATGCGGAACCTGGTGATGTATAACGCAAAAAATATGGAAAAGGTAGAACAGGAATTTGCCGAACACCTAGGCTTGTATCGGAGAAGATAATACCATATTTCCTGTAGATGGTGGCTGCTGATGACACCACGTTTTATTGCTGTTTCCTGTCTGGAGGAAATCATCCATCATCAGCATAAGGCCAACACTGTAATAGACAGGTATTTCAAGATTCACCAACTATCAGAAACAGATCGCCGGTTTGTGTTTGAATTGGTGTATGGAGTACTTCGTCGATATTTCTCCTTGAAAGCAGATGTGTTTCGCTTTATTCATAAACCTCCCCCGGAATTTGTGCAATTTGCTTTGCTGGTTGGGGCCTGCCAGATACGCTACATGCGCGTGCCAGCATATTCTGCCGTTGATGAGATGGTTAGTGTGGTGAAACAGTCACCACATCACTTTGCTGCCAGTATGGTGAATGCTGTTCTGCGCAGAATTTGCCGCACAGAGCCTGTGAATAATTTAAAGCCTGACGAACAATGTGAGTTGCCCCTCTGGATGTATACTGCATGGCGTAAATCATGGGGCGCCAAAGCCGTGGAAAAATTCAGCCGTACATCTCAAAACATTCCGGCACTATGTCTTGCTTTCCTGGGACGTGAGAAAAGCTCATGGCTGCAGAAGCTCGATGAGCAACATATTGAGGTCACAGATGGTACATTATCCCCCCGTGCAGTGATCTTATCCGCCCGCACCAATGTCCAGGCTTTGCCGGGTTATACTGCTGGCCACTTTATAGTGATGGATCAGTCGGCTCAGTTGGCGGTAGAGGCGCTCGCTGTACAGCCAGGACAGCATGTATTGGATATGTGTGCTGCACCGGGAGGCAAGGCAAGCCTGATGTCGATGCAAACGGGATCGTCCGGGAGTGTTACAGCCGTTGACACAAATCTATCGCGTATCAAAATCATGAGAGAGAATATACAGCGTCTGGGTCTTGCCAATGTCAAAGTCCTTCAGATGGATGCAAGAGAACTTTTCCGTGAAGGTGAAGGATTTGATGCCGTGCTTCTGGATGCGCCTTGTTCTGCTTCCGGTCTTTTTCGGAGACATCCGGATGCGAAGTTTTTGCATAAAAAAAAGTCATTGGCCAAGCACGCAAGCCTACAGGCAAGCCTGCTTGAACATGCCATTGATCTGGTAAAAGCAGATGGACGTATTGTCTATGCCGTCTGTTCGATCCATGTCGAAGAAAACGAGAAGGTGGTGGTGCCACTGCTGTCGAAGCAAAGACTGATAGCCGATACACTCCCGGACATGCTGCAACCGTTTGAAACTGATGCGGGCATGGCCAGGCTTTTTCCGGGAGAAGGTCATGATGGCTTCTTTATTGCCTGCCTGAGAAAAACAGGATGAATATGCATGAGTGAACCATTGATCCATATCCTGCCAGCATTGGTGGCCAACCAGATTGCTGCCGGTGAGGCTGTTGAGCGTCCGGCCTCTGTTGTAAAAGAGTTGGTTGAAAACAGCCTTGATGCCGGAGCCACGGTCATTCGTGTCAGCATTCAGGAAGCGGGTAAAAAGTTGATTGAGGTTGATGATAATGGTAGTGGCATGGGGTTGGAGGATGCCGAACTTGCATTGAAGCGGCATGCAACCAGTAAAATATCGATTGTTGAAGATATTTATGCCATCGCCAGCCATGGTTTCCGTGGTGAGGCATTGCCCTCAATCGCTTCAGTGTCCAGGCTCATTTTACATACAGCGGAGGCTTTTTCGAATGAAGGTGTGAAAGTTATTGTGAACGGAGGTAATGCTGCTGATATCCAACCCGCTCCGCCAAGACCTGGAACGCACGTTCGTGTCCATGATCTTTTCTTCAATACGCCGGCCCGGCGCAGGTTTTTGCGCACGGATCGAACTGAAGATGCTGTCATTATCGAAACTGTTCGCTCCCTCGCCTTGTGTAATCCTGCTACAGGGTTTCGCCTGAGTCTGAACAATAAGGAACGTTTGAATCTGGCTCGGGATCAATCCCGTTCAGAGCGAGTATCCGCAATCATGGGTTCCGAATTTGGCACCAACAGTCGTGAATGTAGTCTGGAGCATGAAGGCATTCTGGTGCAGGGCAGTTTCAGTCTGCCAACCTACCATCATCGCGATGGCAGTCGTATGCTGATTTTTGTTAATGGCCGGGTGATACGTGATCGCATGTTGCTATCCTCTCTCAGGGCAGGTTATCGAGATGTGCTCTTTCACGGTCGATTTCCGCAGGCAGTTGTCTGGCTTGAGATAGATCCGGCCGATGTGGACGTCAACGTACATCCATCCAAGCGAGAGGTGCGTTTCAAATCACCGCAACGGGTACGTAGCGCACTTGTTGCCTGTGTACGTGTTGCCATTGAGAAGATGGGTCAAACTGTATCCACTACAGCCAGCAAGCAGGCGTTGGAGTCTATGCGTTCTGCTGCGTTTTCCGAAAAATGCCCGTCACCCCTGGTAGCCAGCGCAACACCATCGACATTGCGCAGCCTGTTCTCTGCTCCTGCTGTCCACGAGCAGGAAGGAAATTATGAGGTGAAGGACACATTGAATCTGGGCGTGCCTCTGGCGCAGATTCACCGCTGCTATATTCTGGCACAGACAGACGCAGGTATCATTCTTGTCGACCAGCATGCTGCTGCTGAGCGTATCAGTTATGAGAAGTTGAAAGGCCAGCTTAATAAAGGGGAACTCCTCCGTCAGATGTTGCTCAAAGCCGAGAACTGGCAGCCGGGCGCACATGTTTCGGCCTGGCTTCATGAGCATGCACAGGTGTTGTCGGCCTTTGGTTTCGAGGTCGAACCCAGAGGTGATGAGGCTTTTGTGATTCGTTCAATGCCGGCTATGCTTCGTGATGCAGAACCTGTGGAGCTTGCCTCCGAGTTGACCGATGCTGTGATGGCTATTGGTGCAGTTCAGGAGGGATCAGGCCGCATTCTTGAACGCTGGCTTGGAAACCGTGCTTGCAAGGGGGCCATCAAGTCAGGCTACCTCCTCAAACACGAAGAGCAGGAGGCTTTGCTACGCCAGATGGAGCAAACGCCGAATATTGCCCAGTGCAATCATGGCAGACCTACTTATGTGCGACTATCTTTGTTAGAGCTGGAACGGTTGTTTGGCCGAAAGGAATGAGGTGAACCACAGAGTAGTAAAGACAAATGGAAGGGTTTCTTCCAGTTATGATGTCTAGTTTGGTTCCTTAGTGGTGAGTGATTCTGCGCAATTAAACTTTATCGCCCTGATGGGAGCAACGGGTTCCGGCAAGTCAGCTCTGGCTATGCAGCTAACGGAGGAATCAGGTAATTGTATTATCTCCTGTGATTCGATGCAGGTGTATCGTGGGCTGGATATCGGCACGGCCAAGCCCGGAGCCTTGGAGCAGAGAGCGGTGCGACACTTTCTCATCGATTGTGTAACTCTGCCGGAGATCTATTCTGCGGCACATTGGGCCAGAGATGCCTCAGCTATCATTTGCCGGGAGAACGAGGCAGGCAGGAGACCGCTGATTGTCGGTGGCACGGGCCTTTATTTGAGGGCTTTGCTTGAGGGTTTCTCTGATATTCCTCCCGAGGATATGAATATACGCAGGCATCTTGAGGCAAGGCTGGAAGAATATGGTATTCAGGTCATGTATCAGAGTTTGGAGTTGTGTGATGCTGAAACTGCGGCGCGATTAAATCCTAACGACACGCAACGTATCATGCGTGCGTTGGCTATCTATGAGACAACCGGCAAACCCTTGTCCGCATGGCAAAATAAAAAGGGTCAGGCCTTGTTTGGCGCATCAGGCGTTGTTGGAGAAGCGGGTAAATGTGCGAAACAAGACCTGACCCCTTTTGTGTTTGTGCTGGATGTGGAACGTGAAGTATTGCGTGTTCGGCTGCAAGAACGTTTCCATTCCATGCTGGGTCAGGGCTGGCTTGAGGAGGTTCGCTGGCTGGCCGAGCAAAATCTTCCCGATACCCATCCAGGCATGCGTGCCGTTGGTTACCGTCAACTGCTGAATCATGTGCGTGGAGAATGTTCCCTTGAACAGGCCATTAGCGATGGTGTCACGGCTACACGCCGCTACGCCAAGCGTCAGGGAACATGGTTTCGGCATCAGGCTCCCGAAGCGGTTTGGGGCGATACTGATGCCCTGCGCCAAAGCATTGCAGCCCTGTGAAAGAGATATCAACCGCCACGCCCAGGGATCGGGTTATCAGTGTGCATCCGCAATTTGTCTCGAAAAATATAGGCAAAGCCGCCTGGCTTTCACGCCAGCAGGAGTTCGACCGTCTGGTTATCGCCAGTGATTGCAAGTTGTTAGATAGTATACCCATGCCGATTCGTCGCCCTTCTTCCGGTACACTATTTGGCCGAGGTCAGGTGCAGGGTATTGCCCGACAGGTTGAAATGCATGAGGCTGACGTAGTCTTTGTCGATCATCTGCTTACACCGGTGCAACAACGTAATCTGGAAAAACTTACCCTGGCTAAGGTTGTCGATCGCACCGGGCTTATTCTGGAGATATTCGCAGCCAGGGCTCGCACGAAAGAGGGTGAACTTCAGGTCGAGCTGGCCAGTCTCAGTTATCAGGTAAGCAGGCTTGTGCGTTCGTGGACGCATCTTGAGCGCCAGCGCGGTGGCTTCGGTTTTCTTGGCGGCCCGGGCGAGCGTCAGATCGAGCTGGACAGGCGTATGATTCGTGACCGTATTCGCCAACTTACAAAAGAACTGACCAGGGTGCGGCGACGACGCAGCACGCAACGTCGTGGCAGGAGACGAAAATCGATCCCGACCGTGGCCCTTGTCGGCTACACCAATGCCGGGAAATCCACCCTTTTTAATCGGTTGACACAGGCTAGCGTTTATACCGCTGACAAACTGTTTGCCACGCTCGATCCTACTTTACGCCTGCTCGAACTTGACGGTGGTGGGAGACTCATGTTTTCCGATACCGTAGGCTTTGTGCAGGATCTTCCGCACGAGCTTGTTGATGCTTTTCGTGCCACGCTGGAGGAGGTTATTGAGGCAGATCTGATCCTGCATGTGCGAGACGCGGCTGATTCTCAGGTAGTTGAGCAGGGCAGGGTCGTAGATGAAACCCTGGCCCGGATCGGGCTGCAGGGCGACACGATGCCGCCGATTATTGAGGTGTGGAACAAGGTTGATTTGGCCCCGAATATTCAATCACGGCTGAATCCGGAAATTGCGGCTAGTCGTGTAGCAATGTCGGCACTGAATGGCACAGGCATGGATGGCCTGATGAATTTGCTATGCAGGTGGTACGAGCAGGGGCTGGTTGAAATGGAGCTGAAACTCGATCATGGGGACGGGAAGTCTTTAGCCTATTGTTATGCACATGGCCGTGTTACCTCAAAGAAGCAGGATGAAGGTGGCCTTCACGTGCATGTGCGGCTTGCGGCACGTGATGCAGGCATATTCATTGTGAAAGATGGCTTGCACTGTCTCTCTGAAGATTGATTATTTTCCGGCCGGGATTTCGATGATGGGAATATTGGTTGCAGGCGTTGCCTCAAGCATGCTCAGCTTGCGGGCAATTTCTCCCGCCAGCTTTCGGAATATTGCTGCCTGAGTTGAGTCGGGGTGGGCAGCCACGATGGGAGCGCCGGCATCGGAGTCTTGTCTGATCTGGATATCCAGAGGTACATGTGCGAGGACTTCGGTATTGTATTTTCTGCCTAACTGATCTGCCCCGCCCCTGGCAAAGATATGACTCGCATGCCCGCATTCGGGACAGACAAATACGCTCATGTTCTCAACAAGACCTAGCACTGGCACATTCACCTTGTTGAACATGGCAATGCCTTTCTGGCAATCGAGCAGGGCAATATCCTGCGGTGTGGTAACCACTACTGCTCCGGTAACCGGAACCTTTTGGGACAGGGTCAGTTGGGCATCACCGGTTCCAGGAGGAAGGTCAATAATCAGGTAATCCAGTTCGCCCCAGTCCACATCATTGAGCAATTGACCAATGGCACCGGAAACCATGGGCCCGCGCCAGATCATGGCCTGATCTTCCGGGACAAGAAAGCCGATAGACATCGTTTTCAAGCCAAAATTCTGGAGGGGCTGTAACTTTTTTTCTACAACCCTGGGTTTCTCTCCCGACAGACCCAGCATACGCGGAATGCTTGGTCCATAGATATCGGCATCCAGCAGTCCAACCGCAGCCCCTGTTTCCGCCAGTGCCACAGCTATATTGACGGCGATGGTGGATTTTCCCACACCACCCTTGCCCGAAGCCACGGCAATGATGTTTCTTATGCCGGGAACAGGCGTTACTCCCTGATGAATGGCGTTTGTTCGTACTCTGGAGGTCATATTCACAGCCACAGATTCGACACCGGGAATTTGTCCAACCACAGTTTCGGCCTGCCGTTTGAATTCTTCCTTAACCGGGCAGGCAGGAGTTGTAAGTTCAATAGTGAATTCGACTGTGCCTGCGTTGATGCTGATGTCTTTCACAAACCCGAGACCGACAATGTCTTTGTTGAAATCAGGGTCGATGATAGCAGACAGGGCTGTTAACACCTGGTTTTCAGTTACTGCTGACATGGATATTTCTCCCGCTGGCAATGTGAGGATTTGCTACTCTGGCCGCGATCATCATTTCCCGAGTGATATTGTCAAGTATTCATCAGTCCAGTTCGACTCTGTATAGACATGCTTATAACAATCAGTTGGTCACCAATAGGGTAAACCGCCATTATTTATAAATGCTTTGAATTAGCGCGAT
>CAYLYU010000075.1:5665-9384 GCA_964387725.1 uncultured Zetaproteobacteria bacterium | reverse complement strand
CTGCCCTCCGAAGGCAGGGGCCAGAGGTTCGAATCCTCTAGGGTGCACCATTTTCTTTATACATAACAGTAAGTTGAAGAATTTTGCCCTGTAGTTCTAATACGGAAAATTTTGGTCACGGATGGTCACCAATTTACGGGTTTTGTGACCATGCTCTGTTGGCAGGGCGACGGTCAAAATTCAACGTTATTTAGAAGTACCTATTTTGGAATAGCCCCGCTGTATGGAGGTTGTACTCGAAAGCGACACCCTCACTGCAATTAAAAACAGTGAATGAATTCAATCCAAAACGGCACCCTGCTGCAACTACGAACGAAATATCAGGCGTGTTGCACTTCTATTTTGAGCCCGCCACCCGCATGAAATAACGCTGAATGAGCCAAGGATCGTCGAAATGTCGTTTGCCGACAAATTCCGTGGCGTGGTGTCCCCATTGTCTCATGGCGCCCGGAGACGCAATTCCCATGGGCCAGAAGAAAAAACGCTCGCCTCTTTCACTTCCTTTTACCAGTCCATCCTCACCAAACATACTTCTTGAGTGTCCGTTGTTATTGAGTTGTCTAAGCTTGGTATAAGGCAGGAGGTAATAAGCAGTAGCGTTTTTCTTCTTAGTATAAGGCTTGATACGGATGAGATAATGCGTGCCACTTTCAAGTAGTAACATAGGATGTTTATCTTCAGGTAAATTGGAGATGCGTTGTGGTATCAACGCCCCTTCTTCATAGCCTAGAGGATTCACCAGTGGAGTAAGCCTATCCGATGGAAAAAACATATGATAGCAGCCACAGGGGTGGATGCTGTCATATAGGAGAGGTTGACCGTCTGTATCCAGAGTGACCCTCCAGATCAGTCCATCCAGATGTCCTCCGAGCAAATCAAATGCTGAAGACTTGGGACGCGATGGAAACCAGAAAATGTAATTGAGCTGGAGAAGTGTGTGATGTTCAAAGCGCGTGTGGGACAGCAATGTATATGCGACCGCTGAGTCCGGATTCACCATGATTTTCCCATCGCTCCAGTTTATTTTACCCAGATGATCGGATTCTGAGGGTGCGACAATAGCTATCGCCGGGGCATACATTGCGAACAGCTTTGACACTGTTTTTTGATCCGGCAAAGGGATGGATAATGGATTCTTTCGACTCTTCGCAAGCCAGTTGGATCCCATACCTGTCCAACCGGGAGTTGATGCCTCAGGAATATAGGTAAGGGCTGAGGCATTCTCTGAAACAGGAGTTTTAAAAGCGGATCGGGCTTCTTTATGCCAGTGATGAACGCCAGCCAGAAAAGGCCATGCTGTGATGGGATAGATGCCCAGAAAACGCTTCCATGACTGGTAATTATCCGGAACCTTTAAACGTTGAAGAATAGTCTCTCGATGCTTTAATCTAAAACCGTGTGTTCGATTCACACACTGTTGCAATGCTACGGCTGCATCTGTGCCGAATTTCAGGCGAGAAAAAGATGAGACATCTGATTTTTCCTTTTCGGAAAGATTTACCCATTCCACTGACCAGCCTTCAAGTGCAAGGCCTTCAGCTTGAAGTAACCAAAAATCAAAGCGTTGCTCATCAGTCAGTTCCTCGGAAAAGGATGCCAAAAAACGGTTAATCCGCAGCATTGGAAACCCATCGACCCGAACAGACTGAACATCCCTCACTCTCTCTGATGCTACAGCTCGATCAAGCATTTCAACCAATGCAGTACATGCAGGGGCTTCCTTTGTCTGGTAGGCATAATGCTTGTAGGGAGTACAGGATGAAAGCCATATCAGAGCCACCCCGGCGAGACAGGTTGGCGCATTCAAGATGCGGGGGAAATGCCGAGTCATGCTGTCTCCCCCAGAGATAGCGGATCGTTGTATTGCTTAACCTTCATATTGATGCAGTTCGAGAAGATGCGCTTTGATAATCTTGCGTACATGTTCAGCGAGTCCTCTGGCCGAACGAGATGTTTCCGCCAATGAATCGATTTCGATGGGCTGCATATATTCGATAATCATATGATTCGGGTTATGGGAAAATTCAAGCCATTTTTGGTGTTTACCAAGGAAAAGAGGCTTGCAATAGATGGCGACAGGCTGGATGCAAACGCCCGCCTTAATGGCGGCATGAAATCCTGTGGAGCGGAAGCGACTTACACTTGTGTTGCTTTTGGAGCGCGTGCCTTCAGGAAAAAATACTATATGGTGGCCTTCATCCAGACGCTGACAGCATTCTTCAACAATGCGCCGACTGGCTTGGCGGGAACCATCCATACCTTCGATATATCCGGCAATATTGACAAATTCGGAAAGCACGGGGTTATTACGAGTCTGGGATTTATAAAGGCAGACAGCATTGGGGAAATCCCGCAGTAAAGCTATAAAATCAAGCAATGAAGGGTGATTTGCAACCACAATGGCGGGTCCGGTTACAGGCGTGCCTCTAAATTCCAAAGCAACCAGCCCGAGGCGGCCCAAGGTGTTAAGATAATATGCGACATGTTTGTGAGCCAGAAAAAGGGCCGAACTCCTTTTCTCCAAATCATCGCCCTGTTGGCGCATCAGGCGAGGCATTGCCCATTTGCTTAGCCAAATCACCTGCATGGCAAACTGTGCAAAACACCAAGCAGTCAGTAGGATTCGAAAAGGCATAGCTAAAGATTGTCTGAACAGCATATGAAGCCAGACTATACTAGATGAGTTCTGTGACATCCAAGAGATAAGGCTGCCATGATGTCGCTCCTTTTTTTATGGTAGGTGATATTTCAGTTTTACAATGACAGGCAAGGAGTTTTTTCATATTGTGAATGTAAGAGTTGGCTATAGGTTTATGGGTGCGCGCACCTGGCTCCTGTCAATCCTTGTTATCTATTTTCTATTGGCAAGTATCCTCTATTGCTATTTCAACAATATGCAGATGTTGCTTGAAACAGCTGCATCGTATGGGAATTTCTTTTTTCTGGGTCTGGGTGGCGCTATCGTGGCAAATGCTACAGGTGCAGGCGGCGGCATTGTCTTTATTCCAGCTTTTTCATCGCTGGGTCTTTCGCAGTCTGAGATGCTCAGCACCAGCATTTTGATTCAGTGCTTCGGCATGACTGCTGGAAGCATTTCCTGGTTATTTAGTCTTAAGCAACGCACGGCCATATTTCGGCGCTATCGGCTGTTTCTGGTCAAGGCGATTGGGAGTGCGGGTTTAGCTTCAATAGCAGGCGCCTTGGCATCCCAGCTTTGGTTGCGCTCGGAAGTGTTAGACATGTTGCAAATTTTTTCTGTGCTCACGATCTTTTTTGGGCTTATTCTACTTTATTCCAACCTCAACCCTACCGAACAGAATTTCCCTAAGGCTGCATTAACGCAGGTAGATTATGCGCTGATTATTCCCATTTGCTTTGTAGGAGGCGTGATCACCTCAATTATTTCGATTGGCGTAGGCGAAATTCTTCTTATCCTGCTATTTCTGCGCAAATACCCCCTGCATATCGCCATCTTTGTGGCTGTTTGTGTTTCAGCGATTACGGTGATTGCCTGCGCCCCCTATCAGATTATTGTCGAGAAGGCAGTGGTTTGGGATATCGTTGCTTTTGCCGCCCCAGCAGCCATTCTTGGAGGGGTCGCTGGGCGATATTTTGCGCTTCTGCTGGGCGCGTCACGGATCAAAATATTTTGTGCTGTTTGGATTCTGGTAACAGGCATCATGATCTGATGGCGAAGCCTTGGACAACGAGGTGATTGA
>CAYLYU010000075.1:0-5565 GCA_964387725.1 uncultured Zetaproteobacteria bacterium | reverse complement strand
GGAGGTTTCTTTGGTGCATATAAAGGCACTTGCTCGATTCTTGGCCGATGCGTGAAGACCCTCGGTAGCGATATTGCAAAATAGTTGAAGCATCCTAGCAAAGGAGCTCATTTGGGTTAAGGAACCCCTGTGCATTGAGAAGGCCCGGTTAGAGACCGGGCCTTCTTTGTTCATACATAGAGACAGTGACTGCTTATCTTGTTTTGATAATGGTTCCTTTCAAAGCCACGCCGGCAATGATGTTTCCGGCGGCACACTTGAAGGTTTTGGTGCTGGACGTTTCATTTCTGTCATAGTTTGACTTGATATTGATAACTGCATTGCCGCCAAGTCCGGAAGCTTTTTTTTGTAGCTGAATGATGGCGGACAGAAAGACCCACTCACAGGCAACCTTATCCGATTTATTAAAGGCATTGGTTTTTTTGTTGGTGGAGTATTCACCAAAAGAACGCGCTGCCTTCGGATGCCGTTGCGAACCAAAATAAAGCGGGATGTCCTTTCGTACCTTGTTTGACCACTCAGGCTGAGTCATGGCATCTTTAATCGAATAATCTCCGACATCTTTTCTAGCTTCTGCTGCAGTAGAAAATACAACAAGAGTTGCTAAAAGCAACAGTGTTTTAATCTGAATGTTCATGCTTTCTCCTTGCAATTATCTAGATCAATGCAACTTACCTGTTAATCCTTAATGCTAGTAACTTTGCCATTGGAGTCAAAATGAATCGCCTTTCTATTCCAGCGGTTATACCAGTAAATCCATGTCCGGGATTCGAGACTAGGAGTTTTATGAGCTGGGGGAAAGCCGCGAGCAACAATAACAGCATCTTTACTCATACCTATTTCAACATTTGCTTGTTCAATTCCGTCTCGCTCAAGTAATGTGAATTTATTTAAATCAACCGGATATTCACCAAAGTGCTTAGCAGCCCAGGCTTTGCCATCAAGCCCTGAGTGGCGGCGTTTATTTTTCAGCTTCAGCTTTTGGCCCGTATTTTTGAGCGTGAAAGTAACACTAGATCGAGTTATTTTATTGATTTCCACTTTGGTGTTTACCGGGACTAATGTATCAACATGATAGTTTACCCAAGTTACAGATTTACCCTTAAGGCTAAACATATTGACTTGTGTATAGAGTGTTTTTCCCCTCATGCTTTCTGCCTGAGCATATTGTGCAGTGGTGATTATAAAAAGGGAGATTAGTAAATTAAACATTAGTTTTTTCAACAAATTATATTCACCTCCAATTGATTGATTCAAAAGTATCTACACTTCAGTTGGTTTAGGCAATAGGGTTGGTGACAAACTAATTACCATTCATTTTGAGCAGGGAATTATCGTGAAAAAAGAATTGAAAGATTTTATTTTTAGAGAACTGGTGCATGTTTCTGATGTGGCGGAATTTTCTGATGAAGATGATCTTCTTGAGGCGGGTTTGGATAGCATGGGGATAATGAGGCTGGTTCTTTTTATCGAGGAAAAGTTTGGAATCACACTTCCCGATGAGGAAATTGAACCCGACAATATCCAGAGCATTAGTCGCATCAGTCAGTGGATTGAGCGAAATCGCTGAGTAGAGATTGTAACCATTGCAAAAACCCCTTAATACCGCAGACCACTTTACCCTGATGATGGATCATGAAATCCGCCGTTCGGGACTGGCAGGTAATTTTTGCGCCATTGTTTATGAGCTCGATGTTCAACCGGATGCTGACTTTCTTCAGCTGCGATCTTCTGAGTTTATCAGACGCTTTCCCGGAGCCAATGTCCGGCTCAAACGTAGTGGGAGGCGTTATTTTTGGGTTACCAATCAGGATCAGGACGCCCAGGCCTTGGTTCACCGGAAAATTGAAGATCGAAGCGCTGCATTAAAAACTATTGAGGAGATTATGAATGCTCCGAGCTCAGCAGAATCAACTGCTCCGGTATTGTTTTATCTTCTTGATACCCCAGCATGCTCATTCTTTATGTTGCGCTGGTTTCATCCTATTTGTGATGCCAAAGGCGCAGAGTTGATTCTCCATCAGATGCTTGAGGGAAAGCCTGATCAGGGCATTGAAGAGGGAGAGGATGCTTTTTCTCAGATGGTGGCCAAATGGGGGCTTTGGCAAAAATTCAACATGATACGCAAAGCGAAGCGTCATGTTGATGCATTGGACAGCCTTTCCAGTTCATTGCCACTTATCAAAGATGCCCAGGCAGACAAGTTGGGCTTTCAAATTGTTCGACTGGATGCAGTAACGTCGAAACAGATCCTGGCCCAGGCCCGAAAAGAGGCCGGCATGACAGGAACGGCGCTCTATTTTATCGGCTGTCTGATGCGTGCGATGTGCAGCTCAGGCTGTGATGAGCAGGAAGGTTTTTGTGTGCCTTATGCAATGAATATGCGCAAGCGCAAAGCGCTCTTCCCCTTGTTTGGCAATCAGGTCAGCTTTCTGTTTGCGCAGGCCGATATGGATCAGGTACGCGATCGGCGGAAGCTTTTTTCATCCCTGCGCGAGCAGCATAAAACAACCATTCGCTCCGGCCTGGATCAGGCACTAGTTCCATTGATGCAGGCAGGGAGTTGGCTGCCGCTTGATAAGTTTGGCAAAATTATCAGGAATGCCCCCAATGGCAGGGAACGAAGTTCTTTCTGGTTTTCATATACTGGCGAGCCTGATCCGAAGGTTGCTGAGGTTGCCGGCTCGAGAATCCGATCCATGTTCCAGCTCAGCCAGGTTACATCCCCGCCCTCGCTGGGGCTATTGGTGAGTCAGTACAACGGGGAGATTACTCTGAGCTTTAACTATATTTCGAGCCAGATTGATGGCCAGTGGCTGATATCATTAACCCATGCACTGACTGCAGAATTACAAGGTGGCACGGCCACATAGCATGCATGTCATCAATAGTCTGCTGAAGCAGCAATTCTACCACCCTAATGATATCGCCTTTCGTGAACAGGGGCGTGAGGTGAGCTATCGCGGTTTTTTTACCCGTGCGGAAAGGGTCAGTGAAGCGTTGGTGCATAACGGAGTGTCGCATGGAGATCGCGTGGCAGTGCTGTTGCCCAGAGGTATTGACGCAGCTTGTAGCATCTACGGAGCGTTGTTCGCTGGAGCGTGTTATGTTCCATTAGATATCAAGAATCCGGTTTCCAGGCTCGCCTTCATTATTACTGATGTGAAAGCACGCTGTGTCATTGGACAAGGGGATCGTCCTGATTGGTTCGACGAGTCCGTCACCTGGCTAAGGGTTGACGAACTGAAGCTCTCAGAGGATAGACCATACGAAGATGTTGACGTTATTTATCGATCTGCTCCGGATGATCTGACTGCCGTTCTTTATACATCTGGTTCGACCGGAACTCCGAAAGGGGTTTGCATTAGTTGTCGAGCGATTGATGCCTTTGTAAACTGGTCGACAGCGACATTCGATCTCGGGGCGGAAGATCGGATTGCAAGCCTTGCCCCTTTTCATTTCGACCTTTCACTGTTCGATCTTTTTACAGCCGTGCATTGCGGAGCAGTGACCAGTTTCATACCCCAGTCTTTAGTGCTTGCGCCCCGGAAGCTCGCGGCCTGGCTGGAGGGTGAAGGCATCACTAGCTGGTACACTGTTCCGTCTATTCTTGGCTTTCTGGCTCAGCGAGGGGGATTGAAGTCCGAGAGCTTGCCAGCGATGAAACGCATTCTTTTTGCTGGTGAGGTGTTTCCTGTTTCCGGCCTGAAACGTTTGGCCGATGCATTGCCTCATGTGGCGTTGTATAACCTTTTTGGGCCAACTGAAACCAATGTGTGTACATATTGGCCGGTTGATCGTCCCCGACTTTCGCAACTGGAGTCCGTGCCTATTGGCGAGGCTGCCTGTGCTGCTGAGTTGAAAATAGACAATGACGGGGGCCTTCTGGTCAAGGGGCCATGCCTGATGAGTAGGTACTGGCACAATGGCGCAGTGATACCAGCAGTGAAAAATGGGTGGTATCAAACCGGTGACAGGGTTTCCAAGAATGACCACGGTGAATTACTTTACCATGGTCGCATGGACCGTATGCTTAAATCATCAGGATACCGTATTGAGCCGGCCGAGATTGAGGCTGTGATCAATCGCTTTGAACATGTTATTGAGTCTGTCATCATTGGTGTTAGTGACCCGATCAGTGGTCAACGGCTGGTAGCGGCGGTAGTTGGTGATGATCTGAACATGGATGGGCTTCGCGCCTATATCCGTGAGAATATTCCTGCTTACATGCAGCCTTACCGGATTGTTCTGGTGGATGCATTCCCTCGACTGTCGAACGGCAAACTGGACTACCATGCCGTTGAAGCTCTGATTTAGGAGGAAACTTGGGACATTATCATCTGCCGAAAATTGCGCCGGCCGCTGGCAAAAGTATTGAAGAAGCTCTGCGGCGACTGCAATTATGCGGTGATGCTGGCCTGTTCGGACATGCTGTGCCCGATGAGTTCGGAGGCCTTGGCAACCGTTTTTCCGAACTTTGCGAAGTTCACGAAAGATTGGGAAAGCAGTGTCGCGACCCCGGACTTATCCTGGCAATCAACGCTCACATATGGGGGAGTATTTTTCCTTTGCTACGCTTCGGTAGCGCTGAGCAGAAGAAGACTTTTTTGCACGACCTGGTGGCAGGTAGACTGCTGGCAGGCCATGCGATTACCGAGCCGCATGCAGGCTCTGATACTCAGGCCATGCTAACCAATGCCGTGGCGGATGGTGATGGCTTTATTCTGAATGGCCATAAGCGCTATATCACCAATACGCCTGTTGCCGACCTAATGGTCGTCTACGCTAAATGTGATAGTGCTATATCCGCTTTTATCATTTTGCGAGATGATCCGGGGGTCAGCTTCGATCATGCCCCGACCGTGCAGGGGTGCGCTACGGCAACAATGGGCGATGTTGTGTTGTCCGATTGCCTTATTCCTGCAACGCGGCTATTGGGCAAGATGGGAATGGGAAGTATTATGATTCAGTTGGCGCTTGAACTGGAACGCGCTTTTATCTTTTCCGGAATCGCCGGAGTGATGCAGTGGCAGCTCGATGAGGTACGAGAGTTTGCACGGTCTCGTCAGGTTCATGGGAAACCGTTATCGGACAATCAGGCTATCAGCCATCGTATTGCCGAAATGAAATTGCGGCTGGAGACATTAAGGCTATGGGTCTCCCGATGCGCTGAGCGTTGCGATAGCGGCAAGCGAATCACGGTAGAGAGTGCAGCGACAAAATGGTATGCAAGTGAGGCATTCTTGCAATCGTGCCTGGATGCAGTACAGATTTTTGGAACACGAGGGCTGGAGGGGGAGCATGCAGCCCTTGTGCAGGACGCTATGGCCGGCCGTCTTTTTTCCGGTAGTACCGAGATGCAGAAGAATATCATTGCCGCCATGCTTGGAATGGGCTGAGCGAGATTGGAGGCAATGTGAGCCGAGAAGATGTGTTGATTGTCGGTGGAGGTCCCGCGGGTTCCGCCACCGCCATGAATTTGCTTCGAGAGGGGCTTCAGCCGGTGATTATCGAGGCTGAAGAATTTCCTCGCTTCCATATCGGTGAGTCATTGACCACCGAGTG